>NZ_LGDE01000067.1 GCF_001279725.1 Streptomyces sp. WM4235 | reverse complement strand
CATAACACCCGATCCGTAATCAACCCCCCAAATCGCAAGGCCCCCTCCTCCCAAACCCTGAACAATACTAAGCGGCTCGGCAGCCCCACCGCCGGCACCAGGGGAAATCTCGCGGGGACCTACACCATCGGCTCCCTCTGCGCCGGCTCCTGCCCGGGCTGACATCGACCTCCGATGCATGTGCCGGGACGAGATTCAGACCGGCGCCACGCTGATGACCGAGATCGGAAAGTTCGGCACCCGGCGGCCGAGCCCTGTACGACCTGCGCCCCGGCGAGCGGCGCCGCGGGGACTGGTTCGGCGACACACCCTGACCGGTCGGCGGGTGACACCTACGCCCTGTCGTTCGTTGATCCCACATGTCTGTACTGGCGTCACCTGAAGAGATCGACGCCGCCCGCACGCCCAAGGGCGGATGGACGCGTGCCCAGCTCGCCGAATGGGGCGTTCCATGGCCTGCGGAGAAGGGTTGGAAGGCGGAGCTGATCGCACGCTGGGAGACCGGCCAGCAGGGCCACGCGCCCGCGCCCCGTTGAGTCCCTCCCCGCGTACGCCAGCTCTGCACCAGGACATGCTCGACTTCGGCTGACCACGCAGCAGCCGGGCTGAACAGGAACACCCTGTCCAGCCCGGCTGCTCGTGAGCGCGGCTACGCCCACCTCATCCCGACCTTGGAGAGTTGCTCCATCCGCTCCGGTGTCAGGGTGGTGGCCCGGCGGCGTTGGTTGTCGACCCACGTTCCGAGTTTCAGCGGGACGTCCCGCTGCGCCTGGCCGTCGCCGCCGAGGGCGATGGTCTCGATGTGCTTGCGCGGCACCGTGAGGTGGCCTTCGCGCGCGAAGTACCGGGCGGCGGCGTAGTGCATGGCCACTTGTCGGCCTGGCTGGTGCGCGGTTTCGGCTTCTCGTCCTCGGTGGCGGGTTCGATGCCGAGGATCTGTTCGCACATCCACTGCTGGACGCCGGTGAGTTGGTCCCATCCGTATCGGACGGAGGTGACCCACCGGCCGAGGTCCTCGCCCTGGCGCATGACCTCGCCCGCCGTGGTCGGCAGCGCTTGACCGCCGTCGAGGTGCTGGCGGACGAGGTGGAAGGAGCGCTGCCAGGGCAGCCGCTCACGCCGGGCACCAGGATGGGTCGATGTCCTCCAGCTGCTCGCGCCGCTCCCGCGTCATCGTCCCGGCGGAGGATTCCACCGGCAGCCCCTCGGCCCGCCGCTGCTCGATCTCCTCCTTGTGCGACTGGAGCCCCTGCTCGCCGGAGCTGTGACCTCCTCCCTGAACCAGTTCGTCGCTTTCGGCCAGTGGGAATGGTCTTTAGGTCACCGCTACCGAAGGCCCCGGCTCAGGAGACGTTGTCGCCCCACTCTGGAATCCAGTGCAGTCGCCGCCCGGCAAAGGGTCGGCAAGCGATCGGAACACTTCGGGGGAAGGAGCACATCATGGGGGTACGAGGGCGAATGCGCGGGACCGGTATAGCAATGGGGGCCGCGGTGGTGGCGGTAGCAGTGGCATCTGGGCCGGCGGCGAGCGCCGACCAGTGGCGGCCTCGGCCGGGGACCTTGTACATCTCCGACCTGCCCAAGACCGAGTCGTGGCGCGCTGCACCGGTCGCGCGGGGCTGGGGCATGTCCCACGAGTGTCTGGCGAACTGGCCGGAAGGCATGCCCGAGGTAAACGTCTGGCACCGGGACTTCAGCACCGCGGAGACCGCCTACGCCGAGCAGAAGGTGGTGGTCTTCGCCACCGAAGCGGAAGCCATCACCTTCGCGGAAGAGACCCGTAAGAGCTACGCCGAGTGCGCGAACCGTCCGCAGGAACCCGGGGTGACCGCCACCGGTTACGACCACGGCGTACTCGAAGTGGAGGAAGGGGCGACGTTGCACGGGATGTACACCTTCGACGCCGAGGCGTCCGACCGCCCGCACTTCAACTACCTCTGGGGCGTCGGCCGCGACGGAGACACTGTCACCCTGAACATGTGGCAGAGCTATTGGGGGGACCCGCCGGTCACCGAATGGAAGAACACCCTGCGGACCGCCGTGAACAAGCTGTACTGACCCGCCACGCGGCAGGCGGAGCGTCCCCACCCGGCGTTATGAGAGGCGTTACCGCAGTCCAGGGCCACAACGCGAGCTCTGTTCAGCGAGCGTGGAGCCCGCCCGCAGCACAGCTGGCTCACGTACGGCACGCTCCGAGAGCGGGTCGGCCCGGGTACGTCTGCGGTCCATCCGCTGACCTGTGCCCGTGCCGACCTTCACCTCACTGACCTGCGGCGGTCCATCTTCAGTGACACAAACAGCCATCAGTCCAAGTTCGATGGCAAACGGCCCGCCTTCGCTGTCAGTTGATCCTACGCCCCGAATCGGCAGGGGGCTGATCTGTCGCACTGGCCGTCTAGCCTCGCGGGGGAAAGTCGATCGATGCGTGGAGGAGTACGGATGAGTGGCCTGGGTTGGATGTACGGGGCGGACCTGCCGCTGGTGAGCGTCACCTTTGCCCGTGACCTCACTCCGCGGCAGCTCTTGGAGCGGATGGGGGCGGACCCCGCCACGCTCGCTGAGCGGACCCAGGAGGGCTTCGACGAGGACTTCGACGACATCCTCTACGAGGACGACGCCTACGTGGTGACCGCCGGCCGGTACGGGTCGTGGGCGTGGGTATGGGAGCACGGCAGTTGGCTGTGCGTCGAGGACGATGACCTGCTCGGCGAGCTCTCGGCGGGGACGGCAGCTCTGTCCCTGCACGTTAATGAGAAACCCCTCGTGGACTTCCGCTATGCCGAGAACGGGCAGCTGGTGACCGGTCTGCACACCCTCCTGGGCATCGAGCCCCGGCACCGCACCGGCCGGGACCCTCACCGCTTCGACTCCGAACTGCGGGCGCTTGGCGCCCAACCGGACACCGACGAGACCGGACCGCTGGGAATGCGCGGGCTCTTCTACCGTCTCACCGAAGGACTTGGTGCGGGCCTGGACCAGGCCGATCTCCATGCCGAGACAGTCCTCAGCGCCCGGCTTCGGCCACATCCGGACCGGGTTGCGTGATGCGCCTGACCTGTTCACCCGACGGGCGAACAGGTCGTCACGATCACTTGGCAAATGGTCAGGATCCTCTGTCAGACGGCACCGTCGCCGAAGGCCCTCGCCTCACACCTCACACCCTCAAGCCGCACCGCGTCGACCTGGGGAAACGGGCTGTGTGCCACATAGGCGCAGCCGGGATCGTCGGGCTACAGGATGGTGCCAGACAGGGCGCGGCGATCCCCGGACATCGCGTAACGGCGGGCCGCGAGGCCGTTGTCGAGGGTCTCGCCGATCTGGTCGCACAGCGGGGCGAGGACGTCGGCCGCATCGCTGTCGGACAGGTACGCCGGGGCGACTTCGAGCATGAGCTCCCGAGCTGGTGGGTGGTGGCGAGGCCGTCGACGACGCGGCGCAGCTCGATGAGCGCGGGATCCGCCGGCGGACCGGCGGGCCCGGGGGCGGCGCGGTGCGGACGTCACGGACGGCTTGGCGGACCACGGCGCGCACGGTCGGCTCATCAAGGTCCGTCAGGCCACTGTGGGCGAGCGTGGCGAGTCGGCGGGTGATCAGCTCCGCGACGTCGCCGCTACGGCTGGAGACGGCGATCAGGGCGCGCTGGGACAGGCCGTAGCCGAGGGCGGCCGCGGCGGCCGGGTCGGTGTCTCGCGTGCGAGACACGCCGGGGCCGGCGGCGACGGCGTCGTGGATCGCGGTGAGGGCGCGGGCGACGTCGAGCAGCCGGTACGCCTGGGCGCGGCTGATGCCGAACTCCGCGGCGCAGTACGACTCCCAGCTGCCGTGCCCGAGGGGCAGCCAGACGCGGGCGGCGTGCGCGTCCCGGACCCGGGCGGCGAGCACCGCGACGGAGCGCCGAACGTCGGCCATCGCCTCGCGCAACGGGCTGTGAGGCTGGTAGACCTCACAGCCTGACGTCCGGATTCGCGGCAACGGATGTTGTCGCCCTCTGGCGGTGGCGGGCAGGTCTGGCAGGCTGATCCGCGACGGCGGGCTGTCGCGTCTCGCCGCAGAACCAGGGGGTCTGGGTGGCGGGGATCGAGCGGGAACCGGTGGAAGTGCGGATACCCAAGGCCGCCTTGGATGCCTTCGCCGCGGCGCTGAGCGTGCGCACGGCGGCGATCCGGACCTGGCCCGACGGCATCGGGTGGATGTACGCGCTGGGCACGTGGGACGAGCCGCACGTGGAAGTGGCGCTCATGCCCGGCGGCGAGGAGGTCTGGCTGCGGATGTCCACCGACCGCTCCCGGCTTGTCGTGTGGACCATCCAGCAGTGGTGGGACTTCGCCGGCGAACTGCCCGGCGCGGCGCCGCCGCAGGTCTGAGCGCTCAGCCCTTGTCGATGATCCGGATGAGGCCGTACGGGATTTCCTCCGCCAGCCGGAACAGCGCCTCCAGGACGCCCTGGTACACCGGGTCGGTGTGGGGCGGGCAGTGCTCGGTCAGCAGGCAGCCGGCTGCTTCGTCCTTGGTCCGGGGGTGGTCCGCGTCCTCCACCGGGCCCGCTCGACCATCGCCAGCCAGCTCTACAACGCCAAGGAGCCCATGACCCTGTTCGAACTGCAGGAATGGCTTGGCCACCGAACTCCCGAAGCCACCGCCCACTACGCAAAGATCACTCCGAACAGGCTGGCCAAGGCCTACAACGACGCCGGCTACTTCGCCCGCAACGTCCGCACCGTTGAAGTCCTCGTCGACCGAGACGCCGTCGCTTCTGGCGCCGCCGAACGGCGACCCCTGGCAGTACTACGACCTCGGCCACGGCTGGTGCACTTACGCGTTCTTCGAACAGTGCCAGCACCGCATGGCCTGCGCACGCTGCGACTTCTACACCCCGAAGGCCTCCAGCAAGGGTCAGCTCCTGGAGGCCAAGGAGAATCTGCAGAAGATGTTCGCGGCCATCCCACTGACGGACGACGAACGCGCCGCCGTCGACGACGGCCAAGCCGCCCTCGACCAGCTACTGACACGGCTCACCGACGTCCCCACCCCCGCCGGGCCGACTCCCCGGCAAATCGGCATCCCAGCGCAGGCCACCCTGCTGCCGGTCATCGAGACCAACCGGAGACCGACCGGACAGTAATGCTCAGCGGCCCAGCCTGTGTTGGACGTAATCCGGGTGGGCCGCATCGACCTCAATGCGGTTCTCGTCCAGGCCGTTGACGATCCGCAGGCAGCCGCTGGCGAAGACGAACTCCACCGCCACCGTTCCAGCCGCCAGGTCACGTTCCGCCGGCCGCCACTCAAGGAGCGTGACCTCTCGCAGTTCCTGGCCGACGAACGGTTCGAGGTGTTCATCGCTGTGAGACCACCGCGGCGTGAGCTCCGACGACTCCCACCCGGTGATGGTCACTGCTGTGTCGATCGCGTCCCAGCTGATCGAGAGCTCGTCGAACTTCCAGTGACAGACCTCCACCTGGATTCCGTCGAAGTCCAGCACCACCGGACAGTCGGCAAACCAGTCCCCGTCTTCGGCAAACCGCACCAGCGCAAACCCCGTCAGCCGCCTACCGGCGAGCGCAGCCAGGAGCGAGCCGTGCGCCTGGCGAATCGCGTCGACCCCGATCAGGAAGGACGGCTCGAAACCAGAGATCCCCATGTTCACAGCACAGGAGTCTCCCGGCATTCGACCCAGCGGGCCAGCGTAAATCGACCAGGGTGACCTTCGACGTCGCTTGACAGGTCTGATTCCACAGAAAATGTGGGTAGTCGTGCGGGAGGTAGCGCCACGGGATCCCTGTGCGGTTCACGTACAGGACCGCGTCCAGGAGGCTGCGCAGGTCGTGGTCGAGTGGCCGGCCGATGTCCAGTCCACGGCCGCGGCGCTCGGCCCGTCAGGCAGTCAGAACCGGCTCGACCAACTCCCACCGGGCATCGGACAGATCGCTCGGATAGCGGCGGCGTTCAGACATGGTCTGGGACTACCCACCTGCCTTGGGCGCGCGGACCGGCGCCCGAAGCACACGGCGTGAAACCCGGCGGCTTGGGATGAAACAGGAGGAGGCAGAGCAAGACGTCCGCCTGGCAGCCACTTTCGCATCATGAACCACAACAACCACAGCAGCCCCGAACGACCGTAGCCTCAGATCATCACAAAAGACTCCAATAAGGCGCTAAACACCCTCTCAAAGAGCGTTTTGTCCTGGCAGAGGGGTTTGGCAGCTTTTGGGGCAGCGGAGTGGGCTGGGACTGCTGAGGTCAGGGTCGTTATCCGTGACGTGAGGGACGGTTGACGCCATTGATGGGCATGTTTCCGCCCGTTCGCTCCTGCCTGATCCCAAGGCGCCCCCGCTCACCCCTGTTTGCGCCCTGTGGCTGCGTGTCTGCCGACGGAACTATCGAAACATGTCTCGACAGCGGTCGTATTCCGAGTGACCTGTCCGATGCCCGATGGGAACTATTCGATCCCATTCTGTCGGCCTGGCGGGGAGCGCGGCGAGGGAAGGGTCTGGACATCGGGCGCGCCGCCCGAGCACGACCTGCGACGGATCATGGACGCGGTCTTGTATGTGGACCGGACCGGGATCCCCTGGCGCTATCTTCCCCACGACTTCGCGCCGTGGGAAACCGTCTACGGATACTTTGCCGCCTGGCAGAAGGACGGCGTATTCGACCAGCTCAACGGCCTGCTCCGCCGACTGGTCCGGGAGGCCGCAGGCCGGGACGCCGAACCAAGCGCGTGCGCGCTGGACGCCCAGAGCGTCAAGACCTCCGCCAACGTCCCGGCCGCCGGCCAGGGCATCGACGCGGGCAAGAAGATCGCAGGACGCAAGCGCCACATCGGCGTCGACACGCTCCGCCTCCTCCTCGCGGTCTGGGTCACCGAGGCCAGCGTCTCCGACAACGTCGGCGGCATCCACCTGCTCTCGCACATCGCCCAGGCCCACCCCAGGGTCACCAAGGCCTGGACCGACACCGGCTACCGGACCAAGGCCATCGATCACGGCGCCGCCCTCGGCATCGACGTCGAGGTCACCCGCCGTGACCCGGGCCAGAAGGGCTTCAAGGCCATACCGCGGCGCTGGGTAGTCGAGCGGCCCTTCGGCTGGTTGATGAACCACCGCCGCCTCGCTCGCGACTACGAAACCCACCCACACCGCTCCGAGGCGATGATCCGCCTCGCGATGATCGACCTGATGAGCCGCAGGCTCACACGAGAATCGACTCCGAACTGGAAGGACTCATAGTCGCCGGGCCACGCTGACCCGCGCATTTTCGCCCCTCATTGCCTGCGGCCAGCGGTCATCAATGACACCCGCCGCTTCCCGGCAAGCGCCG
>NZ_LGDE01000066.1 GCF_001279725.1 Streptomyces sp. WM4235 | reverse complement strand
CCCCCGCCCACCCCCCCGTCCTCCGGCGCAGCCCCGTACACCCCCGCCGCCGACACGCGCGGCGCACGATCCACGCCCTACCCCGCGCCCGGGTCCCGGGCCGCCGACACCGCGAGCACCGCCAACGCGGAGCGGTTGCGTCGCCGTTTCGAGGAACAGGCGGACGCCGCACGGCGTCGCCGCGAAGCCGACCGCACAAACAGTGGTGAGCGGTGAAGGCCTGGAAGAAGCTCGGATGTCTCGGTGTGGTGCTGCTGTCGGCTGCCGTGGGTTGCACGGCCACGGTGTTCATGTCGGTGGCGGCGAGCCAGTCGAGCGGGGGGCCGGTCACCGCGGCGGTGAGCGCGGCCGAGGCCGGGATCCCGGAACGGATGCTGACCGCCTACCTCACCGGCGCGGCTGGGGTCACCGCGCATGTGCCGGGGTGCAAGGGGATGCGGTGGCAGGTCCTGGCGGGGATCGCCCGCATCGAGTCCGATCACGCTTCCGGTCACGCGGTCGGCGCGAGCGGGGACATCACCCCGCCCATCATCGGCCCCCGCCTGGACGGATCCGGAGCCGGCGGGAACACCACCGCCATCACCGACACCGACGGCGGGCTGTGGGACGGCGACGACCAGTACGAACGGGCGGTCGGGCCCTTCCAGTTCCTGCCCGAAACCTTCCGCTCGTACGGGAAGGACGGCAACGGCGACAAGGTGGTCAACCCGCACAACGCCGACGACGCCGCCCTGTCCGCCGGCATCTACCTGTGCGGCAAAGGCCGCGATCTCACCGACCGGGAGCAGCTTCGGGCGGCGATCCACACCTACAACCTGTCGTGGGCGTACGTCGACGACGTCATGAGTGGCATCGACCGCTACGACTCCCTGGGCAAGGTCCCGACCCTGCCCTCGGGGAACGTCGGCGCCGTCATCCAAGCCGCCCTGGCCCAACAGGGACAGCCCTATTCCTGGGGCGGGGGCGGCCCCAGCGGGGCGACGACGGGGATCTGCTGCTCGCCGGGCGGGCAGGACGGACGCACCGTGACCGGCTTCGACTGCTCCGGGCTCACCCAGTACGCGTTCGCGAAAGCCGGCATCAACCTCCCCCGCACCGCCGCCGCCCAAGCCGGCGTAGGCCGGCGGATCCCCGCGTCAGCCGGGATCACCTCCCTGCGACCGGGCGACCTCATCTTCTACGGCTACAGCCCCACAGCCGACTCCCTCATCCATCACGTGGGCATCTACCTCGGAGACGGAAAGATGATCAACGCGCCCCGGCCCGGGAAACCCGTCCGCATCGACCCCGTGACCGCCATGCCCGACTACGCGGGCGGCACGAGGCTGCTGTGAACACCTCCCGTTGGACCGGCGGACGGCTTCTGGCTGCCGCCGCCATCCTCACCACCGCCGGAACCCTCCTCCTCCACCTCGGGCTGCGGACGCCCACAGCCGACCGCTCTGCCAGGTCCCCCGGGCCCCGGATCGTGGCGGCCGCAGACTCCCCCGCGCCGCCGGCTTCGCCGCCCGAAGGCCGCGACGCGGGGGCGGGCTCGTCGCCCACCGGGCACGGCGCCCCGGGGCCGCCGGCAGCCGACGCCGCTTCGGCGCCGTCGGAGCCGGCCCGACCGGAACAGTCCGGCGCAGCGTCGGCGCCGGGGGAGCTCCCGCCGCCCGACTCGGGACCGGCCGCGGATCCGATCATCCAGCAGGCCCTTGACCGGGCCGGCGCCCCGGACCTGCCGGCCCGCGACGAACAGCGGTTGCTCACCCTGGGGCGTGCGGCATGGCTCGGGGAGACCGCCGGATACGCACGGGTCCGGATCCAGGCCGCCACCGCCCGCCGTGACACCACCCCGCCCCTGCGGGCGTCCACCGGAACGCCCCAGACCCACCCGCAGGTCGCGGCGACTCCACCGGTGCGGGCGGTGGTGCGGCTGGTGTGGGCCGGAGCCGACCCGGCGGGAACCTTCCTCGACGGACGCACCGCGACCGTCCTCTACACCCAGAACGGAGCAGGAGCATGGGACCGCATCTGATGGCAGCCGGCGTGCTCACGATGGGCGCAGCGTTGTTCAACGCCCTGGCGGCGTTCGCGGACTGGACGTTGGCGAACGCGTGGTGGCTCGCGTTGACCGCGGCCGTCGTGTGGCTGGGGTGGGAGGCAGTGCAACGGCGTTTGGCCACGGAGGCGCTCTCGCGGCGGACGTACTTCGAGGTGACGCCCGCACCGCACTTCGACCCGAGCCCGGAACAGATCTGGCGCCAGGGCATGCAACTCGCGCGCGCCGCCGGCTCCGGACCGTGGTGGACACCCCGTCGGGCCCGGACGCTGCGCCTGCGGTTGCGCGCCGACGGCGTGCGGCCCTTGACCTACCGCATCGAGGCCCCGGCGAGCGCGCACGCCCTGCTGACGCAGACACCGTACGGTGAGCGGGTCCGCGTGAGGCCGTGCGCGCCGGTCGCGGACAAGCGCCGCAACCATGTGGTGCGGGCGGTGCTGACCTTGCATGGGGAGCCCGGATCCCGCCTGCGCGAGGTCCCGTTGGATCCCGACCCGCTGCAACCGCTCCTCGACGCCGTCGCCGGTCTGAACGCCGATCTCGGGGACATGGCCGAGGTGTGCGTGGATCTCTCCCCCGCCCCTCGCTGGCACCTGGCCGCACGCCGCGTACAGACCATGCGGCGCGCCCGTGAGAAGGCGCGGCGGGATGCGAGGCGGGACGCGAGGTGGGTCACCCAGAACACCGGCGGTGACAGTGTTCCCGTCGCCCTGGGCAAGCTCCTGGACCCGGCCGAGTGGAGGGGCACCCCCCGAGGACAGATGGTGATCTCACCCCAGCCCCGACGCCTCGACCGCGACGAAGTATTGGGCAAACTCGCTCACAGCCCCGGTCTGGTGCGGGTGCAGATCATGGTGCGCTGTGCCTCGGACAAGGACAAGCGCGCGGAGCAGCGCATGGCGCGGATCAGCGCGGCCATGGACGTCTACGCGGGTGCCTCGCGTCTGTCCTCGATCGGTTGGTCGCTCGGGCCGGTTCGGGTGGGCCCGGATCGGTGGCCGTGGCGGGACCGTTTCGACCCGCGGGGGTCCACCGCGCTGATGCGGCCGGCGCGGGGGGGGTGGGCCCACATCGAGGAGTTGGCCGGCTTCCTGAAACCGACCACCGCGGCGGCACGGGTGGCGTTGATGGAAGGCGACATCCCGACCTACGAGATCGGCAAGGACTTGATCCCGCAGGGCTGGTATCGCGGGCCCGACGGGCGGGAACGTCTCCTGGCCACACATGAGGACGACACCCTGTTCGAGGTCCAGTCGGGCAAGGCCGGTTGGGGCAAGACGATGCGCGCGCAGGTCCAGGCCGTCGCGAGCGCCCACAACGGGCGCGGTCTCGCGTTCGTGGACCCGCACGGCGACTCCTTCGGCGACGTCGCCCGCTATCTCGCGCACGACGCGGTCGTGGACCGCGTCGCGCTCTTCGATCTGACGGTGCGCGAGCCGGGCGACATGCTCGGCTGCTGGAACCTGATCGACATGAGCAGCCGGCAGCCCGCCCACGAGGTCAGCGCCGCGGTGGTCGAGGCGTTCGCGAGCGCCCTGGGCTGGGGGGACGTGAGCGCGCCGCGCGCACTCACCCTTCTCACCAAGGCCGTGGAGGCGCTGGTGTCGGTCAATGTCGCCGCCGTCGCGGCCGACGCCGAGACCCGGCAGGCCACCATCTTCCAGATCCGGACCCTGCTCACCGATCCCACGTTTCGTCATCTCGTGCTCGCCGCCCTGGAACCGGAAGCCCAACGATGGTGGACTGCCACGTTCCCCGACATCCCGAAGGACGGTCTGTCGGTCGTCCTGAACCCGCTGGAACGTTTGGGGTCCTCCCCCGTTGTCCGGGCGTTCCTGGGGTGCCCGGTCAGCGGCTACGACATGCGCCACGCCATGGATCAAAGCCGGGTGTTGTGGATCTGCCCGCCCGGGACCGGGCCCACCGACCGGCTGTTGGTGTCGCTGATCGTCCACGACTTCCTCCGCGCCGGCCTGTCCCGGCGCGACCTTCCCGAAAAGCGGCGCCGCTCCTTCCGCTTCTACCTCGACGAGCTGATCTCACTGGACCAGGGCTCTTCCAGTGTCCTGGCGGAGATCACCGAACAGCTCCGAAAGTTCGGGTGCCGGCTGCACGGAATGACGCAGCTCCTGCACCGTCTCAGCCCCACCACCCGCTCCGCCCTGATGCAGAACGCGTCTTGTCTCTCCACGACGGCCGGCTCGATCGACGCCATCGCGCAGATCACCGACCAGTGGCCCGGCACCATCACCCCCCGCGACGTCGCAGGCCTCGACCGGTGGTGGCACTACGCCTCGTTCACCGTCGACGGCAAGCGAATCGGGCCCCTGCTCATCCGCGGACCCGAACTCGCCGAGGTGTTCGGGGAGCTCGCCCGCCCCAAGGACGTCGGCACGCTCACCCGAGCCGCCCACAAGAACGCAGGCGCCCGCCCCCTGTCCGAACGCACCTCCCTCGCGCTCGCCCAAGAGCAGCGAGTCCGCACATTCCTCACCAGGCGCGCCGCCGCCACACCCACCACCACCGATGACGACGGCAAGGAAGACCCGTACGCATGACCACCGACGCCATGACCCAGCCGTCCACCGCGGACTCCCACGCCCACCGGGCCCTCGCCCTGATCGCCCAGCACCGGCTGTTGACCACCACCCAGATCCACCAGATGCTCACCCCCAACACGCCACCCCGAAAGATCCACAAGGAACTCGCGCCGCTGCGCGAGGAAGGGCTGATCTCGCACACCGTGCTCGGCGGCAGCCACCGCCTCCAAGCACACTTCCTCACCCCCGCCGGCGCGCAGGCGGTTCAGGACTGGCCGGAGCTCCGAGGCCGCTCAGCGACCGTCATCCAAAGCCCCGCCGCCGCCCGCCTGCGCGCCGCGCACACCCTCACCGGTGTCCGCGCCCACCTGGCGTTCCTGGCGGACGCCCGCGTGCGGGGAGACGAGTACGAGCCGCTGGACTGGGTTCCCGAGGTCACCCACCGCCTCCCCGACACCGGAGGCGAGGACCGGCTGATCGCCGACGCCGTCCTGCACTACACCGTCACCCAGCCGCGCCGCCGCCAATACCGGGCGTTCGTGGAGATCGACCGGGCCACCATGAGCAGTGAGCGCCTGGCCCGCAAGCTCATCTCATACGCCCGCTTCCACGACTACACCCCCCAGCCGGCCCGACGCGGCACCGTCGCCGACCAGGGCGCGGCGATGCTCGCCTGGCAGCGCTTCTATCCCCGATTCCCCCGGGTGTTGTTCGTCCTCACCGGCGCGCCCCGGCCGACGCTGACCAACCGGATCACCGACCTGCGGCACATGGCCACCGACCACGACCTCGTCACCCGGTTCGGCGCGTCCGTCCCGCTCGGAGCGACCATCCTCGAAGACCTCGAAGCCGAAGGCCCGCACGCCAAGATCTGGACACCCCTCACCGGAGACCGCGAACCCCGCGGCTGGACAGAGCTGTGACGCCACCCCAAGAGCGGTGCCTGAACACCGCTCTCGGGAGACCGGCCAGCAGGTGGAATTCATGAAGAGGCTATCCAGGGCGCTGTGCGTGGACGCGGCGCACGTGCTTGACCGTCACCGCCGCCGGGATTCCGGCCAGGAGGAGGGACAGTCCCACCGGGAGCACCCCCGCCCACACTGTCGGTGAGATGTACGCGGTGCCGGAGGTACCGTCCACCAGCCAAGCACGGACCGGTTGTGCATCGATGTCGCCCTCGACGGGGACGTCGAACGACGAGCCGCCGTCGTCGGGGGTGAAAGCGCCCGAGCAGGACGTCGACGTTCCCGCATTGGCCACGGTGTTGTCGTACGTCCGGCAGCCGGCTTCGGTCACGGTCCCGGGCTTACCCCACAGCGCCGCCCGCACCTCTGCGGTGAAGTTCGTCAGCACGACGTAGGCAAGAACCAGTCCGATCAGACAGGCCAGCGCCAGCCACGGCGCGGGTCCGACCTGCTCCGGTTGCCCGTCCAGAACGTCCCCACCCTCGCTCATCCCCACCTCGGATCGCCGACGGACTTCCATGGTGACCGATCCGAAGCACCCTCGGAAGCCCTGCACGGCGTGCCGGTGGGCTCGCGCGAGCGGTTCAGGTCAGTGTGGAAACCACGGCCAGGGCGTCGCCGGAGGCGATCTGGTCCCCGATCGAGCCCAGGTCCCCCGTCGCCGCGGTGAAGTGGTAGATCTGTCCGGCCTCCCGAGCAGCCTCGCGCCAGGCCTCGGTGGTGGGCAGGGTCCCGTCGTACCAGAGGGCCCCGTCGGGCTGGCGTACCAACAAGTGATCGTCCAGCAACCGGGCTTCCCAGCCGGGGCACGGAGCGGCCCATCCGGCGTAGTTGGAGGTTTCCACCCAGCCGAGTGCGCGAGCGCGGGTGAGAACGGCGTCGCCGTCCTTCATGGCACCACTGTCATCAAGAAGCGCGATCGTCAGTTGGTGCGTGTAGATGATGCCCGCGGTACGGGGGCCGGCCAGCCAGGCGTGAGCCCGGACATCCAATACCGGCAATCCGTCCTCGACCCGGCCAACGTACTCGATCACTGCCCCCGCCCCTCTCGTTCGACATCGCGCACAGCCTGGCAGATCCAGCGATGCACCGGCCTATCTTTCGGCCATGAGCGGCTGTGACCCTGCCCGAGCGGGTGGGCCGGTGCCGCCGGGCGCCGGCGAGGGGTGCGCGCTCCCGAACGCGGCTACCGGCCGAGTACCGGCCGCGTCTGTCAGGCGGCGAAGGCGAGGTAGGTGGCGAGGGTGAGGCCGGAGAAGGTGATGAGTTGGCGGGGTTTGAGGCAGGTGAATGCCGCGTGCATGGCGATGCCGGCCGCGATGGCGTACGGCATCGTCTGAGGGATGAGGAGTGCGGGCGGCAAGGCGAGTTCCGCTGTGATGGCGGTGGCCGCGACCGCGCGCCACAGTCGCACGTCCCCCTCGGTGAGGTTGCCCGCGTGCCGGCGGACGAGGCCGGGGACGGCGTGCTGGCCCGGGTGGGGAAGCCGGTCGCGGATCTGGCTGTAGGTGTGGATCCACTGCGCGAGGTAGAGGCCGCTGCGGAATTGGGTGCTGCGGAGCTTTTGCCAGGCGCTGTTCGCGTAGATGTCGGTGGTGATCAGTACGAGCAGGCACTGTGCCCAGGTGTTGGCGGTGCTGGGGGTGTGCTCGATGGTCAGGCCGTGGCCGAGGTTGCCCGCCGCCAGGAGAGCGGCGCCGGTCAGCAGGGTGTAGCGCACCGCGTTGGGGCTTTTGAGGTAGAGCAGTTCCATGGCGGCGCCGGCCAGGACCAGCGGCAGGGAGATGCGGGGCAGGAGTCCTGCGGCCAGGGCGGGGGCGGCGATGGGGGGCATGATCAGTGCGGGTCGGTAGACGCGGGCGAGGGGGCGGGCCCGTGCGGGGCCGA
>NZ_LGDE01000065.1 GCF_001279725.1 Streptomyces sp. WM4235 | reverse complement strand
GGGGTGGGTGTCGGCGTGGGGGTTCCGACGCAGCCCGGGGTGGCCTGCGGCGGCAGCGGCACGCGCCAGATCCGGGTGTCGTTCTCCGAGCCGACCAACAGGTTCGCGCAGTCGGCGTACGTGAGCGTCTCGCCCTGCGGCTGGGCCGGCAGCGCCACGTCGGCGAGCCTGTTCCCCGCGGTGTCGTACACGGTGGCGGTATTGGCCCCCAGGGGTCCGCCGCTGCGCAGGGCGTACGAGGTCCCCGACGGGGAGAAGGCCCCGTCGGTCGTGAACACCGGGCCCGACCGGACCGGGGAGAGGGTGTTGAGCTGTCCGGCCACGGGCGGCAGCGGGGCCTTGTACAGCTTGCCCGTCGCGCCGATGAGTTTGGTCGCGACGTAGAGCTGCCCGGTGACGGGGTCCGCGAGCAGGGACTCCGCGTCGTGTCTGCCGTCGGAGTAGGCGAAGCGGTGGCTGGTCGGGGTCACGGACGCGTCGGCGAGCACGTCCGGTTCGGCGAAGGCGTGCACGGTGATCTCGCCGCGGCCGGCGAGGTTGTCCCCGATGTCGCCGACGAGGATCACGGGGGATCCCCCGGCGTCCTTGCCGATGGCGAGGCCCTCCCAGTCGGTGTTGGCGACCCCGGTGACGGTGTAGGTCGCCACGAGTCGGCCGGATGTGGTGTTGCAGTCGACGGCGAAGACCTGGTTGGTGTTGCCGCTGTCGTTGACGGCGTAGAAGACGCCCGGATGCCTGCGGCTCATGGCGAGACCACTGAGTTCGGTCAGACCGCCGGGCAGGACGCACGCGGTCTCGGGGGCCGGCGCGGCGGCCGGCGCCGCCGGGTCGGGGGCCGCCCGGATCGTGGAAGCCGTGGCGGCGGCCCGGGCGGCGGCCGGCAGGGCGACGGCGAGGACGGCGGTGGCGAGGGCCGCCGCCCATGGTGTTCCACGGATGGCTGACATGCGCACCATGGGAGGGGACAACGGATGCCGACACCAGGGTCAACGCCGCCCCGTTTGAGCATGGTTCAATGCCGAACCGACATGTCTCGCGGTCCGCAAGGCCTGTTCCGGTCAGGGTGCGGGCTCGCGTACGGGCGCCTTGTGCAGGGCGTGCGCGATGAAGGCCCGGGCCGCGCGACTCAGGGGGCGCCGCGTGTGGGCGATGCCCACCGGGCGCAGCAGTGGCGGGGTGAACGAGCGGATCTCGGCGCGGCTGCCGAAGGCCCTGGAGACCACGTCCCGGTACCAGATGAGCGAGCCGCGCCCGTCCGTGACCCCGGTGACCCAGGCGAGTCGTTCGTCGACTTCCAGTCGGGGCTCGGGGCGCACGCCGAGGCAGCTGAACATGGCCTCCATCTCGGTCCGTCGGCCGGTGCCCGGGCACGGCAGCACCATGGGCAGCCCGTCGAGCACCCGGAACGGCACCGGGTCCGGGAGTAGGGAGCCGATGGGCGAGATCAGCACCACTTCCCGTTCCTGGATGTGGTGTGTGGACAGCTCCTGGTCGATGGGCAGGTCGACCAGCGCCAGTTCGGCGGTGCCGCCGGTGAGTTCCTGGACCAGGGCCTCCCGGCTGTCGCGCTGCCGGACCCGGACGTCCACCCCGGGGTGCCGCCGGGTGAAGGAGGGCACCAGTTCGGCGGCCAGGTCCAGGGCCAGGGTCGGGGTGGCGACCAGGTGGAGGGTGGTGCGCACGGCGTCCCCGTGACCGGTGCCGATGTCGTCGATCGCCTCGACGGCGTTCAGGACGGTGCGGGCCAGTCGTACCACCCTGGACCCCTCCGGGGTGAGCTCCACGCCCCGGCCCCGGCGGGCCAGGAGTTCCACGCCGAGATCGCGCTCCATGGCCTGGACGGCCCGGGACAGGGCGGACTGGGCCACGAAGACCGAGGCGGCCGCGCCGGTGATGGAACGGCAGTCCGCGACGGCGACGAGGTAGCGAAGCTGCGCGAGTGTGGGGGTCATGACCGGACGGTAACCGGGCGATGCCGTACCTGTAAGGGGCAGCATGATGAACAACTCCCGCGCCCCGGTGCGCCGTTCATGCCCGGGTGGCGAGAAGGCATACCGGCACGGCATGACCCCGCACGCCGGCTCTCCCCGCACGTGCCCCCGGACCCGGCCCGCGGGGCGGGGATCTCCGCAGGCCACCGGCGGGCGGGGGTGCGGGGCGGAGCGGGCCCGGACGGTCGCGAACCGGCCGGCGGGTCCGGGGGGAGCGAGAGAACCCACTCCGCATGCCGGTTGACAGTGCACGGTCATCACCGCACGATGCATCGCGGCGCCGGGGATTTTGACCACCGCTCAAGCCCGTCCGAACCGTCGACGGGTCACCCGGCCGCGGCACGCACCGCGCCGGCGGAGTCGTCGACCGGCGTGTTCCCCCGTCCTGCCCGCACGGCCCGCACCCCCACAGCACGGCCCGTACGGCCCACGCGTCGCCCCGCACGACACCGCGCCCCGCAGGGCCTCGCGCGCCCCACCGCGAGGCGCCGGTGCGCGCACCGGGCCACGTGACACGACACGTCCGGCACGACCTCACACGGCACGGCACGGCACCACGGACCGCGCACCGCGGACCGCGCACCACCGCCCGCGCAGCAACCGCACCGCACCGGAACGCACCGGAAGAAGGAGCGCCCGTGACCCCCCACCCCGCGCAGCCCCCCGCCACCCGTGACCTGGTCATCGCGGCCGGACCCTTCGAGGAGCCACACCCTCGGATCGTCACCGCCGCCGAGCGCGCCGGGGCCCTCGGGCTGCTCGACCTCGGCCGGGACCCCGAACCGGCGCGGGCCGCCTTCGCGGAGCTCGGGCGGCGGCTCGACGGCCGGCCGTACGGGGTGCGGGTACCGGTGGGCTGTCCGCTGGGCCCCGGGGAACTTCCGGCCCAGGTGGACACGGTGTTGCTCGCCGATGTCGCGGAGCACACCCCGGGTCGGGTGGCCGCCTGGGCGGCGGCCCCCGGATCCCCCCGGGTCTGGGCCGAGATCACCGGCCCCGGGGAGGCACGGGCGGCGGTGGCGGCCGGGGTCGGGGCGATCGTGGCCAAGGGGCACGAGGCCGGCGGCCGGGTGGGCCCGACCACCACCTTCGTCCTCCTCCAGCGGCTGCTGGCCGGCCCCGGACCGGGGGTGCCCGTCATCGCGTGCGGGGGCATCGGCCCGCACACGGCGGCGGCCGCCGTCGCGGGCGGGGCCGCCGGCGTGCTGGTCGACGTACAACTGGCCCTGACCGTCGAGGGGGTGGCCGGCCTGCCCGCGGAGGTCGTGGCCGCGCTGCGGGCGATGGACGGTTCCGAGACCCGGCTCGTGGACGGGCACCGGGTGTTCGCCCGGCCCGACCTGCCGCCGCCCGACGGGCCGGCGGCGCGTCTGCTCGGGGCCCGGGACCTGCGGACGCAGTTGCTGCCCGTCGGTCAGGACGGGGGCGTGGCGGACCGGCTGGCCCGAAGGCACCGCACCACGGGCGGGGTGCTCCGGGCCGTCCGGTCAGCCGTCGCCGGCCACATCGGGGATGCCGCCCGGTCGAGACCGCTGCTCGGGTCCCGGGTGGTGGCGCAGGGCCCGATGACCCGGGTCAGCGACCAGGCGGCGTTCGCCGAGGCGGTGGCCGCGGCGGACGGCGTGCCCTACCTCGCGCTCGCCCTGACCCGGGGGGCGCAGGCGCACCGGCTGCTGGCCAAGACCGCGGAGCGGCTCGGGGACCGGCCGTGGGGTGTGGGCCTGCTCGGCTTCGCCCCGCCCGAGCTGCGCCGGGAGCAGCTCGCGGCCGTGGCGCGGGTGCGCCCCCCGTACGCGATCATCGCCGGCGGCACCCCGGCGCAGGCGGCCCCGCTGGAGGCGGCCGGCACGGTGACGCACCTGCACGTCCCCTCGCCCGGACTGCTGGAGCGGTATCTCGCCGAGGGGGCACGGCGGTTCGTCTTCGAGGGGTCGGAGTGCGGCGGGCACGTCGGGCCGCGCGCCTCGTTCCCGCTGTGGGAGGAGCAGATCGAACGGCTGCTGTCCTGCGCCGAACCGGCCGGGCTGGACGTCCTGTTCGCGGGTGGCATCCACGACGAGCGGTCCGCCGCGATGGCGGTGACGGCCGCCGCTCCGCTGGCCGCCCGGGGGGCCCGCGTCGGCGTACTGATGGGCACCGCCTACCTGTTCACCCGGGAGGCGGTGGCGGCGGGCGCGATCCTGCCGGGCTTCCAGCGGACGGCGGTGGAGTGCGAGGAGACCGTCCTGTTGCACACCGCGCCGGGCCACGCCACCCGCTGCGCGCAGACCCCGTACGCGGTGACGTTCGAGGAGACCCGACGGCGACTCGCCGAGGACGGAACCGAACCGCGCGAGATGTGGGAGGAGTTGGAGCGGCTGAATCTGGGCCGGCTCCGGATCGCCGGCAAGGGGGTGCGTCGGGGTACGGCCGGCCTGGAACCGGTCGGCGAGCGGCAGCAGTTGGCGGACGGGCTGTTCATGCTCGGCCAGGCCGCCACCCTGCGCTCCGCGACCACGACGGTGGCCGCGCTGCACGCCCAGGTCACCCGGGGGGCGACGGAGTTCCTGGACCGGCGGGCCGCCGAGACGGCCGGAGCGGCCGAGGAGGAGGCCGGTCCCGTCGCCGAACCGCTCGACGTCGCCATCGTCGGAATGGCCTGCGCCTACCCGGGGGCGCCGGGGCTGGACTCGTACTGGTCGCAGATCCTGGCCGGCCGGGACGCCGTCACCGAGGTCCCGGTCGAGCGGTGGGACCCGGGGCTCTACTACGATCCCGACCCGGCCCGGGCCGGGGAGCGCACCCCTTCCCGCTGGGGCGGCTTCCTGGCGCCGGTGCCGTTCGACGCCCTCGCCCACGGCATTCCGCCGACCTCGCTGGCCGGGATCGAACCGGTGCAGCTCCTGGCCCTGGAGATCTCCGCGCGGGCGCTCGGCGACGCCGGGTACGGCCGGGGGCGGGAGTTCGACCGTTCGCGGACCTCGGTGGTCTTCGGCGCCGAGGCGGGCACCGAGCTGGCGGGCGCGTACGGGTTGCGCGCGCTGTATCCGGCCTATATGGGCGAGCTGCCGCCCGCTCTGGACGAGCAGTTGCCCCGGCTGACGGAGGACTCCTTCCCCGGCATCCTCGCGAACGTGATCGCGGGGCGGGTCGCGAACCGTCTCGACCTGGGCGGCGCCAACTGCACCGTGGACGCGGCCTGCGCCTCCTCGTTGGCCGCCCTCGACCTGGCCTGCCGACAACTGCGCGACGGTGACAGCGACATGGTGGTGTGCGGCGGCGCCGACGTGCACAACGGCATCAACGACTACCTGATGTTCGCCTCGGTACGGGCCCTGTCGCCCGGCGGCCGTTGCCGGCCCTTCGACGCCGCCGCGGACGGCATAGCGCTCGGCGAGGGGGTGGGCGCCCTGGTGCTGAAGCGGCTGGCGGACGCGGAGCGCGACGGTGACCGGGTGTACGCGGTGATCAAGGCGGTCGGCGCGTCGAGCGACGGCCGGTCGCTGGGGCTGACCGCGCCCCGACCGGAGGGGCAACGCCGGGCCCTGGAACGGGCGTACGCGCGAGCTGGCGTCACCCCGGCCGACGTGGGGCTGATCGAGGCCCACGGTACCGGGACCGTGGTCGGCGACAGCACCGAACTGGCCGTACTGAGCGAGCTGTTCACCGCGTCGGGGGCCGAGCCGGGATCGTGCGCCCTGGGGTCGGTCAAATCGCAGATCGGCCACACCAAGTGCGCGGCCGGGCTGGCCGGGCTGATCAAGGCCGCGTGGGCCGTGCACACGGGAATCCGACCCCCGACCGCGCATCTGAGCACGCCGAACGCGGCCTGGCGGTCCGAGGACGGCCCGTTCGTCTTCGACACCGAGGCCCGGCCGTGGGCGGTGCCGGTGGAACGGCGGATCGCGGGCGTCAGCGCGTTCGGCTTCGGAGGCACCAACTACCACGCCGTGCTTGCCGGTTACGGTGGCGCGCAGGAGCCGGGCCACGGGCTGGAGGAGTGGCCTGCGGAGCTGTTCTGCTTCCGGGGCGAGGACCGGCGGGCCGCGGGGCGGGCGATGGCACGGCTCGCCGCCCGGCTGGAGGAGAACGACGCGGCCGGCCGGCCCTGGGCCCTGCGGGACCTCGCGGCGGAGGCCTGCATGTCCGGCACCGGACCGGTGCGGGTGGCCGTGGTCGCCGCCGACGCGGACGAACTCGCGGTCAGGTTGGAGCAGGCCCGCGGCTTCGCCCCCGGCGCGGGGGTCCACGTACGGGCGGAGGCGGCCGACCCGGGCGGGGTGGCGTTCCTCTTCCCCGGGCAGGGCAGCCAACGCGTCGGAATGCTGGGGGACTTGTTCATGGCGTTCCCCGCCTTGCGCGGGCTGCTGGACGAGGCCCCCGACGGGGTGGCGGGCGCGATGTTCCCGCCGGCCGCGTTCACCGCGCCGGCCCGGTCCGCCCAGCGGGCGGCCGTCACAGACACCCGGGTGGCCCAGCCCGCCCTCGGGCTGGCCGGCGCCGCGGCGCACCTGCTGCTCGGCCGGTTCGGCGTCCGGCCGGACTGTGTCGCCGGGCACTCGTACGGGGAGCTGACCGCGCTGTGGGCGGCGGGCGCGTACGACACGGCGAGCCTGGCGCGGCTGAGCACGCGCCGGGCCGAGGCGATCCTGGCGGCGGCCGGGGCGGATCCCGGGGCCATGGCGGCGGTGTCCGCGGCGCCGGGGGAGGTTCGGGACGTCGCGGCGCGGGCCGGGTGCGTGGTGGCGAACCACAACGCGCCCCGGCAGTGCGTGATCTCCGGCCGGACGGAGGCCGTGGCCGAGGCGGTGGCCGCTCTCCGGGCGGCCGGACTCGCGGCCGAACTCCTGCCGGTGGCCTGCGCGTTCCACAGCGAGGTGGTGGCCGGGGCCGAGTCCGCGCTCGCCGCCGAACTGGCGGCGACGGCGGTGTCCGGGCCGACCGTCCCCGTGTGGTCGAACACCACGGCAGCCCCGTACCCGGCCGACGCCGAGGGGGTGCGCGGCCTCCTGGCGGGTCAGGTGGCGCGGCCGGTCCGGTTCGTCGACGAGTTGGAGGCCATGTACGCGGCCGGCGTCCGGACGTTCGTGGAAGCGGGGCCGGGCCGGGTGCTGTCCGGTCTGACGGCCCGGATCCTGGGCGATCGTCCGCACACGGTGGTGCCGTTGGACGTGCCCGGCGAGCACGGTCTGGTCCGGCTGGTCACCGCGCTGGCCGAGCTGGCCGCGGCCGGGGTCCCGATCGACCCCGAAGCCCTGTTCCGCGGCCGGACCGCGGCGCTGCCGGACCGGGCGCCGCGACGCCCGGGCTGGCTGGTGGACGGCCACCTGGTCCGCACCTCGGCCGGCACCCCGATCCCGGGCGGCCTCCGCCCCGCCCACCGCATCCCCCGACCGGAGGCACCGATGAGCCCGCAGAGCGCCGCCGACCAGAACGGTTCCCCCCTTCCTCCCCTTCGCCCCCGCCCCGCCCGCC
>NZ_LGDE01000064.1 GCF_001279725.1 Streptomyces sp. WM4235 | reverse complement strand
CCGCCGCCGGCCTCGTCAGCCTCCTGGCGGCCTCCCCCGCCCCGTCCGGACGCTGACCTTCCGCCACCTGCGGGCACCATCCGTCGCCCGACCGCCTCCTCGCCCCGCCGCCGCCGAACCCTGGAGCACGATCCCCATGAGTGACCGCCCTTCCCAGCGCCTCCCCCTCACCGGGGCCCAGACCGGGGTCTGGTACGGACAGCGGCTCGATCCCGAGTCCCCGGTCTACAACGTGGGCCAGTACGTCGAGATCGAAGGCGACCTGGACCCGGGCCTGTTCGTGACCGCCCTGCGGCGCACCGTCGCCGAGAGCGAGGCGCTCACGGCCCGGTTCGGCGAGGACGAGGCCGGCGATCCGTACCAGCTGACCTGGCCCGGACCGGCCGCCGGGCCGATCGTCGCGATGCTCGACCACACGGGCCAGGACGACCCGCTCGGCACGGCGCTCGCCCTGATGCGCCGGGACATGGCCACGCCGGTGGATCCCGTGACGGACCCCCTGTACGCGTTCACGCTCCACCGGATCGGTCCGGGCCGCACGCTCTGGTACCAGCGCGCCCACCACATCGCGCTCGACGCCTTCGGCTTCTCGCTGATCTCGCGGCGCACCGCCGAGGTGTACACCGCGCTCGTCCGCGGCGAGGAGCCGCCCGCGAACCCGTTCGGAGCCCTGAAGGTCGTCACCGACGAGGAGCGGGAGTACCGCGAGTCGCCCCGCTTCGAGGCCGACCGCGCGTACTGGCTGGAACGGCTGGCCGACTGCCCCGAACCCGAGCCGCTGAGCGGCACCGTACTGCCCGCCGCGCACGCCTTCCTGCGCGACGGCGCCACCCTGTCCGCCGAGGAGACCGCCGGTCTCCTGGACATCGCACGTTCCGCCCGCGCCAGTTGGGCCGACGTGGTGACCGCCGCGTTCGCGGCGTTCCTGCACCGGGCGACCGGCACCCACGACGTGCTGCTGTCGATGCCCGCCATGGCGCGCCTGGGCTCGGCCGCGCTCAAGGTCCCGGCCATGGTCGTCAACGTGCTGCCGCTGCGGATCGCCGTGCGGCCCGGCGTCGCGCTGGGCGACCTGGTCGCCGAGGTCGCCGCCGGGATCCGCGACCTGCGCCGCCACCAGCGCTACCGCGCGGAGGACATCCGCCGCGAGTTGGGTCTGTCCGGCCGTGCCCGGGGGCTGCTGGGTCCCATGGTCAACGTGAAGGCGTTCGACAACTCCCTGGACTTCGCGGGCGCCCCCGCCACCGTGCACAACGTCGCCGCCGGTCCCGTCGACGACCTGACCCTCGGCGTGTACCACGACGCCGCCGAGGGCCGGATCCGCTTCGAGTTCGACGGCAACCCCCAGGCGTACGACGCGGCCTCGCTGGCCGAGCGCTGCCGGGAGTTCGCCCGCTTCCTGCGCGCGGCCGCGGCGGCCGGCCCGCTCGTTCCCGTCGGTCGTCCCGACCTGCTCTCCCCGCAGGCACTGGAGAGCGCCCTGCGCGCCGGCAACGACACCGCGCGGGCGTTGCCTCCCGGTACCGCGATCGAGGCCTTCGCCGAGCAGGCCCGCCGGCATCCGCTGCTGCCCGCCGTGATCTGCGGTCCGGTCACCCTCGACTACGCCACGCTCGACGAGCGTGCGCGCCGGCTCGCCCGGGTGCTGGCCGACCGTGGCGTCGGACCCGAGAGCTTCGTGGGGCTCGCCCTGCCCCGCACCGCCGACCTGATCGTCGCCCTGCTCGCCGTCTGGCGGGCCGGCGGCGCCTACCTGCCGCTGGACCTGGACTACCCCGCCGACCGGCTCACGTTCATGGTCGAGGACGCCCGCCCCGTGTGCGTGCTGACCACCCTGGACAGTGCCGCCCTCGCCCCGCAGGTCGCGGGGGTGGAGACCCTGGTCCTGGACGCCCCGGACACGCTCGCCGCGCTCGCCGGCGTCAGACCCGAGGACCCGGCGGCCGACCTGCGCGCCCCGGACCCGGAGCACCCGGCGTACGTCATCCACACCTCGGGCTCCACCGGCCGCCCCAAGGGCGTGGTGATCTCGCACGGCGCCCTGGCCAACTTCCTGCACATGCAGGCCGAGGTCCTCGAACTGACCCCGAACGACCGGCTGGTGGCCGTCACCACCATCTCCTTCGACATCGCCGCGTTGGAGATCCACACCCCGCTGATCTGCGGGGCGACGGTGGTCCTCGCCGACCGGGACACCGTGCGCGACCCGGCGGCCCTGGCCGCCCTCGTCGACGAGCACCGCCCGGCCGTCATGCAGGCCACCCCCTCCCTGTGGCACGCGCTGCTGGAGGACGGTCGGCCGACCACCCTGGACGGCACCCGGGTCCTCGTCGGCGGAGAGGCCCTGCCGGCCGTGCTGGCCGAGCGGCTGGCCCGTACCGCGCTGTCCGTCACCAACGTCTACGGGCCGACCGAGGCCACCGTCTGGGCGACCTCCGCGGACCTGGCGCCCGACCACACCGGTGTCCCGGACATCGGCGTGCCGTTCTGGAACACGCGGGCGTACGTCCTGGACGGCGCCCTGCGCCCGGTCGCCCCGGGCCGTCAGGGCGAGCTGTACCTGAGCGGCTCCCAGCTCGCCCGGGGCTACCTCGGGCGGCCCGCGTTGACGTCCGAGCGGTTCACCGCCGACCCGTTCGGCGGGCCGGGCGAGCGCATGTACCGCACGGGCGACCTGGCCCGGCGGACCGCGGACGGGCGGATCGAGTTCGTCGGCCGGGCCGACGACCAGATCAAGCTGCGCGGCTTCCGGATCGAACTCGGCGAGATCGAGGCGGCGCTGACGGCGGCCGAGGGCGCGGGGCGCGCCGTGGTCCTGGTCCGCGAGGACCTGCCCGGCTTCCCGGCACTGGTCGGGTACGTCACCCCGGCCGGCGACGGCCCGGCCCCCGAGGCGGGCGCGTTGCGCCGGGCGGCGGCCCGGCGGCTGCCCGAGTACATGGTCCCGTCGGCGGTGGTGGTGCTGGACGCGTTCCCGCTGACCTCGAACGGGAAGGTCGACCGGCGTTCGCTCCCGGCCCCCGACCTGTCCGGTCTGACCGGTTCCGGTCGTGCGCCGCGCGGTGCCCGTGAGGAGATCCTCGCGGGAATCTTCGCGGAGGTGCTGGCCCTGCCGGCCGTGGGTCCGGACGACGACTTCTTCTCCCTGGGCGGGCATTCGCTGTTGGCCGCCCGGGTGATCGCCCGGGTGCGGACCGCGCTGGACCGCGAGTGCGGGATCCGCGACGTCTTCGAGGCCCGTACGGTCGCGGCTTTGGCGGCGCGGCTCGCCGACCGCACCGCCGCGGCCCGTCCGACGCCGACCGCCGGGGACCGCCCCGATCCGCTGCCGCTGTCGTACGCGCAGCAGCGTCTGTGGTTCCTGCACCAGGTGGAGGGCCCCAGCGCCACGTACAACATCCCGTTCGCGGTGCGCTTCGACAGCGCGTTGGACGCCGAGGCCCTGCGCGCCGCGCTGGGTGACGTCGTCACCCGGCACGAGGCGCTGCGGACGGTGTACGGCGAGCGCGAGGGCGTTCCGTACCAGCGGGTGCTGAGCCCGGCCGAGGCGGACGTCCGGCTGCACCTGCGCGACGTGCCGGAGGGCGGCTTCGACGCCGCCGTGGACCTCGCGCTCACCCACCTCTTCGACCTGTCGGCGCAGGCGCCCCTGCGGGTGACGCTGGTGCGCGACGCCCGGTCCGGCGCGGACGCGCTGGTGGTGTTGCTGCACCACATCGCGAGCGACGAGTGGTCCATGGGGCCGTTCCTGCGCGACCTGGAGCAGGCCTACGCCGCCCGGTGCGCCGGTGAAGCGCCCCGGTTCCCCCCACTGGAGCTCCAGTACGGCGACTTCGCCCTGTGGCAGCGCCGGCTGCTGGGCGCGGTGGACGAGCCGGGTTCGGTGGCGGGCGAGCAGGCCGGGTACTGGCGGCGGGTCCTCGACGCCCTGCCCGAGGAGGCGGGACTGCCAGCCGATCGACCGCGACCGGCCGTCGCCGATCACGCGGGGGCGCTGGTGTACCGCCCCCTGCCCTCCGAACTCGCCTCGGGCATAAGGACATTGGCCCGGGAGAGCGGCACCAGCGTCTTCATGGTCGTGCACGCGGCGGTGGCGGCGCTCCTGCACCGGCTCGGCGCCGGCGAGGACATCGTGTTGGGCAGCCCCGTCGCCGGTCGGGCCGACAGCGCCCTGGACGAACTGGTCGGCTTCTTCGTCAACACGCTGGTGCTGCGCACCGACCTGTCCGGCGACCCGGCCTTCGGCGAGGTGCTGGAGCGGGTACGGACCGCGGACCTGACGGCGCTGGACCACTCCGACCTGCCCTTCGACCAGGTCGTGGAGGCCGTCAACCCCGAACGCTCGCTGGCGCGGCATCCGTTGTTCCAGACGATGGTGTCCCACAGCACCGTGACCCAGGACGTACGGGTCCTGTTCGGGTTGCCGGCGCGGGTGGACCGGGTGGACCCCGGGGCCACCAAGTTCGACCTCGACATCACCTTCTCGGACGCGGCGCACAGCGAGGACCTGGAGCTGGAGGTCTTCTACTCCACCGCGCTGTTCGACCGAGCGACGGTGGAGACGTTCACGGACCGGCTGCTGCGGGTGCTGGCCGAGGCGGTCGCCGATCCGACCCGCCCCGTGTCGGCGTGGGAGCTGCGCGCGGAGACCGAGCGGGCCCGCATGGACCGCTGGAACGCGACCGACCGCCCGGTGCCGCCGCAGGGCGTGACGCGGGTGTTCGCGGAGCGGGCCGCCCTGGATCCGGACGCGCTCGCGCTGGTCGCGGGTGCGGAGCGGCTGACGTTCGCCGAGCTCCGCGACCGTGCGGACCGGCTGGCCTCGGTGCTGGTCGAGGAGGGCGTCGGGCCCGACGCGGTGGTGGCCCTCGCCGTGCCGCGCTCGGCCGACGCCGTGGTGGCGGTCCTGGCCGTACTGAAGGCCGGCGGCGCGTACCTGCCGCTCGACCTCGACCTGCCGGCCGAGCGGTTGGCGTTCATGGTGGAGGACGCCGCCCCGGTGTGCGTGGTGACCACCCTCGCGGTCGCCGACCGCGTCGCGGGCGTTCCCGCCGTGGTCCTGGACGCGCCCTCGACGGTGGAACGTTTCGCCTCTGCGGTGGCGGGCCCGGACGCGGACGTGGACCCCGAGCACGCGGCGTACGTCATCTACACCTCGGGTTCCACGGGTCGCCCGAAGGGCGTCGTGCTCCGGCACGCCGGCCTGACCCGGCTGTTCCGCGACCACGAGCGGGACCTGTACCTGCCGGTCGCGGCCCGTCTCGGACGCCGGGTGCGCGCCCTGCACACGGCCTCCTTCTCCTTCGACTCCTCGTGGGAGCAGCTGCTGTGGCTGGTCGCCGGCCACGAGCTGCACGTTCTCGACGAGTACGGTCGGCGGGACGCGGACGCGGTCGTGGCGTACGTGCGTCAGGAGCGCGTCGACGCCCTCGACGTGACGCCGTCGTACGGCCGCCGGCTCGTGGACGCCGGGCTGCTGACCGGATCGTGGCGCCCGCCGCTGTTCCTGCTGGGCGGCGAGGCCGTGCCGGCGGGGCTCTGGTCGGAGCTGCGCGAGGTCGCCGACGTGGAGGTCGTCAACTACTACGGGCCCACCGAGTTCACGGTGGACGCGCTGGTCGCCCGGGTCGGCGACTGCGCCACCCCGGTGGTGGGGCGGCCGTTGGACAACGCCCGGGCCCACGTGCTCGACGCCCGGCTGCGGCCGGTGCCCGTCGGCGTGCCCGGTGAGCTGTACCTGGCGGGCGAGCAGAACGCCCGCGGGTACCTGGGGCGTCCGGCACTGACGTCGGAGCGTTTCGTCTGCGACCCGTTCGGCGGGCCGGGCAGCCGGATGTACCGGACCGGCGACCTGGCCCGGTGGCGGGCCGACGGCCTGATCGAGTTCCTGGGCCGGGCCGACGACCAGGTGAAGATCCGCGGGTTCCGCGTCGAGCTCGGCGAGGTGGAGAGCGCGCTCGCCGTGCTCGACGGCGTGAGCGCGGCGGCCGTCGTGGTCCGCGAGGACATCCCCGGCATCCCCCGGCTCGTCGGCTACGTCACGGGCCCGGCCGATCCGGCGGCGCTGCGCGAGGAACTGGCGCGCGTGCTGCCGGACCACATGGTCCCGGCCGTCGTGATGACCCTGGCGGAACTGCCGACCACGATCAGCGGAAAGCTCGACCGGGCCGCCCTGCCGGCGCCCGTGTCGACGGACGAGCCGACCGGCCGGGCACCGCGGGGCGCCGCCGAGGTGCGGGTCGCCGAGGTGTTCGCGGAGGCGCTGGGGCTGTCCGCCGTCGGCGCCGACGCCGACTTCTTCCGGCTCGGCGGGCACTCCCTGCTGGCCACCCGGGTGGTCGCCCGGATCCGGGCGACGGGCACCGAGTGCTCGATCCGGGACGTGTTCGAGGCCCGTACGGTCACCGCGCTCGCCGCGCGGCTGGACGGCCGGGGAGGGGCCGCGCGCCCCGCGCTGGTCGCGGGCGCGCGCCCGGACCGGTTGCCTTTGTCGTACGCCCAGGCCCGGTTGTGGTTCCTGCACCGGATGGACGGCCCGAACGCCACCTACAACATTCCGCTCGTGCTGCGCCTGCGCGGGGCTCTCGACCCGGCGGCGCTGCGGGCGGCGGTCGCCGACGTGGTGGGCCGCCACGAGGCCCTGCGCACCCTGTTCGCCGAGGACGCCGAGGGCCCGTACCAGCGGATCCTGGCCCCCGCCGAGGCCGTGGTGCCGTTCTCGACGGCCCGGGTGCCGGCCGGTGAACTGGCCGCGCGGACCGAGGAGGCGGCGGCCCACGCCTTCGATCCGGGGTCTGAACTCCCGCTGCGGGTCACGCTGTTGGAGGCGGGCCCGGAGGACTGGACGCTCCTCCTGCTGGTGCACCACATAGCGGGCGACGAGTGGTCGGCCGGTCCCCTGCTGGCCGACCTGGATCGCGCGTACACGGCCCGCCTCGACGGCCGGGCACCGGAGTTCGCTCCGCTGCCGGTGCAGTACGCGGACTACGCGCTGTGGCAGCGGGAGTTGCTCGGCGACCCGGCGGCGGAGGGCTCGCCGGCGCACCGCCAGGCGGACTTCTGGCGCACCGCGCTGGCGGGGCTGCCGCAGGAGTTGTCCCTTCCGGTGGACCGGCCGCGGCCGGCCGTGCCCTCACACCGGGGCGCCACCCTCGAAACGGTCCTGCCCACCGAGCTGGTGACGGGCCTGGACGGGCTGGCCGGATCGGCCGGCACGACGGTGTTCACCGTCGTCACGGCCGCGGTGGCGGCGCTGCTGCACCGGCTCGGCGCGGGAGAGGACATCCCGCTGGGCAGCCCGGTCGCCGGGCGCGGCGAGGAGGCCCTCGATCCGCTGGTCGGCTTCTTCGTCAACACCGTGGTGATGCGCGCCGACCTGTCGGGGGAGCCCGACTTCGCGGAGGTGCTGCGGCGCACCGCGGCGGCCGGCACGGCCGCGCTCGACCACGCCGACCTGCCCTTCGACGCGGTCGTGGAGGCCGTCAACCCGCAGCGGTCGCTGGCCCGGCACCCCCTCTTCCAGACGATGGTGGCCTACGAGGGCGGCGCCGAGGTGGCGCGTCCGCTCGCCGGGCTGGCCGCCGAGGAGGTTCCGGTGGCCGCCGGGGCCGCCAAGTTCGACCTGGAGATCCTCTTCCGGCGGACGCCCGACCGTGACGCGCTGGGCGCGGGCATGACCTGCGGGGTGCGCTATGCCGTCGATCTCTTCGACGAGGGGACGGTCCGGACCCTGGCCGATCGGCTCGTGCGGCTCCTGACGGCCGTGGTCGCGGACCCGACGGCGCCCGTCTCGGCGATCGAGCTGATGGACCCGGC
>NZ_LGDE01000063.1 GCF_001279725.1 Streptomyces sp. WM4235 | reverse complement strand
CGGAACGAATTTGAGTACCTCTTCGAAGGCGGCGAGCGCGTAGGCCATCGCCGCACGGTACCTGTGGTGCTCGGACTTGGGTCGGTTGAGCAGCTCAAGCCCGGCGGAGCGGGAAACTCGGTAGCCGACATCGGCGAACTCGCCGGGGTCGATGATCCGGGACGGTTCAGCGCCACCGAAGGCCGGCGCGGGCGAAGGAGTCTCTTCAGCCATCCGGAACTCGAAGCGACGGCTGCGGCCGCACTGCCGACAAACCCCCTCGTACACCGCCACGAGGTCGTCGCCCCGCAACTCCAACCGGTGTTGCCGGGCGAAGTCGGAGCTGCCGCACTCGCATGCGTACAGGTCCATGTACAGGTGCGCTTCGGACGAGGATCGGGCTCTCAACATGGTCTGAGCCTAAGGTCCATTGCGCGGTTTCGGGTGGGAGCGGACCATCGCGGTGCGCTGTGCGCGGACGGTGTCGCCGGGCACGGCGGTTGGCCGACCGCGTGCCTTGGCGCTCCACGCACACGAAGGCCGGGGGAGACTCTTATCGGTTTTTGCGTCCAGGCGGAGGCGGCGGACCCGTGGAGGGTGCCGATGGACGCTGCCGTGATCGACAGCGGTGTCGGTGCTGATCTCTGCCACCGGGTCCGGGCGCACCGGAACGACATCCCGGCCGTCGCGGGACCCCCACGCCGCCGAGAACCGAGCACCGGCCACGGATGGCCTGGGGCTGCGGCCGTCGCGGCGGCACTGGTGAAGCGTCGGCAGCCGCAGCGTGCGCAGTGCCGTGACACCGGCCGGCGTCGAGCATGGGCAGCGACAGCAGATGCGCACCGGTTCGAGATACGCGAAATGCGCTCAGGTCCGAAGCCGATGTACACGAGAACGGGAGGCACCCTGCGTCGGCTTCGGGGCATGCAACCCACGCCCGGCTCGCGGCAATGCACTCGCGTGGCGCTTCCCCGTCCGCGTACGGTCTGCGCATGACGAGGACCACGCCGACCAGACCCGCGCACGTGGAGGCTGTGTTCCCGGAGCTCGCCGCCTATCGGGGCCGGACGACCCGCCTGCACCCCCGGCCGGGGCGACCTGGCATGCATGAGAGCCATGTCGGCGGACCGATGCTGTGGCCCGCCGGCGAGCCGTGGCCGGTCTGCCAGGAGCCCCACCAGCCCGAGACCGAGGGGTACGTGCCGGACGACGTCCGCAGTGCCCGGGCCGCGGGCGTCTGGCCGCGGAGCCGGCCGTGGCCGGGCTCCGGAGCGCCCGGAGAGGACGGTTCGGTGCCGTTCGTGGGCCTCGCCCAGTTCTTCCGCCGGGACATCCCGTCTCTGGCTGCCGGGCCCGACGGTGCGGATCTGGTGCAGATCTTCCGCTGCCCGTGCAACCACGGTCCGTACCTGGAGCGCCGATACCACCTGCTGTGGCGGCGGGCCGCAGAGACGGAGCGTGCGGAACGCTTCCTCGCCGCACCGCCCGAAGTACCCATGCTGCGTTGGGAGCACGAACTCCCCGAGCCGTGTGTTCTGCATCCCGAAGAGGTGGACACCTATCCCTGGGCGGAGGACGACACGCTGCCCGCCTCTCTGATCGCCGGCATCGACGCGTGGGACGACGCCCAGGCCGCGGAACACGGGCCTGACGCTTCCAGCTACCAGTCCGACCTGTCGATCCCGCCTGGCTGGCGGGTGGGCGGCTTTCCGAGCTGGGCGTCGACGGGTCCGATGCCCATCGGTTGCGAATCCTGCGCGACCCCGATGCGGCTGCTGCTGACCGCCGGCGGTGACGAGATGGACGCCGGCTCACACAGCTGGGTGCCGCTGCAGGACCGCGACCCGTCCCTGCGGGGTAAGGCCTCGATCCAGGGTGGCTGGTCCGTTGTCCAACCGACCCGGCTCCGCTTCGGCCGGGACCGGGACCTGCATGTCTTCACCTGCCCGGCCGAGCCCGGCCACCCACCCCAATGGGTGCTCTCCTGAGGGGTGGTGAGCCAGTGGGACCAGCTTTCGCTGCCCAACAGCTCCGGGCCGGGTGCCTGGGTGACCACCCATGGGGGAGCAGCGCGACGGCGGCCGCGACGAGGTCGGTGGACTCGGGGTGCCGTCCGGGGCTGTCGGTCCACGGTGAACAGCCTGCACTCCTCCAGCGGAAGCAGACCGTGGAAGGGGCCGGAACCGCTCCCTCGAGTTCGACGAGGAACTTCCGCTAGGCCGGCGGCAGTTCGATACGGTGGTCGCCCTCAAAAGCGCCCACCTGCGCGGAGCCGAGGCGCGAACCAACGCGGAACTGGTGACGCCGGGCGCCCGCGGACTGGCTGCGCCGGGCCCGGCACGGGACCTTCGTAGGCGGCCCGCCGTTCGTCGCGGGCGGGCAGCGACTTCCCCGGCCGGGCAGAGCAGGACGCGGTGGTGCTCGACTTGCGGGCCGGATGCTGCGGGTCTGACCCCGCTCTCGATTCCGCCACACCCAAGTGGAGATCCTCCAGGCACCCTCTGGCGTCTTCACCTGCTCGGAGCTGGGCCACGAGTGGGCTCGGCGCCTGCCCTGTGCCTCCTGCCATCCGGCCATATTCGGCATGGTTCCGCGACAAGTGATTCAGGTAATCCTCGCCAGAGCCGGGTGTGCCGTATATACGCTGGGACCAGTGAACCCGATCCTGGGGGACCCTTTGCGTGGAATCACACCGTCACTACGCACTGCCGGCGCTGCGATCCTGGCCCTGGCTTCGTCGGGCGTCACCGCTCCCGCTCCCACCGCGATCACGGAATCACATGCCGCACTGTCGGCTTCGGAACTGACACTCCTGGTCCAGATGGCTGACGCCTATCTCCAGCGTCGCGCCGATGCCGTCACCACGGGTGGATCGCGCATCCGTTTCGCCTCGGCACCCGTTCCCATGACCGCGGCTGCGGCGGAGAATCTGGCAGGTGACCTGACCGCGTTGCAGCACACCGGGCGGGCTCTGGAGAAGGTCAGCGGTGGTATAGCCGCGCGGATGTGACCGTGACGCCAGGTGAGAGCAGCGTCATGGGGGACACCGCAACGGTCGTTGCCACCGAGGACGCCCGCCTGTACTACCCGAACCCCCAGGAGGGGGTGCCCGCCTACGAGACGTACTCCTTACCGCACACGCTGACGTTCACGCGATCCGCGGAGGGGTGGAAGCTCGCCGGCGACCAGGCGCGGATGGAGCCTTCGTCGCTGCGGCCGATCACGCAGATCACCAAGCCGCTCGGAGATCCCGGTCGCATCAACGAGCCCGGACCGGGCGGCGAGCCGGCACCCCACTCGCAGGACGAGGGCCCCAAAGAGCCGCCCAGCAGCACGGATCTGCCTGCGACGGGCATGTCGTCGCGGACTGCGAAGCCGACGGTCTCCGCCTCGTACAGCCACGACAAGATGGTTGATTGAGCGAATCGGTACTGGAAGAACGACAACGGCGGCTGCCGCCCCTACGGCAACGACTGCACCAGCCTCATCTCTCAGGCAAATGAGAGCCCGCCGCTGTAACACCGCAGCAGGCAGCCATTCCTCCCGGGCAGACAGCAGCAAGTGGTTCCACGCAAGCTTTACCTGGTCAACCAGTTACACCTGCGCCGGGGCAGAGAACCGGTACAGATCCGAGCCCCGACGGGACATCAATCACACCATGATCGTGACCGCCAGAGGAGGCGGCGACCCTTAGATGACCTACCAGTCCAGCAACACGCACAACAGGAAGCCGAGCATCATCCGGGCCCAGAGCTCGGGAGCCTCGTGGCACGCCCATCGCACCTGACACGAAGGGAAACCCGCCGTGAGGAAAGCCCTGGCACCGCTGACGGTTCCCGTCCTGTGCGCGGTGCTCGCCGCCTGCGCTTCCGAGAAGGACGGTAGGAGCGAGCGGCAGACCGCCGAGCAGTACATCGCCGCGCTGAACGCCCGCGACTCCCAAGGGCTCATCGCCCTGACCGAGCCCGATGCGCCGGGGCGCACGGGCGTGAAGGAGAGCGCCGAAAAGATCATTGCCGAGAACGGTGGACGCGACCTCAAGACCAGAATGATCGACGTGCTCAAAGAGTTCGAGCCGACCTACGCCGGCGTGCATGTGACCGGCACCGATGGCAGCGGCAAGCAGTTCAGCATCTACATTCAGATGGGCAAGAAGGAAGGCGACTGGGTCATCGGTCTGGGCCAGACCCCGATCAAGGGTGCCATCAAGACGCCATCCACCTAGGCCGTTTCCTTCGGATCATCTGATCATTGGTTGATGTGTGTCGTTGACTGATGCCCAGTGGGCATGAATTGAGCCCTTGTTGCCAGTCCGGGCACCGAAACGGGGCGGGCGGTGGCGTGACCACCGTCAGGTGATCGACGCGATCGCGTTCAAGTACCGCACGGGCACGCCGTGGATGGACCTGCCCGAGCACTTCGGCTCGTGGAAGGGTGCCCACAACCGGCTGCGGAAGTGGGCGGCCGACGGCACCTGGGAGAAGGTCTTCACCGCTCTCCTCGCCCAGGCCGACGCCGAGGGCGACCTGGAGTGGGTCGTCGCGGTCGACTCCACGATCGTCCGTGCCCACCAGCACGCCGCCGGGGCCCGTCAGAAGGGGCCCCGGACGGCGAGCCCGCCGACCATGCCCTCGGACGGTCCCGCGGCGGACTGACCACGAAGATCCACCTGGCCGCCGACAATCGCTACCGGCCCCTGGCCTTCCTCATCACACCCGGCCAGGCCGGTGACGCACCCGCGTTCCCGAAGGTCATGGCCCGCCTATGGATCCCGAGGCCGGTCGGCAGACCGAGGGTGGCCCCGGACGTGGTCCTGGCCGACAAGGCCTACTCGTCCCGCGCGATCCGCTCCCACCTGCGTCGGCGCGGGATCCGGGCGGTGATCCCCCAGCCCGCCGACCAGGCCGCCAACCGCAAGCGCCTCGGCAGCCGCGGTGGCAGGCCACCGGCCTTCGACCGCGAGGCCTACAAGCAACGGAACACCGTCGAACGCTGCATCAACAAGCTCAAACAATGGCGCGGCCTGGCCACCCGCTACGACAAGACCGCCACCGTCTACCTCGCCGGACTCCACCTCGCAGCCATCTTCATCTGGTCAGCCAGATGATCCGAAGGAAACGGCCTAGTCGGCTCCCCACGCATCAACGGGAGTCTGCGGCTCACCTTGACGATGGGCATCGGCGGTTCGCCCATCGGGCTCTCGATACCCCGTGGTTATCCCGCCTGCCTGCTGTAACACTGATCCAGTGAAAGAAGTCCCCACCGAGCCGATGCCCGTCGTCCTCGGCATAGACGACCTCCGACCGCTCCCCAGGGCCACGCGGATTGCCCGCACCAGCCGCGAAGGCATCCAGCTCCTGGAAGAGCACCGCGACAGCTTCATTGACGAGTTGTGGCTCGACCACGATCTCGGCGGCGACGACACCATCATGCCGGTGGTGACCCTCATGGAAGAAGCCGCCTTCAGCGGACGGCCCTTTCAGATCGGAGCTGTCTTCGTTCACAGCGCCAACCCCATCGGCGCCGAAACCGTTGTCCGGTCTCTCACACGCTGGAACTACCACGTCCAGCGGGCAACGGCCTAGTGAGCCGGTTCGAGGTCTGGGCTCGCTTTGTGAGTCGTGTTCTGTTTCAGATCTTGGGGTTCGCCTGACGTGACCGGTTTGCGGCGGCTGTGTTGGACGGATGGGTGATACCAGGCTGCCGCCGGTGGTCTTGTCGGATGCCGAGCGGTTGACGTTGGAGAGCTGGGCCAGGCGGCGTTTAACTGCGCAGGGCCTGGCCCAGGGTGCGCAGATCGTACTCGCGTGCGCGCGGGGGTGGAACAACACCGTGTGGCCGCGCGGTTGAACACGGAACGCAAGACAGCGGCCAGATGGCGGACCCGATTCTTGCGTGGCCGGCTGGAGGGCCTGTCGGACGAGCCGCGGCCCGGGGTGCCGCGGACCATCACCGACTCCCAGGTGGAAGAGGTGGTGGTCCGCACCCTCGAAGAGACACACGCGGGCGGGACGCGCTGGTCGAAGCGGGAGCTCGCCACAGTCGTGGGGATCTCTCCGGCGAGCGTGCTGAGAATCTGGCACGCCTTCGGCCTGCGGCCCTGGCGGACCGAGACCTTCAAAATCTCCCTGACCCGCTGCCGATTGACAAGATCCGCGATGTCGTCGGCCTCCACCTCGCCCCGCCGGCCAACGCGGTGGTGTTCGCAGCTTCCCGAGGCGCTTCAGTATCCGGCTTACCTGTTCGCCGCGTGCGGCCGGCATTCCGGCCTGGACGGCCGCCTCGCCCCGGGGAAGTGCCGTCTCCGTTGCCCGCGCCCGGACGGTCGTGGCCTCTTCCGTGGCGAGCGCGCGCAGTAGTGCGGCGAGTCGGCTGTCGGCCATTTCGCCGGCCCCGACCTCCATCTCGGGGGTGCACGGTTCCACGAGGAAGTCGCCGACGGTCAGGGCGCCCACCGGCTGGCTGAGCAGTCAGGAAGCACCCGGCCTTCGCATACCGCGTGCACGGGAGATGTCCGCTTGGTTCGGCGCAGTCCATCAGCCCCGACCCGGGCTACTGCGTTTCTGCGTTCTGCGCGGCAACCTTGTTCAGGCGGTGAGCCCCGTGATCCGAGTCGGAATCGGTCTCGCCGGCGGCGGTGCGGATGCGCTCGGCGCGGGTCTCGCGCCCGGACGTCACGGGCACGCGCGCTTTGAGATCGAAGAGGCGGTCAAACGGCAGACCCGCGAGCCACGGGAGCTCAACACCCAGTGTTTCCCGAGCACTCGCCGGCGAGTGCAACCCGCGCCCTTGGACGACCCCGACGGCTGCTACGGTTCCGCCGATCACCACATCACCTGGGGGGCAACACATGGACATCGGTCTCTTCCTGTTGGCATTCGGACTGTTCAGCGCAGTATCCGGTGGCTGGGTCGCACTCAACGTGCGTGGCTCGGCCACCGCTCTGGATCGCTGGGCCGAAAGGAATGCGGAGGTGCGCCGGCACGCCCAGGGGGACCTCGGCCCCGCGACGCGGAGCGCGTCGGCCGCCCTCTTCCGCTACCTCGGTACGGCGGCGGGCCTGAGCGGCACCGTCCTTGCCCTGGGCGGCCTGGCGATGCTCCTCTGACCATCGGACTCCAAGCCTGCAGCCTGACCGGCCGCGAGGTCGCTGCGCCCGCAACCGCGACGCGTACGCGGGCAGCGCTGACACATTGACGGACTACGCCGAGGCGCCTTCGGGGGCGCAGGCTCCCGCGCGACCACAGCGCCAATGCCTGCCCGGCCGCTTCGGAGGCCGGCACCCCTACGGCCACCGGCCCGCCCCCGGCGATGCCCACGGCCCGTCCGGTGGCTGCCGGCAAGGGGGACTGGCCGCTCCGGTCCGCGCTGACCTTGGCGATCAGGTCCGGTAGGTCCGGTAGGTCCGGAGGGACCAGGTTCGAGTCCGGGACCTCGCGCGCTCCCAGGACGCGGCGAACTCCAGGCCGTCCAGGGGTGCCTGGGGTTGGCAGGGGTGCGCCTCGCCGTCCTGGTGGTCAGATCCACACTTCAGTGGCCCGCCCTCATTGCCGCCCGACTGTTCGGACCGGAGGCGCACTGCCCTGGTGCGCCGCCACGCAGGCTGCCCGGGTACTTGGTTCTCCTCGCGGACGAGCCGGGTGTTCAACGGCTCTCTGACCTGCCCGGGCCAAGCGACTGTCATCTCTGTCTGACATGGACCAGTTCGGAGAAGCGGTTGAGCGGGCCTGCCGGCGGCTGGACCCCGACTTTCCGCGGGTCAACTCGTAGACCCTCGGCAACACAGACCGTTCCCGCACGCCCATGTCTGAACGCGATTGGAATGGGAGCCGGCCGAGCTGGTGGGCAAGCCGGTGTGGCTTTATCCGCGTGACCGCCGGAGTGACGAGCGGTTCAGGCTCGGCCCGTACCACGATGGGCTGCGGGATGCGATCAGCAGCGAACTGGGCCGCTTGGCGCACGGCTTACTGATCGCTTCAGGACGAGGCTGTGACGGCGGAGG
>NZ_LGDE01000062.1 GCF_001279725.1 Streptomyces sp. WM4235 | reverse complement strand
GTGCCGTGGATCATGTCTGCCTCGTATGGGTGAAGTGAACCAATTCGTCTGGAGCGTCCTTGGGGACTTCAGGGCTCAGATGTCGGGGCGCTTCCGGGTTCTGGCGGACCTCCTGTGTTCTCACCTGACGGAACGAATGCGGTAGACGAGTGCTGCGCCGACCACTGCCATCGCGCCGACGGTGGTGAAGAGCAGCGGATAGCCCCCTCCTTCTTCGGTGATGATGAAGCTGGCGATCAGAGGAGCCAGTGTCGGGGGGACGACCGAGCCGATGTTCATGATGCCGAGATCCTTTGCTCGGTTTTCGGCATCGGGCAGGACTTGCGTGATCAGGGCCTGGTCGACGGCCATGTAGGCGCCGAAGCCGCCGCCCATGAGTGCCGAAGCGATCAGCGTGGTCGACATGGCAGGGGAGCCGGCCAGGAGGAAGCCAGAGACGGCTTGGAGGATCGCGGCCGATGCGACGAAGATCCGTCGTCGGCCGAGACGGTCCGACAGGACACCGGCCACCGTGGTGGCCAGCACCCCGGCCAGTACGTAGACACCGGTGGCGGTCAGGAGGCTGGTCTCCGGATCCGAGACCTTCAGATGGTCGGTAAGGAAGTAGAGCATGTAGCAGGTGCCCAGTGAGTTGGCCAGGTTGACCAGCAGCCGTCCCCCGAAGGCCCAGGCGAATTCGCGGTTCTTGAGTGAGCTGGCCATGGACACGATCAGTGTGCTCAGCCGCAGTCGGGGCTCTGCTCCGTATCCGGCATCGCGGTGGACCACCAGGAACGGCACGGTACAAGCGATCAGGAGAGCCGCGAGGACGATGTAGCCGGTCGCGGGGGCGAGGCCGAAGGACGAGATGATGGCGATCCCGGCCACCACGCCGAGGGCCTGGGGGCCGTAGATGGCACTGGATATGTTTCCGCGCTGGCGTTCGGGAACACGGTCGGCGATGACAGCCGTCAGTCCGGCGGTGGCGGCGCTGAGCCCCAATAGGCTGGCCGACCATGCCACGCTGACGCCCGTCACGGTGGTCTGCCGGCCGGTGACGACCAGTCCTGCGGCGAACGTGAGGGCGCCGGCGACGATCGAGAGGCGCCGTCGGCCGAAGCGGTTGCGGGAGCGGTCGCACAGTGCACCGCACAGGGGCAGGGCGATCAGGGCGACGACACCGGAGATGCCGTTGACTATGGCGAAGTCACGGACCTTGGATGCCGGATCGATCGCTTCCATCTGCATGGGGAGCAGCAGCTGGAGGGGGACGAGATTCGCCATCCAGTGGCCGAACCAGATCAGGCCGAACAAGGTGGTCCAGCCACGGGTGACGGGCTCGGTTGGTCCTTGGGCGGAAGCCCGTTCGGCGGATGCCGCCGTGACAGTCAGCGGGGATTCGAACTTGGCGGTCATCGGGCCTCCGGGAGGGCCTGGATGGAGTCAGAGGAAGGCGTGTCCTTCACCGCGGTAGGTCGAGACCCGGTCGACGATCTGCGAGCCGGACACGAGGTGGATGTCGTTGACGCGCTCGCACAGTTCGCCGGCTTTGGCATGCCGGAACCAGACATGGTCACCGAGTCGTAGGTCGTGCGCTGCCGTGCCCTGCACCGGCGTCTGGGTTTCCCCGGCCCCTTCCAGGGCGTTCATCCGAAGCCCCTGGGGCCAGCTCAACGTGGGCACGCGGTCGGCGGCGGGCGGGCCGGAGGCGATCCATCCACCTCCGAGGACGGTGGCGATCTTGTTGGTCGGGCGGCGCACCACGGACATGACGAAGTAGGCAGAGGGGCGGGGCCGGAACCATCGGTAGTGGTCGAAGAGTCCGGGACCGTAAAGGCCTGATCCGGCGCCGATCTCGGTGATGACGTGTTCGGACGCGGTTTGCTCGATGGAGCCCGTGCCGCCGCCGTTGACGAATTCCAGCGGTGCGATGGTCTGGACGGCGGCGATGACCGCGGCGCGGCGTTCGGCCAGCTCACGGGTGGAGAGGCGCTGCATCGCGCGGACTGCGGCTCGCTTGAGAGGTGAACCGGGTTGGTTGTCGCCCTGCCCGGCGATCTGTCCTTCGTAGGACATGACGCCGACGAGTGTGAACCCGGCTCGGCCCACGATCGCCCGGGCGAGCTCCGCAGCTTGTCGGGGGGTGCGGACAGGAGAGCGATAAGGGCCTATGTGGAGTCGGCCGCCTGCCAGTTCCAGCGCGGCGTCCAAGTCGATGCAAACGCGGATGTCAGGGCGGGAACGACCCACCGTGGCATCGATGAAGTCCAGTTGGCCGACGGAGTCGATCATGAGGGTGACACGTGAGGCGGCGCGGTCGTCCGCCGCGAGCTGCTTCAGCGCGGTACGGTCCGCGGTCGGATATCCGATGACCACATCGGTGTGGTCTTCTGCCAGCCACAGCGCTTCGGGCAAGGTGAAGGCTAGAATGCCGTGATACCCCTCCCGCTCCGCGGCACGTTTGATCAAGTTACGGCTGCGCACTGACTTGCTGGCCAGGCGGATGGTGGCACGGCCGCCCGCCCTGCGCACCAGGTCGGAGGCGTTCGAGTCGAAGGCATCCAGGTCCACCACGGCGAACGGCGGATCCAGTTGCTCGGTCGCCCTGGCGAGTTGGGCCATGCGGACCTCGCTCCGGCCGGCCAAGTCAGCGGCGGCCGTTCTCACGTACGACCGGTACGTCACGTCTGTGTTCACGCTGCACCCTTCTGGATTGATCATGTTGTCCGGCAGAGCCGGCGGCGGCCGGAGATCGGACCCTTCAGAACGCGGATACGTCTGTGGTCTCGAATAAGGTGTATTTCCGGAGCCTCCCGCTGGCGATGAATCGTTCCCGGCGCCCCGGGCAATCCACCACGACACGAGCTCGCTGAGGCGAGGACGCCGCGCCGCCGCCCTTCCACGGGGTATCGGCCCAAGAGTTGGAACACAGGCGTTCGAACGGCGGCACGTATGCCTGTTGCGTGTGCTCGGGGCAGCACCGAGATCCGCCGGGGCAGGCGAGTACGCGGGGAACGAACTGGGAGTTGGCGTCCTCTCGGTGTCCACCGACCGCCACCGACTCGAACTGACTCGTTGGATCCGCTCCACCGAGCTGCTCCCCGACTCCTTGATTCCGTAGCTCGGATCAGGGTCGATGGGCCGTGGCCGCGCGCCGGGTGACGGCGGCAATCAGGGCGTGGGCGAGTTTGGCCGATGAGGCGGGGTTCTGTCCGGTGTAGAGGTTGCGGTCGATCTCGACATGGGGCCTCAGGGGCAGGGCGGCCTTGGTGTAGTTGGCGCCTCGTTCGATGAGCCTGTCCTGCAGGAGCCAGGGAGCCTTGCGCTTGAGTCCGCCAAGCCGTTCCTCGGTGTTGGACAGGGCGGTCAGCCAGTAGCCGGCGAACGGCCAGCTTCCGTCTGCGTTCTCGGCTGCCAACAGTGCCGCGCCCGCGTGGCAGAGCAAGGCGAGAGGCTTGCCCGACGTCAGCGTTCGGGTGAGGAGGGCCCCGGAGTCGGGGTCGACGGCCAGGTCTTCCATCGGGCCGTGGCCGCCGGGGTAGAAGACCGCGTCGTAGTCGTCCGGGTCGCTGTGCGCCAAGATGCCCGGATGCTGAAGCTGCGGGGCGATGGAGTCCAGGTAGGCGGCGCGTCTTCTGTTGCGGCCGGGTGTACCGCCCGCCGGGAAGGTGAGGCTGACGGGATCGACCGTAGGGGCCACTCCGGCCGGCGTCGCGATGTCGACCTTCCACCCTGCCTTGGTGAACAGTCGATGGGGAACGGCCAGTTCCTCCGCCCAGTAGCCAGTAGGGTGCGCCGCGCCGTCTTTAAGGGTCCAGCGGTCGGCTGCGGACACGACTATGAGGAGGTTGGTCATCGTGAAGCCCTTCACATCCGCTAGTCAAACCATCTGGTTCGGATGCTAGTGGGCCCCGGCGGTAGAATCAAACCCTTCGGTTCGACAAATTTGGAGTGTGTTCGCATGACAACGGGGAGCGACCAGCAGCAGCCCGCCACGGATGAGCGGCGCCAGACACGCGGTCTGGCGACCCAGGAACGTGTGCTCGCCGCCGCGGCCGAGGAATTCACGGCATACGGCGTTGACGGGGCGCGCATCAATCGGATCGCGACCAACGCCCGCGCCAGCAAGGAACGGATCTACGCCTGGTTCGGCGACAAGGAATCACTGTTCGACAGCATCATGCAATGTGGGCTGGACGAGCTGGCCGAGGCCGTACCGATCTCCACCGATCTGGTCGACTACACCGTCCGTCTCCACGACGTATTCACCGCTCGCCCGGACCTGCAGCGGGTGGCCGTCTGGGCCTGGCTGCACGACGGTTCCCGCCCCACCCCGCTGGCCGCCCAGCGACTCGATTCGTACCGGCACAAGATCCGCACCATCACCGAAGCTCAGCGAGACGGTCTGGTCGAAGCATCCTGGGAACCGCACCACCTACTGGTCATGCTGATCACCCTGGCCACGTCCTGGCTCATGGCCCCGGCCGAGGTACGCCAGATCGCCGCCGATTCCGGTGCGAGCGCAGAGCGCCGCGCTCAAGTCCGCTTCGCAGCGGAACGCCTCCTCACCCCGCACCCCGCCAAGCCTGGATCCACCATTCCGGTGCAGTGAGAGTGTGAGGCAGTGGCGAGCGGAGACCGGTTCAAGCGACGAGTGGCAGCACTCATGACGTGATCAGCCGCTGTTCGAACTCGGCTAGCTACAGCAACTACTGAACACGTCCAACCAACCTCGCAAGCGACTCCCGCGGCCGGCTCGCCCACCGTCGCATTGGGCTTCCTCAGCTCTCAGCCGACCCGCAGGGGGCGAGCTGCCCCCGCACCGCTCCCACGCAGTGTACGAAGCGGTCCGGGTGGGCCGGCCGGGAGCGACCCGACATGCGCCCGGCCGGCCGGGCCCCGCGGGGAACCGTGCGAGGCCGCCGCGGAACGGGTCGCGTGCTCTGTCGCCCGTCCCTTTAAACTACGCCCGTAGCCGAGGCCGAGCGCGCCCTGTGGGTCGGCTGGCAGAATGCCGATTTGTCAGACCGCTGTACGGCCCAGCAACGTGTCAGGCCCGGTCCGTGCCGTGATCTCCAGATCTTCCTGTTTCAAGGTGGCGAGGATCGACTCGACGGCGCACCCGGTAACCTGCATCCGATCAGCGAAGGCCAGGACCAGAGGTGAGGGGCCGCCTTCCCGGGCGAAGAGGGTCGTCGCGGACTTCAGGACCTCGTCGCCCAGGCGCAGGCGCCTTGTTCTCCGCCCACCTCTTGCGCAGTTCTCCCGTTCGTCCGTGCGTACGGTCGCCACCTGGGCCGCGTTCCTCTCGTACTGCATCGCCCGGCGCCGCACGGCGACCTGGAGTGTGCAGCCCACTCACGGATGAGTTCTCCGCGCGATGCTCGGTCACCAGCTTCACCGCTCGGTTACAACGGGCAGCGTCCCCATCTCATTTAGCACGAGGCCCGTCCTGTCTGATGGCTCATGGCGGAGAGGCAGAGAAGTCAGGACGGTTCCGACCCGTCTCGCAAGAGTCCGAGCAGAGCAGCGTCCCCGTTGGAGGCGCAAGGCAGCGATAGTCTGTTTCAGGCGGCTGTCTCGGTGCCCGTGTATGTGTCCCGAGCCGGCGGTGCGCTGTTGAGGGAGTTGGTCCCATGTGGGTGGCACGTCTGCTCGTCATTGCGCTCGCCGTGATGCTGTCGGCCACGGCGTGCACGGGAAGTGACGTGCCGGATCGTCCGTCCGGTGAGGTGGCTGTGGCCACCGGCAACCCGGGCGGGGTGTACGCGGAGTACGGGGCCGGCTACGCCGAGGTGATCGGGCGGCGTTTGCCGGGTGTCTCGGCCCAGGTTGTGCACACAGGGGGAAGCGTCGACAACCTGCGTAGGGTCGATGGCGGCCAGGCGCGGGTGGGCTTCGCCTTGGCGGATGCCGCGGCTGACGCGGTGGCCGGGCATCCGCCCTTCTCCCGGCCGCTGCCCGTCGTGGCGCTCGCCGCGTTGTACGACAACTATGTACAGCTCGTTGTTCGCGCGGACAGCCCGGTGCGCAGTGTGAAGGCGCTACGTGGTCTGCGGGTCTCGGTGGGTTCTGACGGGTCGGGTACGGGGCTGATCGCCGAGCGCGTGTTGAAGGTCGCGGGGTTTTCGCCGGAGAAGGATGTGACGTCGCTGCGGCTGGATGTGCGCGAGTCCGCGGCAGCTCTGGCCGCGGGGCGCATCGACGCGTTCTTTTGGAGTGGGGGTCTGCCGACGGCTGCGATCACGGAGCTGCGGCGTGGCACCGCGATCAGGTTGGTGGACCTGGGTGATGTGGTCGGGGAGCTCACCCGGTCGTATGGGGAGCTTTACACCGAGACCACGGTTCCTTCTGTGGTCTATGGGGCGCAGAGCGCGGTGACGACGGTGAGTGTGCCCAACTTCTTGGTTGTGCGTCGCGACATGCCGGCGTCGGAGGCGTATTGGCTGACGCGGTTGCTCTTTGAAGGGCAGTCGCAGTTGATACGGGCGCATCCGGAGGCTCGGCGGCTGGATCGGCGGTCGGCGATTGCCACTGATCCGTTGGAGCTGCATCCGGGTGCGGCCCGCTGGTATCAGGAGTCGCACCCTTGAGGGGTGGCGGTTCAGGCGGTGGTCGTGGGGTGGGGGGCGGTTGGTAGTCGCACGGTTGCGGTGAGTCCGTGGGGTTGCGCCGAGGCCAGGTGAAGTTCGCCGCCTCCGGCTTCGACCAGGATGCGGGTGAGTGCGAGTCCGAGGCCGGTGCCGGGAATGTTTTGATGCCGTGTGCTGCGCCAGAATCTCCCGCCCGCCTGGGAGAGTTCCTCCGCGGTCAGTCCGGAGCCTTGGTCCCGTACGGTCACTTCCACCACGTCGTGTTCCTCATCCGCGGTCTGTCGACTACTGGGCCGGTCGGCGGCGTCGTCGCGGGGGGCGGGGGTGCGGGTCACGGAGACGTCCACCGGCGAACCGTCGCCGAACTTGAGGGCGTTGTCGAGGAGGGTGTCGAGGGTTTGGTCGAGGCAGCCAGGCAGGGACAGTGCGTTGATGTTGGTGGGTATCCGTGTGGTGAGGGGGATGCCTTCGGCGTCGAAGGCGGCTCGCCAGGCGTCGGCGCGGTGGGTAACGACGGCTGACACGTCGATGGGGGTTCGTTCCGCTTCGGAGGCTTCCGCTCTGGCCATGCGCAGCAGTCCGTCGAGCATTTTGCCGAATCGGTCGGCCTCTTCGACCGCGCTGTGGAGTTCGTGCAGGCCTTGGGGGTCGTTCACATAGTCTTCTACGTTCTCCACCCGCAGTCGAAGTGCGGTCAGGGGGTTGCGTAGCTGGTGGGAGGCTTGTGCGACGAAGGCGCGTTGTTGTTCCTGGGATGCGTGCATGCTGTCGGCCATCGCGTTGAAGCTGTTGGCGAGGCGGCGTAGCTCCGGGGCGCCGGCCCGGTCTGAGACGTGGGTTTGCAATCGGCCCTGGGCGACTTCGTGGGTGGCGCGGTCGAGTTCGTGGATGGGGCGCAGCACCCAGCGGACGATGGGGGTCGCGACGGCGATCAGGACGATGGTGAGGGCGGTGAGGCTGCCGAGTATGACGAGGGTGAGGTAGTCGGCGACCTCGGAGCGTGCTCGGTCGGTGGGAGAGACGATCAGTACGGCGCCGAGGATGTGACCGTCTCGTTTGATGGCGTCGGCGTGGATGAAGGGGCGGTTGTCCCATGGCCAGACGACGGTGGGTTGTTCGGGGGGCCGGTCGGCGAGGGCCTGGAGGAGTGCGGAGCGTACGTGGGGTTCCTTCAGGTTGACGGGGGTTGGGGCGACGATGATTTCCCGGTCGGCGTCGACGATGGCGACGTGTGAGTCGTAGAGGCGGGTGTAGCGGGTGGCGGCGGCTTCGAGGCGGCTGGTGCGTCCTGTTTCGAGGGCGGTGGCGGCCATGTCGGCGAACCAGGCGGTGTCCTGGACGCGGCCGGTGAAGGAGGTCTGGATCGTGTGTTCGGCGGTGGTACGTACCAGGGGCACGCTGAGGGCGAGGATGAGGCCGGCGACCGGCTCCTGAGCCCCCATGCACCGCCGCCTCCTCGCCATCCTCTGCGCCCTCGTCGCCGGCCTCAT
>NZ_LGDE01000061.1 GCF_001279725.1 Streptomyces sp. WM4235 | reverse complement strand
CCCCGGGCCACGGCTGACCGTCGTTCAGCGCGCGCAGGCGCGGTCGAGTTCCGGCCACCGGCCGTCCGGGCCCGCTCCAGGGCCCCGGACGGCCGGTCCCCGGGCCGGGGGTCCTCGCGGACCGCCGCGCACCGTTCGTGCCCCGGGGCGAACACCCCGCGTCCCGTCGTACTCATCGGACCTCCCTCCGTTCCAGCGCCGCGGCGAGGATCCGCCCGATCTCGTCGATCGGGCCGGGATCGGCCAGCTCCAGGTGCCGGGCGTCGATCGGATGATCCTCGATGCGTCCCACGACGTGGTTCACCCAGCTCTGCGGACCCGCCACGGACTGCTCCGCCCCGGCACCGGGGCCGTCGTAGGCGAACTCGGCGGTGGCGGTGAACGTCAACAGCCCGCCGTCGAGCACCCTCGGGAACCAGCGGGCCATCAGCTCGCCGTGGTAGCGGCAGGTGTCCAGCATCACGGCCAACTGGGCCGCGTCACGCGGCGCCCACGCCCCCAGCGCGGGCGCGAGCAACCCCAGCAACTCCCCCGCGTCCGGGGTCCACCTCCCGTCGGCCGCCGCCTCCATGCGCTCACGGGGCGCGCGCACCGCGTCGAGGAGGCGGAGCAGCACCTCGCCCTCGGTGACCGTTCCCTGCCGCACATCGGCAGCCGTGGGGGCCGTACTGTCCATCAGCGCGACCAGGTCGACGCTCTCGCCGCTCTCCTTCAGCTGGATCGCGATCTCGTGCACGAGCACCCCGCCGAACGACCATCCCAGCAGCCGGTACGGGCCGTTGGGCCGCACCTCGCGGATGCGCCGCGCGTACTCCGCCGCGAGCGCGCCCATGTCGGCGGGACGTTCCCCTCCGCCGGCCGGCCCGATGCCCTGCAACGCGTACACGGGCTGATCGGGGCCGAGGCCGCGCAGCAACCCCGCGTACCCGAACCCGTCGCCCACCACCGGGTGCACGCAGAACAGCGGGGGCCGCGAGCCCTGCGCCCGCAGTGCCAGCAGCGGCTCCCACGCCGGGAGCGCCGCCTCCTGGTCGGCCGACGGCGCGGCGGCGGGCAACTGCGGACCCGGCACCGTCACCGGGTCGATCGCCGCGGGTGCCGTGGACGCCGGGCCGGTCGCGAGGCCGGTCATCCCCGACAGGCGCTCGGCGATCAACCGGGGGGTGGGGCAGTCGAACAGGGTCCGGATCGGCAGGTCCACGCCCAGCTCGGCCCGGATCCCCCCCGCCAGCCGCACCATCAGCAACGAGTGACCGCCCAGCAGGAAGAAGTCGTCGTCGGGCCGGACCACGGGCACGTCGAGCAGATCGGCGAAGAGCGTGGTCAGGGTCTTCTCCAGCGGGGTCCGCGGCTCCCGGGCGGCCGAGTCCCCGACGACCGCCGCCGGATCGGGCAGCGCGGCCCGGTCCAGCTTGCCGTTGGCCGTCACCGGGATCGCGTCCAGGGGCACGTACGCCGTCGGCACCATGTGCTCGGGCAGCCTGCCCCGCAGATGCGTGCGCAGCTCCTCGGCGCCCGGCGCCGCGCCGCCCGGGGCGGGCACGAGGTAGGCGACGATGCGGGACGCGGCGCGCGGGTCCTCGCGTACGACCACGGCGCAGGAGCCGACCGCCGGGTGCTCGCGGAGCACGGCCTCGATCTCCCCCAACTCGATGCGGAAGCCGCGGACCTTGACCTGTCCGTCGACCCGGCCCTGGTACTCGATGACCCCGTCGGCCCGCAGCCGCGCGAGGTCACCCGTGCGGTACATGCGGGTGCCGGGGGCGCCGTGCGGGTCCGCGACGAACCGTTCGGCGGTCAACGCGGGCCGGTCCAGGTAGCCGCGGGCCAACTGCACGCCCGCCAGGTAGAGGTCACCGGTGACCCCCGGCGGCACCGGCTGGAGTTCGGCGTCCAGCACGTAGACGCGGGTGTTCCACACCGGCCGCCCGATCGGCACGGGCCGGCTCGGATCGTCGTCCGGGCCGCAGGCCCACGCGGTCACCTCGATCGATGCCTCGGTCGGGCCGTACAGGTCCACCAGCAGCACGTCGGGCAGCACCTCACGGAACCGGCGCGCGGTCGCCGACCCCAGCGCCTCGCCACTGGCGACGACCAGGCGCAGCGAGCGGCAGCGACCGGCGTCGGGATCCTGGAGGAAGGCGTCCAGCATGGAGGGCACGAACTGCGCCACGGTGATCCGCTCCTCGCGGATCAGCCGGGACAGGTAGGCGGGATCACGGTGCCCCTCGGGCTTGGCGACGACCAGCGTGGCACCCGTGGTCAGCGGCCAGAAGAACTCCCAGACCGACACGTCGAAACTGGACGGGGTCTTCTGCAACACCCGGTCGACGGACGTCAGCCGGTACTCCTCCTGCCCCCAGCGCAGCCGGTTGGCGACGCCCTCGTGCGGGACGACGACCCCCTTGGGGCGCCCGGTCGAGCCGGAGGTGTAGATCACGTACGCGGGATCGGAGGGGGACGGGCCGACCGGTTCGCGGACGGCGGACCCGTCGCCGGCCGGCTCGTCCGTCGCCCCGGCCCACGGGTCCACCACGGTGAGGCCCTCGGGCACCCCCAGGGCGTCGGCGGTCCGCCCCGCCGCGACGAGCGCGGCCGGCCGGGCGTCGGCCAGCATGAACGCCAGCCGCTCCGCCGGGTAGTCCGGATCGAGCGGCACGTGCGCGCCGCCCGCCCGGTGGACGGCGCACAGGGCGGCGACCAGTTCGACCGAGCGGGGCAACGCCACCGCGACCCGGCTCCCGGGGCCGACCCCGGCGGCCGTCAGCCGCCGGGCGAGGGCGTCCACCCGGCCGTCCAGTTCGGCGTAGCTCACCGCGGCGCCCTCGAAGACCACGGCGGTGGCCTCGGGCGTCCGGGCGATCTGCTCGGCGACCGCGTCGGCGAGGGTGGTCGGCGGCAGTTCCCGCCGGGTGTCGTTCCACTCCTCCAGGATCCGGGTCCGCTCCTCGTCGGCGAGCAGCCCTACCCGGCTCAGCGGCAGGTCCGGATGTGCCGCCACGGCGGTGAGCAGCCGGGCCAGCCGGTCGGCGAGGGCGGCGGCGGGGGACTCGTCGAAGAGGTCGGCCCGGTACTCGACGGAACCGACCAACGCGCCCGCCGTGCCGTCCGTCGCCGGCTCCGCGCCCAGCGTGAACGTCAGGTCGAACTTGGCCGGGGCGAGGCCCACTTGCATGCCCCGCGTCGAGACGCCCGGAATGTCGAGGGACGTCTCCACGGCCTGGTTCATCACCAGGGCGACCTGGAAGAGCGGGTGACGGCCGGGCGAGCGCGCCGGGTTGACGAGGTCCACCAGCCGTTCGAAGGGCAGGTCCTGGTGCGCGTACGCGGCGAGGTCGGTCTCCCGCACCCGCCGCAGCAGCTCCCGGAACGTCGGGTTGCCCTCGGTGCGGGTGCGCAGGACCAGGGTGTTGACGAAGAACCCGACGAGTTCGCCCAGCCCCTCGTCGAGCCGCCCGGCCACCGGCGTGCCCAGCGGGATGTCGGTACCGGCTCCCAGTCGGGTCAACAGGCCCGCGAGGCCCGCCTGGACGGCCATGAAGAGACTGGCGCCCTCACCGCCGGCGAGCTCCACCAGGGCGCGGTGCACCGAGGCGTCGACCCGCAGCGGCACGACCCCGCCCGCGTGTCCCGTCGCGGCGGTACGACGCCGGTCCACCGGCAGCGCGATCTCCTCCGGCAGCCCCCGCAGGGCCTCGCTCCAGTGGGCCCACTGCTCGGCGGCCAGGGAGCGCGGATCCTGGTCGTCCCCGAGCAGGGCGTGCTGCCACAGGGTGTAGTCGGCGTACTGCACCGCGAGCGGCGTGCCGCGGTCGGGCTCCCCACCGGCCAGCCGGGCCCGGTACGCGGCGCCCAGGTCGCGGGCGAGCGGCCCCAGGGACCAGGCGTCACAGGCGATGTGATGGATGGTCAACAGCAGTACGTGCCGTTCGGGCGCGATCCTGAACACCCGTGCCCGGACGGGCGGTCGGTGGGCCAGGTCGAAGGGCTCCGAGGCGGCCGCCGCCAGCACCGCGTCGAGCGCGGCGCCGTCGGCGTCGTCCGGGCGCAGCGGCAGCACGTCGAGCAGCGGCGGCAGCCGGCGCGGGTCGAGGACCAGCTGCCGGGGCGCACCGCCGTCGTCCGGGAAGACCGTGCGCAACGACTCGTGCCGTTCGACGACATCGCCGAGGGCGGCCGCCAGGGCCCCGATGTCGATCGGCCCGTCGAGCCGCAGGGGGAGCGGGATGTGATAGGCCGGGCTCTCCCGGTCCAGGCGCTGGAGGAACCAGAGCCTGCGCTGCGCGTACGACAGGGGGATCCGGTCGGGGCGCTCCGCCGGCAGCAACGCGGGACGGCGACGCTCGCCGCCCCCCGGCCCGTCGGCCCCCACGAGCCGGGCCAGGCCGGCCGGGGTACGGGCCTCGAACACCGACCGGACCGTGAGGTCGGCCCCGGTCACCGTACGGATGCGACTGATCAGCCGCATCGCGAGCAGCGAGTGGCCGCCCAGGGTGAAGAAGTCCTGGTCGGGCCCGACCTCGGGCATCCGCAGCACCTCGGCGAACAGCGCGCACAGGGCGGTCTCCGCGGGGCCCTCGGGGGCGCGCCCCGGACCCTCGGAGATCCGTACCTCCGGCTCGGGCAGCGCCGCCCGGTCCAGCTTGCCGCTGCTGGTGAGCGGCAGCGCGTCGAGGTGGGAGTACGCCGCGGGGATCATGTAGTCGGGCAGTCGCCGCGCGAGGTGCGCGCGCAGCTCCGCCGGGTCGGGGACGGCGCCCGGGGCGAGCGCGAGGTAGCCGGCCAGGAACCGGTCGTCGGGGGAGTCGCCCCGGACCACGACGGCGGCCTGGACGATGCCCGGGTACTGCTCCAGGACCGCCTCGATCTCGCCCGGCTCGATCCGGAAGCCGCGGATCTTCACCTGCTCGTCCGCGCGACCGAGGTACTCGACCCGCCCGTCGCGACGCAACCGCGCCAGGTCCCCGGTGCGGTACATCCGCGCACCGGGCGGACCGTACGGGTCGGCCACGAACCGCTCCGCGGTGAGCGCGGCACGGCCGAGGTAGCCGCGGGCCACCTGCACCCCGGCGAGGTACAGCTCACCGCGAACGCCGACGGGGGCCGGGCGCAGGAACTCGTCCAGCACGTAGGCGCGCACGCCGTCGATGGGCCGGCCGATGACCGGGGTGGCGCTGTCGCCCAGCGCGCACGCCAGGGCGTCGACGGTGGTCTCCGTCGGTCCGTAGTAGTTGTGCACGGCCACGCCCGGCACGGCCGCGAGCCGGGTCCACAGGTCGGGCCCCACGGCCTCGCCGCCGAGCATCAGGACCTCGGGCCGGTGCGCGTCCTCGTCCAGCAGCCCGGCGGCGATCAGCGGCGCCACGTAGGTGGGGGTGAGGTCGAGGAAGGCCACCCGCTCGCGCCGCACGTACGCCACCAGCGCCGCCGGGTCGAGCCGGACCTCGTCGCAGAGCAGGTGCAGCCGGTGGCCCTCCAGCATCCAGAACAGCGGCTCCCACGAGGTGTCGAAGGTCAGGGAGGCCACCAGGGCGACGTCCAGGCCGTCCGGGGTCCCCGGGCGCACCAGACGGGCCCGGTGGTGTCGCATCAGGTTGGTCAGCGATCGGTGCTCGACGACGACGCCCTTGGGGGTGCCGGTCGAGCCCGAGGTGTGGATGACGTACGCGGCGTCGCCGGGGCCCGTGGGCCCGGTGCGGTCGGCGTCCGTCAGGTCGTGCGACGGGTGCGCGGCGACCGCGGCGGTCACCAGCGGGTCGTCGATCGCACAGGCCGCCGGATGGTCCCACGGTGCCTCGACGCAGGCCCCGGACACGATCACGCACACGGGTCGGACGGTGTCGAGGAGCCCGGCGAGCCGTTCCCCCGGCGTGTCCACCGCGACGGGCACGTAGGCGGCCCCGGACTTCAGGATGGCGAGGAGGCTCACGAGGACGTCGGCGTCCCGGGTCGCCATGAGCACCACGTACCGCTCGGGGCCGGCGCCGCGCCGCACGAGTTCCCGGGCCAGCCGGTTGGCCCGCGCGTTGACCTCGGCGAACGTCAGCCGGGTCGCGCCGGCGACCACCGCGATCCGGTCGGGGTCGGCCGCCGCGCGCTCCTCGAAGGCACGGTGGAAGGTGACGTCCGGGGGAGCCCCCGCACCCGAGGGGAGCGCGGGGCCGTTCCAGGCGGCGGGCAGGGCGGCCCGGTCCTCGGGGGTCAACAGGTCGATGGAGCCGATCCGCTGATCGGGGTCACCGGCGACCGCCTCCAGCAGCAGGGTGAGCCGGCTCATCAGGGCCTCGGCGCCCGCCAGGTCGAAGAGGTCGCTGCTGTACTCGACGAAACAGGTCAGCCCACCCGGGCCGCCGTCGTCGTCACGGCGTTCCATGACGTTGAACGACAGGTCGAACCGGGCGCCGCCCGGGTCGGCCTCCACGAACTCGATGTCCACTCCGGGGAAGACCAGTTCGGCCTTGGGCAGGTTCTGGAAGGCGAGCATCACCTGGAACAGGGGATGCCAGCCCAGCGACCGCGGCGGGTTGAGCGCGGTGATCAACCGCTCGATGGGCATCTCCTGGTGGGAGAAGCCCTGGAGGTCGACCCGCCGGACCCGCTTGAGCAGCTCCCGGAAGGTCGGATCGCCCGAGGTGTCCACGCGCAGCACGAGCGGGTTCACGAAGTACCCGACGACGTCGTCGTAACGCTCGTCCATCCGCCCGGCGGTGGGACTCGCGATCGGGATGTCCGTCCCGGAGCCGGAACGGGTCAGCACCGTGGCGAGCGCGGCCTGGACCAGCATGAACAGGCTCACCCGACACGTGCGCGTCAGCGCCAGCAGTTCACGGTGCAGCTCGGCGGAGATCTCCCAGGGGAAGTAGTCGCCCTCGAAGGTCTTGACCGCCGGCCGAGGGTGGTCGGTGGGCAGTTCGAGGCAGTCCGGGATGCCGTCCAGGGCCTTGCTCCAGTAGCCGAGCCGGCCACTGATCCCGCTGTCGGGGTCCTCCAGGTCGCCGAGCGACTCGCGCTGTTCGAGCGCGTAGTCGGCGTAACTCGCCTGGAGCGGAGCCCAGACGGGCTCCCGGCCCTGGCTCCGCGCGAGATACGCGGCGCTCAGGTTGCGGGCCAGCGGAGCCATGGACCATCCGTCACCGGCGATGTGGTGTTGGACCATCAGCACCACGTGCTCCCGGGGACCGAGCACGAAGACGTGCAGGCGCAGCAGCGGGTCCGCCGTCAGGTCGAAGAGGACCCGGCAGGCGGCGGCGATCAACTCCGGCAGCTCCTCCTCGTCGGCCTCGGCCACCGTGAGTGGCGTGACCACCTCGGCCGGATCCAACACGTGCTGGTACGGGGTCCCGTCCCGCTCGGGGAAGACCGTGCGCAGCGCGGCATGGCGTCCGATCACATCGTCCAGCGCCGCCCGGAGGGCGTCGACGTCGACGATTCCGGTGAGCCGCATGGCCACCGGCATGTGGTACGACGCGTCGCCGTCCTGCAGCCGGTCGTTGAACCAGAGGGCCAACTGTGCGTACGACAGCGGAATCCCCGTCGACCGGTCGGCTTCACCCTGCACGTGTCTTCCTTCTTCCCCGTGTGGACCTGTGGTCCGAATCGCGACAACAACCCGTCGAAGCCGGGGGATGGTCAGTCCCCGGCGGTCCAGCGGTACATGGCGTCCGGCTCCTTCTCCTCGTTGCGGCTGCCGTCGTTGAAGTCCACGGCGACGAATCCGTGTCGCTCGTAGAAGGCGCGGGCGCCGGGGTTGCGTTGGAACACGTGCAGTGTCAGCTCCGCGGGGCTCGCCCCGCGGACCAGCTCCAGCAGCCGCGAGCCGATGCCGCGGCGCAGGGCGTCGGGCCGCAGGTAGAGGTGGTCGAGTTCGGTCCCCTCCAGCGAGGCGAAGCCCAGCAGCTCGCCGTGCTCGTCCTCGGCGACCCACACGGTGCTGTCGGGGAGGACGACGTGCGTGATCCAGGCGAGGGTGACCTCGTCGCTGTGCACCCGGGGGAGGTAGGGCATCGCGGCGGCGCGCGACGCCAGGAAGACCTCCGTGACGGCCTGCGCGTCCTCGGCCGTGGCGCCGCGCAGACGCACCGCGCCCCGGTCCTGTCCCTGTTCGGCGGGCTCGTTC
>NZ_LGDE01000060.1 GCF_001279725.1 Streptomyces sp. WM4235 | reverse complement strand
ACTGTCACCTCGCAGGGGTTTCTGTCACCAGCCGTCCGCAGCCGTCGAGCGGCGAGTGAGCCGTGACGCGCGAGTTGGAACCTGGTCACGAGAGTTGGAACCAGTGCGGCCGGCGCCGACTAGGCTCACCATCATGTCCGAGCCAGCCCCTGACCCTCGCGTGCAGTCCTTGATCAACCAGCTCCGGCCGGGGGTCGTGAGAACGGTGAAGGTCACCGGGTTCGACGGAGCGGACGTCCTGGTGCAGCTCGTAGATGCCGAAGGGGAGAGGGCCGAGATCGGTCGGATTCCTAGACATGAGGCGTCGATGCGTCGGATGGAGCATCCATCCGAGCTGTTTGAGGTCGGCCAGGAGCTCAAGGCCGAAGAGATCGGCCGTTGGCGCGAAGGTCAGCTCCACCTCTCCGCCCGGGCGTGCGAGAGTCCAGCCTTGCGGTCCTTTCTCCTCGCGTTCGAACCAGGGCGGGTGGTTGCTGGGACGGTCTCCGCGGTCCACAACTTCGGGGTCTTCGTTCACGTCGATGGCGAACCAGACGGCCTGTGCACCGGCTTCATCCGGGTGCCGGACCTGACGTGGGGCTTGATCAACCACCCATCCGAGGTCGTCGAAGCGGGCCAAAGGATCACCGCTGAGGTGATCATCGCCGAGACGCGCTCCGGGCAGGTCACGCTCTCGTTGAAGGCTCTTCAGGAAGATCCACTCATTCGGTTTGCGGATCAGGTCGGCCGGGTCCTCACCGGGCCGATCGCCAAGATCGTTCCTTTCGGCGTGTTCGTGCAGCTTGCTCCCGACATTGTGGGGTTCCTTCATCTCGCAGACCTGACTGACGAGGCGGTCGAGACCCCGGATCAGCTTGTCGATGAAGGCGAGATGATCACGGTGAAGATCGCCGAGGTCGACCTCCAGCGCCACCGGGTACGGCTGGGCGCCGCCGGCGAAGCAGACAGAACCTAGCGCCACTCTCACCTACTGGAGTATCCAATTGCCCCGGACGCCAGAATGGCAGCAATATCAACAAGATGTCTCCTCTTTCTTGTCTGAGCTCGGATTCGATACGCGCGTCGATGAGCCCATTGAAGGCGCACGAGCCCAGCATGACATCGACGTGACGGCCCGCATGAGTATTGCTGGGGTGAATATTCTTTGGCTGGTCGAGTGCAAGGCATGGGAGCGGCGGATCCCGAAGGAGAGAATCCTCACCATCCAGGGAATAGTCGACGACATCGGAGCCGACCGCGGAATTGTTTTTTCCGAGAGCGGATTCCAAGCTGGAGCAATCCGCGCCACCCAGAATACAAATATCACCTTGACTAGCCTAGAAGACTTCAGTCTGAACTTTCGGAATGAGGTCTCGGCGACGAAAGCAAGGGTTCTCGACGGGCGAATTGCGCGCCTCATGAAGGCATTTGAGGCGGTCTGGGACCTAGCGGATCCGGAGCGACAGGCGGCATTCTCTCGATACTCCGGGCCTTCCGGGTTCGATTTTCTCAAAGGCGGCCCCCATGCCATGGCTGGAGTGATGGCCCGCCTCAATCAAATGCGAGAGTCGCTGGAAAATGCGCGATTCGACCGATGGCCAGTAGCTTACTTTCCGCTGGATCTCGTTGATGGCGAGAGGTTTGATGCCACCGACTGGGAGGGCCTACTATTCGTCGCCGAAAAGTCCATAGTCACCTGCGATCGCATTTATGATCACATGATGACCCCAGGGGAAAGTCCAGTCGACTGGAAGACTCTGCAGCCGCCAGAGCTGACTAGCTTGCTCAGCGGTATTCGCGGCCAATAAGAGGACCCTGGACTCAGCGGCGAGTGGAGATACGCGCCGATCTTCCGATCGCCCCTCGGCCCGGCCGGGTTCAACCTCGACCGGGCCAGCGTCCAACACGCACTTCTCCGGCTCATCGGCACCTGGCGCGATCGCTACTACACCGCGCTCCGCGAGGCCCTGAACAACCACGTCCGAGCACTCGCCGCCCCGCCCGCCCAACCAGGCGATCACCGTCTGTGATCAGCACGAGGGATGTCCGCCAACTACCGCTGACAAACCGCCCTGCCAGCTGCACAGGCGCACAGACCATCCGCCAACTATCGCTGACAGTCACACCATCGACGGGGTTTCGGAACACTCCCCCACCCGTCGCGCAGGAGCCGAAGATCCGGCACGTCCTACCCGGGTTTCACCCACTGCCCTACCCGGCGGCCGAGGCCGGTCCGGCGCCGAACCGGGGGACGTCCTCCACCGTGACGTCCGTGCGCAGTCGCTTGAACCGCAGTGGGTGGCGGAAGACGCCGCCGCGGTCGATGGCCCGATCCGCGCTGAATTCCGCCACCAGGTCCGGGCGGACGAGGGTCGCGTCCAGTACGTCGCGGGACCCCCACGCGGACGCGAAGCGGACCCCCGTCCACGGGTGTCCGGGGGCGGCAGCGGCCAGGTGTTCGCCCACCAGGCGGGACGCATCCGGGCGCAAGGGGACGGTGCGGCCGACCGCGCGCAGCCGACCCGCAAGGTCGTGGCGGCCGAGGACGAGGAGCTGCGGGCGGGCGAGGGTTCCGGTCACGGCCCCGATGACGGCTTCGGTGGTGTCTCTTCGGCGGATCTTGTACCTTCTCTGCACTTCACTCGATCAGGGGGCGGCGTGCGTGCTGACGGTGGCGGAGCTGGACGGTGCGAAGGATCAAGCCGGTCAGGTCGCCGGGTAGTCAGCCCTTGCTCACTCGCTGGGGGGCAGGCTGGGCCGGCCTGCACGGACGTAGTCCCGGTACTCGTCACCAGCCATTCCCTGGTTGACCCATCGGTCACGGCCTGCGCCGAGCCTCTCCTCGGCGAAGGTCATGGCCGCCAGAGGGTCATCGACAACGGCGATCTGGCGGCCGAAGTCTTCCTCACCGTCCTCTTGCTCGAAGGATGGGAATTCGACCAGGTCGTAGGAGTTCTCGCCACCGATATCTTGGGCCACGTGAAGCACCAGGACGAAGCCACCGGCTGTGGGCCGCAACTCGGCCCATTGGATCCCGGGAACTTCCGGGGTTCCGGCCGCTCCCAGAAACTGCTCGATCGAACGACCACGCCGGAGGGCGGTGAGTGCGAATGCTTCGACAAGGTAGCGCATTCGTGCAGGCTAGACGTTGCCGAGACTTCTGAACACTGTTGATCACTGACTGCGCGGTTGAGGCAGCCCAAGTGCGACAACCGGACGTCGAGTGAGCCTGGCCGCCTCGGCCTGCTTGGTCCGCAGAAACGTCAGCGTCAGATCGATCCCGTCAACCTCCCCGCGCCACTGTTCCTCCTCCGCCTTCTTCCGACGCAGGAGAAGGTCCTTCTCGATCTCAGCGAGCCGGGACAGCATCTTTGGGTTGACCTGCAGCATTGGGCAGCGGATGCAGGCGTGCTCGTGACGGCAGGGAGATCCATAGGGGCGAGCGCAGTTCCCGAGTTCCACCTTGCGCTTATCGAAGTGCTCTTCGAACTCGGCCCATTCTTCGACTGTGACGTCCCCATATTCGCCATCGGGCCTCAGAGTCCGGCGATGGTTCAGGAACTGCTGGTAGGACCCGACGATGTCCTCGGCGAACACCGCAACATAGCCCTGAGTGGTCTGGAGATTCATGTGCCCAAGGAGAGCCGCACCGATATGGATGGGCAGACCACCGTTGACGATGTCGGTAGCGAAGAGTCTGCGGAAGTCGTGCGGAGTGAAGGTCATGCCGGCGAAGGCATCGTTGGTCTCGGCGATTTTCTCGCAGGTGCGGCGGAGCATGATCAGGACAGTCGCCGTAGCCATGACACCGCAGATGGTGCCGATCTTGCGTTGAAGCAGGAACGGCATAGGTTCTGACCAGGATTTTTCGTGCGGGTCGTAGCGGCTGACCAGCGGGATCGGCCTCCCGTCGGGCATCTGGCGGCGGACGATCTGCGCGACCACGTGGAACAGCTCGGCGGACATCGGGATCACCCGCTCTCGGTCGCTCTTGGAAGGCGCAACCACGAGTAGGGCGACAACCTCGCCGTTCGGGCGCTGATATTGACGAATGCTGAGGTGGGTCAGCTCGGTGAGTTCTTCGACGCGGATTCCGCTGTGCCGCAGAAGCTCGACGCTGGCCCACTCCCAGAAGGCGATGTCCTCGGCCTTGGTCACGTCGGTCCTCGCCCCGGTGTCCTGGTCGACGACTCTGACGGTCGGATTCTCAAGGAGCCGAGCCATGCGGCGGTCCGTGCCAGAGTTGGTGCGGTTGTAGCGGTGCCCGTTGAGGGAGAACGCGCCGCCCAGCGGGGTACTGCGGCCGGCTTCGAGCAGTGCGGCCAGGTGCTCGTGCCTGGCTTCGACGTGCTGGACGAGTGCTGGCAGCAAAGGCTGACGGACGCGTGTCCGGTCAGCCATATCGCGGATATGCGCGCGTCGGCGCTTGCCATATCCCTTCAGGTCGCGGGGCAGGACCGGGCAGGGGGCCACCCACTGGGCCCACTTCTCCGGCTCCGCGATGGCCCAGCTGTGCAGGTCGACGTAGAGACCGCGGACGGACAGCAGAATCATCTCGTAGTGCTTGCGGACCTTCGTCTTGTCCGTCGTCCAGTAGCGCAGGTCTGCCCTCCACTGGTCATAGACCTCCGGGCTGAGCACCAGGTCCTTCTGGCCGGGGTTGATCTTCTCGATGCTCACCCAGAACAGCTTGACCAGGTAACGAGCCAGCGCTTGGAGCGTGGTGTAGTCGGTGTCTGAACGACGACGGGTCAGGTAGTCGATCAGTAGTAGGCGGACATCGGGATTATTGACTGGGTACGTGTCTACGAGTTCCTCGACGGTCTTCTGGCCGTTGTAGAGGAACATCCGCAAGGTCGGTGGCGTGCCGAGAGGGAAGTGTCCGGCTTCGTGCAGCGCCTGCCATGCGGCGAGAGCACCGAAGCGTGCGCCGCTGCTGTCGGCGCCAAAAACGTTGCCCAGTCTCCTGACCTCCAGGGAATAGTGCAGGAGTGCCGAGGGGGAAAGATCGGCCAGGGCGATGCCCTGCGTGGTCAGGGCGCAGGTGATGTCGAACTTCGCCCGTAGCCGGTTCAGGTTATTCATTTCGGGGTGAGCGGCGATCTCCTCGAACACCCTGTCCAGCTGCGGGTCGCGCTGCATTTTGCGGAAGAACTCCGGGTAGCGGATAAACATGTTCGCTCGGAACCCCGGCAGTGACGGCTGGAAGACCCGCAGGCTGAATGCCATCCTCAGCGCGGAGATCAGGTTGCTGCAGTCATACCCAACGCCGGGCCTGGCCAGGCTGTTCACCGAGGATGCGCCCTCATTGTTGAATCCGCTGGCTTCCCAGCGCTCCTGCCAGGTGTTTCCAGGAAACGTTGCCAGGTGCCCGAAGAGCCTCCGGACACCGAGTTGGCGTTTATCCCTGACCGACTTCGCTTCACCCGGCAGGATTTGAGTGGCCAGATGGCAAAGCTCCTCGATGGTGGCTGCAGTCAGATCACCGAATGGGGCCGGAGGATGCTCGGGGCGGGGAGCCGGCGCCGCTTTGAGTACGGCAGCCTGGTACTTCGTGCGGTCTTCAGGTCCTCGATCCTCTTCGCGCCGCATCCGCCGGTGACGGACCGTGTAGATGTCGGCCGTAGTCCGGTTAACCACCGAACACCACCTTGAAGTCATCAGAGTCGTAGCCAGGGGCGATGGTGCGTTCGATGCGAGGTCGGTGATAGTGCTCCTGAAGAGCCGCGAAGAGGTCCTCAACGCGGGCGTTGAGGTAGCGGCCGGTGGTCGCCAAATCGGTGTGGCGCATGATCACCCGAACTTGAGCCAGCGTGAGGCTGGGGTCGTTGGCCATGCGCTGAGCAGCAGTGTGCCGCAGGTCGTGCAGAGTCCAGTTGGTGCCGAGCTTCTCGTTCGCCCGCTGGATGATCCGGCGCATCGCCCAGTAGGTCAGCGGCCTGTCGGGGCCGCGTCGAGTGCGGAGCACCGGTTCGTGGGCTGGTGGCAGCCCGATCTGGTCCAGATAGGCGGCCAGGACCATCAGGGCCTGCGGGCTCGCTGGGACCGGTTCGCGGTCCTCGGATCCCTTGGTCACGACGTAGATCTGCTGGCCTGACCAGTCGATGTCGTTGGGCGTCACTCCGAGGAGCTCGCCGGCTCGGGAGCCACTGGAAACGTAGAGCAGCACCGCGGCCCTGTCCCTGTCATGCGTCATCGCCCCGAAAAGCTCATCCCAGAGGTTGTCGGGGATCGCTCGCGGATCGGTGGAGCGGACTCGCTGGCGCAGCCGGGCCCGCCGGAACTGAGGAGTGGGCATCTCAGGGTCGCGGTGGGCCAACGCTCGACGCTGGGCGGCCGACTCCGGCACCGGGTTCACGAGCGGTCCGCGGTTGTGGCGCCGGTGGAAGGCATAGAAGCTGCTGACGACAGTCAGATTGTGGTTGATCGTCGTGGGCGCGTAGCCAGCCCTCAGGTAGGTCTTGCCGGTTCGAGGGTTCACCGAGCCGGGCGGAGGGGCATCTGGCCGTCGACGCCGGCGCTGCGGATTATCTGCCGTCCGGAGCCAGCCCACCAGCGCAGACGCCTCGGATTGGGTGGCTCGCTCCCAGGCGACACCGAGGAACCACAACAGGCGATACCAACGCAACATGTCATATGCATAGCTGCGGCCGGTGAGCGGACGATTGTCGTCGAGTGCCAGGTCCCTCAGGTACGTGATGACGGGCTCTACGGCTTCCCCATAGGGGTCGACGACAGCGAAGCCGGGGTAACTCGTTTCGAGCTCAACTACGCAGCCCACGCGAGGCAGGATTGCTCGGCCTTCGATCAGGTCCCTGTGCAGGTCCTGCATTTCTCTCCTTGAGGCTCGGGGTCGCCCCGTTCAACGAGCTGGAGAAGGTGCAGTTAACAAACCAGCCTCTGGCGGCTTGGGTGTAGCGCTGGTTCATGCCTTTGACGACCAGGCCCTCGACGCCGGAGACGTCGGTCCAGGACTCCAGCCATTCCCGGGCTGTGGCCAGGTCGGTGGTCATGGGGCACAGCGTCCACGGCGCCGTCAGCCCATGGTCGGCGAACAGGTCCTCAAAGCAGTGCGCGCCGCTCGACATAGGGGCGGTTGACGGTCTCCTCGCCGCCCGTCTGGAGGATGTCGAAGGCGACGAAGTGGGCGGGCCAGCGGGTCGCCCGGGTGGGGGCGTTGCGGCCGCGGACGGCGGCGCGGCGTTGCAGCGCCTCGAAGGACAGCTGGCCCTCTTCGGGGTCCCAGACGAGGAGCTCACCGTCGAGGACCAGGCCGTCGGGCAGTTGCTGTTCGGCGGCCGCGACGAGGTCGGGGAACCGGTCCTGGATCAGGGCGCCGCGCCGGGACTGCACCAGCACTCGCCCGCCGGGCCCGGTCGGGGTGAAGAGCAGCGCCCGGAATCCGTCGAACTTCTGCTCGAAGGCCAGTGGGCCGAGCACGCCGGGGCCTGGTACCGACTCCGCGGCCTGCGCGAGCATCGGCTGTACCGGCGGTCGCAACGTCACCCGACTGTCTCCTCTGCGGTCGCCACCCTTCCAAGATCACTGTGGATGCCGCGCGCGACGCCTGCATGACGAAGCCTCCATACGGCCGAAGTGGTGGCGGGTCGGGGCCGGTGAGTCGTTCGGTGACTCACCGGCCGGCGTTCGGAGCCGGTGACTTGGGTCGGTGACTGCACGCGGTGGCAGTCGGCCGGGCCGGTGAGCGTGCCGGTGACTTTCGCCGGAGGTCCGCGCGCCGGCCGGTGAGTTGACCGCTTGCGGGGCTGTGACCTGGGGTGGGGAGTTTCGCCGGTGCGGTGGTGAGTCACCGGTGAGTCACCGGTCCGAGGAGTTGTCTCCTCGTGACGCCGAAGGGCTTGCCGTGGTGAGCGAACCGGTGAGGTCGGGGCCGTTGCCTGGGGCAGAGCGAATCCCACTTCCCCGGAGGCCACACGATGACCAGCCCGACCTCTCCCCCACCCCGCCCGTCACGGCGCGTCCGCCGGACGGTCTCGACCCCGTTGCGGACCACGCGACCGGAGACCGTGCCGACCGGACGATCCGTCTCTCGCGGCCCGAACCTGATCCGGATCGGGGGGTGGACCGCGCTGGAGGCCCGCCCCCTCGCCCTGGCCGTCGCGTTCCTGGCGCCCCGCACCACCGCCCTCCAGGCCGCACCCGCCCCCACTGTTCAGGGCACGGCCCGACCGACCGCCGACCCGACCGGAGCCGCGGCGATGTTCGTCGACCTGTGGCTGCGCGCCGACGCCGCCAACCCCGATAACACGGTCGGAACCGCCGTAC
>NZ_LGDE01000059.1 GCF_001279725.1 Streptomyces sp. WM4235 | reverse complement strand
GAACACGAAGCTTGTGAACTACTCGGCGAAGAGTGCCTTCAACGAGGCATTGGCCGACCTTACGAAGATGAAGGCGGCCGGCATCGCCAAGAAGGGCAGCCCGGGCCATCGAGCCGAAGCGACGACGCTCGACATGTCCGGCGAGCGCCCCCGAGCCGGCGTCACTGATTGTCTTGATCTCTCGACGTGGCAGACGGTCAACATCGCTACCGGTGAAGTGCGGCCCTATCCGTCTGAGCAACCGTTGCGCTACATCACTACCGCTGAGGTCGAGCTGTGGGCTGGGCAGTGGCTCGTGGTCAAGCTGACGCCGGATGGAGACAGAAAGTGCTGAGACGAGCGGTAGCCACCACGATCCCTCTGACCATCGCGGCGTCCCTGTCGTTGACCCTGCCTGCGTACGCCGCAGCAGGTCCCTGCGACGGGGCCGAGAAGTTCGTCACCATCTGTGTCACAGAGCCAGGCCATGACGGCAGCTCCGGCACGGGCGGCAACCAAGGCAAGGGCACCAACGGCGGTGGGGGCACCGGAAAAGGCAGCGGCACCCCAGATCCCGACTCCTGCGAAATGCGAATCCTTGATCCTCAGCCCCCCGCAGGCAACCCCATGTGGGAGGGGCACGAGCCTGGTGACGGCGCCATCTACGTCAACACCTGCGCCAGCGGTTCCGGCACCGCGAACACCGACACGATCGGCCTGACCTTCTGGTCGGCGGACACTCCGGCCCCGGCCGTTGACCCGGCCGTCCTCGCGCAGCGGGCGGTCGACAGCATGCTCCTCGACCGTCCTGCGATCGTCAGTCCGAAGGCTGACGGGCGGTACACGGTCGGGGTGCCGATGTGGTTGTGGGTCGGTCAAGGCCCCACGACCTGGGGTCCGAACACCGCGTCGGCATCGGCGGGTGGGATCACGGTGACCGCGACCGCCAAGGTGTCGTCGGTGGCGTGGAACATGGGGGACGGAACGACAGTGACCTGCGCGACCCCGGGCACTCCGTACACCGCGGCGCGTGGCATGACGCCGTCGCCGGATTGTGGTCATCGCTACCGCTCGACGTCGGCCGGCCAGTCGGGCGCAAGGTATCAGGGCGCCGCGACGAGCACGTGGACGATCGATTGGGCCGTGACCGGTGGCGGACGCAGTGGTCAGTTGACCGAGGTTCGCACGACGCCGTTCACCGTGTCGGTCGGAGAGGTCCAGGTCGTCGGCCAGTAGCGACCGTAGCGACCGACCCCCGCACTTTCCTTTCCATTTTTATGGAGGCACAGCACGTGAGCAGCACCACTACGGCCGCCCCGGGGCGGCCGTCTGTCCCTGGCCCCGGTAGGAGTGGCGTCGAGCCGGCGGGCGCGCCGCGCATGGTGCGTCAGCGGCGTCGCCGTCCCGGGCTGATCGCTTTGTCGGTCGCGTTGATCGCGGCTGGAGGCCTGTCGGGCGCGCTCTTGTTCACAGCGTCCGGGGAGCGGTCGAGTGTGTTGGTGGTGGCGCATGACGTGCCGGTGGGGGCAACGATCACCGCCGCCGATCTCGCCCCCGCGTCCCTCGCCCTTGATCCGGCCGTCAAGGCGGTCCCGGTCGCGAAGCGGTCGAGCATGGTCGGGCAGCGGGCCGCCGTCGCGCTGAAGGCGGGTTCGCTGCTGTCTCCCGGTCAGGTGACGTCTGTGTCGCTGGTCAAGGCTGGTGAGCAGCTTGTGGGTGTGGCGTTGAAGCCGTCGCAGCTTCCGGCGACGCGGTTGGGGCCGGGTCAGAAGGTGGTGATCGTGTCGACCCCCGACCCTGCCCAGGCCGCAGCGGCCGGGGGTGCGGGGAAGGCGGGTGAGCCGGCGGCCGGGCCGAAGATGTTGGCGGCGACGGTGGTGGCGGTGGGTGTGCCGGCGCCGGCGACGGGGGTTGTCGTGGTGGATGTGGCGGTGCCGGCCGCGGATGGGCCGACGTTGGCGGCGCGGGTGGCGACGGGTGCGGTGGCGTTGATCATCGCGCCGCAGGAGGCGGGCTGATGGCGGTTGTGGCGTTGGCGGGTGGTCTCGGTGCTCCCGGGGTCACCACGACCGCGATGGCCCTGTTGATGGGGTGGCCGTTGGCGCAGGGGCATCGGGTCGTGTTGGCCGAGGCCGACCCCGATGGCGGGGCGATTCTCCCGGGCGCGCTCCAGGGCACTTTGGACAACAGCCACGGTCTGCGGAATCTGGCGGTGGCGGCGCGTCAGGGGCAGGTGACGGAGGCGTTTTGGCGTCAGTTGGTCGACGTCACCGACGCGGAGACCCGGGACAGGCTGGTGTTGCCGGGTCTCTACGATCCCGCGCACGCGTCGGCGATGGAGCCGGTGTGGCGGCCGCTCGCCGCGCTGTTTGCCGGGATCGAGGAGCACGGGCACGACGTCCTGGTGGACCTCGGTCGGCGGGGGGCGTTCGGTGCGTCCGGGATCCTCGCGCAACGTGCCGACGTCGTCCTGATGGTCGTCCGCAACACGATGCGCGGGTTGCAAGGCGCCCAGGTGCGCTTGAAGACGCTGCGCGAGCACCTCGGCGGAAGCGCGGAGATCGGAATCCTGCTGGTGGACGAGGGGCCGTACCCCAAGGACGAGGTCCGCAAGCACCTGGAGGCGCCGGTGGTCGCGGTGATGCCATGGCGGCCCAAGGAGGCGCGGGTTTTCTCCGATGGTGCGGAGCAGCCGCGTCGTTTCGAGGTGGGCGAGTTGATGCGGTCGGCACGGTCGGCCGCGCTGCGGGTGCGGGAGCTGGTGGAGATCCGCCGTTCCCGACTGGCCCCACCGCCACCCGAGCCGCCTGCGGGAAGGGTGGTCAGTGGTGCGCGCTAACCCGGTCCACAGCAACCCGCAGGTCACCCCCGGTACGTCACTGCAAGCGCGGCTGGCGGGTTCCCGTGCGGCGGTGCCCGCTCCCGTGCATCAGCCGGCGCCCGCGCCGACGAACGCCGGACCCGCCAACCCATGGGTCGTTGCCGCAGTCACCCCGAGCGCGAGTGCGCTCGTCCCCGCCCAGACGGCCCCGCCCGCGCCGATGGCGCTGGACTACGCCGCCGTACGCCTGATCAAGAAGGAGGTCGGCGAGCGACTGACAGACCTGTTGCGGGCGCGCCCGGGTCTGTCCTCGGAGGCGCAGGAGCAGCAGGGACGCCACTTGATCAACGAGCAGGTGGCGATCTGGTCGGATGCCGAGGCCGTTCGTCGCGGTGTCGCGAGCAGCGCGGCCGAGGACGCGATCATGGCGCAGGCCGTGTTCGATCTACAGTTCCGGGCCGGCCGGCTGCAAGCCCACCTCGACAACCCGTTGGTCGAGAACATCTTCATCAACCGCCACACCGACGTGTGGCTCGACTTCACCGACGGTCGCCGGGTGCGAGTGGCGCCGGTCGCGGAGTCCGAGGAGGAGTTGCGCGAACTGTTGCGGGATCTGGCCCGTCGCACCACCGGCCAGAGCGAACGCAGCCTGTCGACCGCGGACCCGTTCCTCGCGTTGCGCATGTCGGACGGGTCCCGCCTTCAGGCGATGATCGAGGTAACGCCGGGCGCCTACGTCACGATCCGCCGGCACAGCATGCGTGACGCCGACCTGCCCGAACTGGTCGAACGCGGCATGCTCGACACCACCTTGGAACAGTTTCTGCGCGCGGCGGTCCGTGCGGAGAAGAACATCATGGTGGTGGGCGGCCAGGCCGCGGGCAAGACCACCCTGCTGCGCGCTCTGTTGCGGGAGATCGATCCCGACGAGCGGTTCGCGACGCTGGAGACCGAGTACGAGCTTTTCGCCCACGAGAACGGCTACCACCGGCAGGTCGTGCCGATGGAGGCCCGCGAATCCAACGGGGAGGTCGTCGGCGGGGTCGCCGCCGGCGAAATCACCCTGATGGATCTGATGTACCGGGCGCTGCGCATGACGCTGACCCGCATCGTGGTCGGCGAGGTCCGTGGGCCGGAGATCGTCGCGATGCTCCAGGCCATGACCAACGGCGCCGGCGGAAACCTCTGCACCCTCCACGCCATCCGCCCCTCCGTGGTCTTCGACCGGATCGCCGAGCTGTACTTGTTGGCGCAGGCCAACATGAGCGAGCAACTCGCCTACCGGCAGGCCGCGAACGGCTTGGACTTCATCGTGTTCGTGTCCTCGATCGACGAGACGCGGATCGGCGGGCACCGTCACCGGTTCCTGTCCCACGTCCTGGAGGTGACCGGTATCGGTGAGGGCGGCCGGCCGGAGACGAACATGATCTTCGGTCCGCGCCCGGAGTGGAACGAGGCCCGCGCGGTCCCGCTCATGCTGCCCCGCTGCATCAACGACCTGCGCCGCGTCGGCTTCGACGCCACCTTGCTGAACGAGCCTGGCGGGACCTGGCCCACGTCGCTGCCGCTCCTGATCACGGAGGACGCGCTGTGACCGTCCTTCTGATGTGGGTCTTGGCCGGCCTGGCAGTCGCCGGCGGTCTTGTCGGTCTCGTCGCCGGGATCGTGGGCACCACCACCCCCAGGGGCCCGGGAATCAGTGCGCGGCTTCGGGCCGGTCGCACGCTCGCGTCCCGCGACGAGAAGATGGCCCGCCGCACACGGCTCGTCCTCGGGGCCGTCGCCGGAGTGCTGGTGTGGTTGGTCACCGGGATGTTCGTGGCCGGGGCGATGGTCCTCCTCGCGGTGATCGGGGTTCCCTGGCTGTTGTCGCCCACGAAGTCGGCGACGACCCGGATCGGAAAGCTTGAGGCGCTCGGCGACTGGACGCAGCGTCTGGGCAACGTCCTCAGGTTGGGGCGTGGCCTCGATGAGGCGTTGCAGGTGTCCCGCAAGGGGTGCCCGGAGGACATCGCCGGCGAGGTCGGGGACCTGGTCGACCGGCTACAGGTCGGTTGGCGGCCCACCGACGCGCTGCGCCTGTTCGGCGACGCCCTGCACGACGTGACCGCCGACAAGGTGGTGGCCGCGCTGGTCCTGTCGGCGGCCGACCGCGGTCCCGGTCTCGCGCAGGCGTTGGACGATCTCGCCGAGTCGGTGCACGAGGAGGTCGCCCGGCGTCGGGTGATCGAGGCCGACCGGGCCAAGCCCCGCACGACGATGCGGTGGATGACGATCATCACGCTCGGCATCATCGGCGCCGGGTTCCTGGTCCCCTCCTACACCGCCCCCTACGGCACCACCATCGGACAAATCGTTCTGGCGATCCTGGCGGCCGCGTTCGTCGGGGTCTTGTCGTTGATGCGGCAGATCGCGGACACCAAGCCGGTCCCCCGGTTCCTGATCGCCGACCCGCGCAGCGCCGTCGCCACCGTCCCCGTCACGGACGAGGAATCCGAGGAGTCCCCCGTGGAGGTGACGGCATGACGACGCCTGTAGCCGCGATACTGGCCGGTGCCGCGATCGGAGCCGGCGGAGCCCTGCTGATCCGCGAGGTACTGCGCCCCGCCCCGGCCCTCGGGCCGGCGCTGCGCCGCCTGAATCAACCCCCAGTCCCCCAGGCCGCCATGGCGGGCGAGGGTGCCGATCGGGACGAGCGGTGGGGGCAGTGGCTTGTCGAGCGGCTGTCCGATGTGCCGGGGGTGCGGATCCCGTACAAGGATCTCGCCCTCACCGGCGCCACCCCCGCCCGCTTCCTCCTGACCAAGGTCGCCTTGGCCGGTGCCGGCTTGCTCTTGCCGCCGCTGTCCACGATCCCGCTGTTGTTGCTGGGCCTGCCCCTGTACCTCCCGGCGATCGTCGGAATCCTGGCCGCCGTCGTCCTGTGGTTCGCCCCCGATCTGGCGTTGCGGGACAAGGCCCGGCGGGCGCGAGCGGAATTCGCGCACGCCATGGCCGCCTACCTCGACCTCGTCGCCCTGCGCCGGGCCGGCAACGTGTCCGCCGAGCAGGCGATGGAACAGGCCGCCGAAGTCGGAGAAGGGTGGGCGTTCCAGCGGATCCGAGGGGCGTTGGCCCGCTCCCGGGTCGACAAGGTCCCCCACTGGGAGTCCCTGGCCCGCCTCACCGCCGAACTCGACCTGCCGGTCCTCGACGACCTCGCCGCGATCATGCGGCAGTCCGCCGACGACGGCGCGTCCGTCTACGCCACCCTCCGCTCCCGCGCCAAGAACCTGCGCACCGAACTGCTGGCCGCGCAGGCCGCCGACGCGAACGCCAACTCAGAGAAGATGACCGCCCCCGGCGCCCTGATGGCCGTCCTCGTGATGCTCCTCATCGCGTTCCCCGGCGTCATCCGCATGATCAACACCTGACTCACACGAAGGAGATTCCCTCATGACCAAGTACGCGATCCGTCTCGCGTTGGCCCTCAAGTCCCGTTGGGAGGACGTCCGGGAGCACGCCGCCGAGGACCGGGGCGACATCTCGATCACGACCATCATCATCTGGGTTGCCGCCGTCGCCGGGGCCCTCGCCATCGCCGGGACGATCGGCATCGTCGTCACCAAGTACAACGGCAAGCTCTCCGGGATCTAGGAAGCCGACGGAAGACGGAAGGGCGAAGGGGGGCGAGGTGTCGGACAGCACGCGGTGCGGATCCGCGCCGGAGGCCGAGGAGGTCACGGCCGGGGACCGGCGTGGGAGGGATCGGGGGGAGTCGTCCATTCAGATGGCGATCGTCTTCCCGATCGTTCTCCTGGTCACGGTCGCCGTGGTGCAGGCCGCCATGTGGTTCTTCGCCCGGAGCATCGCGCTCACCGCGGCCCGCGAGGGCGTGGCGGCCGCCCGCGTCTACCAGTCTCCCGAAGGCGCGGGCGCGGCGCGGGCCCGCGAGACGCTCGGTCGTATCGCGGGCGACAGCCTCACCGGCACCACGGTGAGCACTTCGGGCAGCAGTGCCACCGAGGTACGGGTCACCGTCACCGGCCACGCCCCGTCCATGATCCCGGGCCTGGCCGGATTGAGCGTGTCGCAGTCGGCGGGTGCTCCGCGCGAGAGGTGGACCACCCCGTGACCGACACCCCCACCAGGCGCGGCCGTTGGGCGATGCGGTGGCGGGAGGACCGGGGCAGCGAGACGATCGCGGCGGCGATCGTCACCCCACTCCTCCTGATGTTGTTGTGCATGGCCATCGCGGGAGGGCGGATCGTCACCTCCGGCGCGAAGATCGACGCGGCCGCCGAGGACGCCGCCCGCGCCGCCTCCATCTCCCGCACCCAAGGCGGGGCGCAAGCCGAGGCAAGCGCCGCCGCGGCCCGCTCCCTCGATGACCAGGGCGTGCACTGCGCGTCAAGCAGCACCAGCGTGGACACCTCCGGTCTCGCCGTACCGATCGGGGAAGTCGGCACCGTCACCGTGACCATCTCGTGCACCGTGACCATGGCCGACCTTCTGCTTCCCGGCGTTCCCGGATCCAAGACCTTGACCAGCCGGTTCACGTCCGTGGTCGACTCCTACCGCTCCCGAGAGGGATAGACCATGTTCCGAACAACGCCGCCGACACTTCCCACCGGACCGGGAGTCGCATCGCGAACGGAACCGGAGTTGGGCTCACGTCGACATCGGGTGCGGGATGACGAGGGCGGGATCGCCATCTACACCGCGATCGTCACCGTCGCCTTGCTGGGGATCATCGGCCTGGCGATCGACGGGGGCGGGAAGCTGCGGGCCACCGAGCGGGCCGATTCCGTCGCGATGGAGGCCGCCCGCGCCGCAGGCCAGGCCATCGACCCCGCGTCAGCCGTCACCGGCACCGGCGTCCGCGTCGACCCACAGGCCGCCCAGGCCGCCGCCCAGGCCTACTTGGCCCGCGCCGGCACCCAGGGCACCACAACCCTGTCCGCGGACGGCACCCAGCTCACCGTCACCGTCCACGGCACCTACGCGACGAAGTTCCTCGCGATCGTGGGCGTCGGATCGATGAGCGTCACCGGCCACGGAAACGCCCGACTCCTCCAGGGTGTCACCCAGCCCGAATAGCCCCGCCAGATAGGACCGGTTCATGTCGAAGCCCCCCCCCCCCGGCAAGCCGGCATCTCCCGCGCGCGGCGCGGCACAGACCGCGGCCGCGATGCTGCGCGGGATCCTCAGTCTCACCGTCCTCGCCGCGTTGCTGATCGGTTTGCCCGTCCTGTTGTGGTGGGCCACCGCGCGGGTCGGTCCACCCGGACTCGCCGCCCTCGCCGACCTGTTCTCCACCGACGACTCGGGCCAGGTCTTCCTTCTGGTCCTGGCCGTCGCGGGATGGGTGGGATGGGCGCTGTTCGCGTGCGCGGTGCTGTTGGAGATCCCCGCCCAACTCCGCGGCCGCGCAGCCCCCCAGGTCCGGGGGTTGGTCGGGCAGAGGGCCGCCGCCGCCCTGGTGGGC
>NZ_LGDE01000058.1 GCF_001279725.1 Streptomyces sp. WM4235 | reverse complement strand
CGCCGGGCCCGCTCCCCGCGCCGGGCGATGACGGAGACGGGGGCCAGGGCGGTCCCCTCTTGCCCGGCGGAGGCCGCTTCCTGGAACAGCGACCGCAGTGGATCGTTGGAATCAGGCATCGGGAGCCTCCTCAATGCGGGGGTCCTGCAGATGGCGGGAGAGGGTGGCGCGGCCCCGGGACAAGTGGGTCTTGATCGTGCTTGGGGACAGGGAGGTCTCGGCGGCGATCTGCTCGACCGTCAGGTCGCACACGTAGTGCAGGACCATGGTCCGGCGCTGTTTCGGCGGCAGGTGCCGCAGCGCCTCCACCAGGGCCACCGCCTCGGGTCCCGGACCGTCCACGTGCCCGGCGGGGGCGGTGCGTTCCCAGGCGTCGGCGGTACGCCTCCGGCCGCGCCAACGGCTCACCGCGAGCCGCCACGCGACGGTACGGATCCAGGCTTCGGGCCGCCCCTCACTGTCCAACTGCCTGCGCCGGCCCCACCCCTTCACGAACGCTTCCTGCACCACGTCCTGCGCTTCGTGGTGGTCGCCGAGCATCACGTACAGCTGTCCTGTCAGCCGTCCCGCCGCCTGCGCGTAGAACTCTTCGAACTCCTCGACCGTCAAGAATCACTCCCGCAATCACTCCCGCGTCCACGTATCCCTCCCACCGGGAATACGCCCGCCGCACCGCATCCGGTCTACACCGGACGTCGAGCAGTCTTGTGAGTGGTGTCACACGAGCCCTCGGGGACACGCGGCCGGACGGCCGACCTCGCCCGCTCGGCAGAGCACGAGGCGGAGGGGGCCGGGAGCGTTCTCTCCGCAGGATGCCCGGGGCGAGCGTCGAGGCCGTCCCGTGTCGGGAGCGCTGCTCCTCCGACACCGTTTCGGCTCGGGCCTCCTCGCGGCCGGGTGCTCCCGTCCCCGCGCGGGTCCTGCTTGACCTTGACACGGTGACAAGGCCTTCACTGTTGGCCAAGGAGGTGGTCTTGATGACGATCACGAGGCAGGACACGGATGGGCACCGAGCGCTTCAGGAGCTGGAGGACGACCGTTCGTCCGTACGATTGCGTGCTGCTCTGGCGATCGGAACGGCGCCCGACCCGCGCTTCGTGGACACGCTCGTCGAGCGCTGCGCGATCGAACCCGACTTCTTCGTCCGCGACATGTTGACCTGGGCGCTCACCCGCCACCCCGTGGCCGTGACGCTCCCCGGGCTGGTGCGCGAGGTCCGCTCGGGGCGGGCGCAGGCACGGAGTCAGGCGCTGCACACACTGTCCAAGATCGGGGATCGGCGGGCGTGGCCGGCGATCACGCGGACACTGTTGTCCGATACCGACGACGAAGTGGCACGGAGCGCCTGGCGGACAGCGGTCGTGCTCGTTCCCGAAGGCGAGGAGGCGGGCTTGGCCGAGGTGCTGGCGACTCAGCTCGGGCGTGGTGAGCGGGAGACGCAGTTGAGCCTGAGCCGGGCACTGGTCGCGCTGGGTGAAGCCGTCGCGCCGGCCCTGCGTGCCGCGACGACGGCCCCCGACCCGCGCGTGCGCGTGCACGCGCTCGCCACACAACGGTTGAGGCGCGACCCGGACGCCGGGTTCGAGTACGCGATCGAGGAGGCGAAGCGCGTCGTGGCCCTCGGCGGATCCGGTCAGGAGGGACGATAGGGCGTGTTGATCGGTGAGGTGGCGCGGCGGTCCGGGGTCAGTGCCCGGATGCTCCGGCATTACGAGTCGCTCGGTCTGGTGCGTCCTTCGGGGCGCACGGGCTCCGGGTACAGGGAGTATTCCGGGGCGGACGTCCGGCGGATCTTCCACATCGAGAGCCTGCGGTCGCTCGGGATGTCGCTGCGTGAGATCGGGCGCGCTCTCGACGATCCCGGCTTCACGCCCTCGGTGCTCGTCGGCGACCTCATGGCTCAGTCGCGCGAACGCATCGCGGCCGAGACCGAGCTGCTCACGCGGCTGCGCCGGATCGACGCCGCGGATCCCACCGGCTGGGAGGACGTCCTCCAGGTCGTCGCACTCCTCCAGGCCCTGGGTTCGAAGAGCGCCGGAGCGCGCCAACGCGCGGCCCTGTCCTCGACCAACGAGGCTTCACCTCCGGTGGAGGCCCTGGTCGAGGCGGCGCTGCGCGAGGCGGATCCGCACGTCGCCGGTGCCCTTCGATGGGCGCTGGCTCGATCGGGCGACGCCGGGCCGGCGTTGTTGGCGGGGGGCCTCGGTTCACCGGTGGCGGCGGTGCGGGAACGCGCCGTCCAATCCCTGGCCGCGTTTCCCGGAGGTGAGGCCACCGCGCAACTGCGGCAGGCTCTCCTTCACGACGACCTCGTGGTCCGCGGGCATGCGGCTCTGGCACTCGGGGCACGTGGCGTGGTCGATGCGGCCCCGACACTCATCGACATGGTCGTGGGGGGAAGGAACGACACCGATGCGGCCGACGCGCTGAGCGTGTTGGCGGGCGACACCGCGACGGCGGATCGGATCGCGGCCGGGCTCGTCGAGCGCCTCGCCGTCGATACCACGGGGGCGCCCGCACGCGGACGGTTGACCCAGGCGTTGGCGGACATCCCGGGCAGCAGGGCGTCACGTGCCCTTGTGGAACTGTCGGATGACGAGGACCCTGCCGTGGCACTGACCGCGGCGTACCTTCTTCAACGGCGCGAAGCACGATGACGTAGACCACGAATCCTCCCCGGACACCATCCCCGCAACCCGCTTGACCGGCATGGGCTTGGCCACCGGCACGGCCTCGGCCAGGGGGCGCGACCGAGCACATCGGTCGCGCCCGCCGGTCACCTGACCCGAGGCGTCAAGCCGACGGACCGGCCGACGAACAGCCCGCGCGGAGCGCCCTTCTCGGGGCAGACTGTCGGCCACCCCGAGGGCACTAGGGTGGAAGCATGGATGATCCACTGGACCCCCTCCCGCCCGTGGGGTTGGAGAGTGAAGAGCAGCACGTCGTCATCAGGGTCGGGGGTGAGATGGACCTGGATCGGGCGCCCATGTTGCAGGAAGCCCTTCACTCGATGATCACCCGGCCCGACTGCCCGGCCGAGATCGTGGTGGACCTGAGCGAACTCACCTTCTGCGACTCCTCCGGCCTCAATGTCCTCATCCAATCGCGGCGCACCGCCCAGGAGAACGGCCGGCGCATCAGCCTGCGCGCCCCTTCCCCACAGATCCTCCAGCTGCTGGAACTCACCTGTACCGAGAACCTGTTCCCCCTCACGGACACCTGACCAGCCTGAACCCCACCCGGAGGCCGAGGCGGCCACACCGGGCGCCTTCCCCGACGACTCCGCCCTGAGCCGCGCCCCCTTCTCAGAGGAAAGGCAAGCGATGCCCGCAGCCGTCCGTGTCCAACAGTCGAGCGGAGACTGGGAGTCGGTCATCTCGCGTTTCCAGGAGCTCGTCGACACACAACGCGAGCCCGGCGGCTCGCTGGCGATCTGGCGCGACGGGGCTCCCGCCCTCGTCGTGCACGGCGGCAGCGCCGACGTCGCACGAGAGGTTCCCTGGAGCGCCGACACCCTCGTCCAGGTCTTCTCCACCGGGAAACCGCTGGTCGCGCTCGCCGCCCTGCAGGCTGTCGCCGACGGCCACCTCGGCCTCGACGAGCCCGTCACCGCGCGCTGGCCCGCCTACCGCGACGCGCCGGCACATCCCACGACCCTGCGCATGATCCTCAGTCACCGCTCCGGCAAGCACACGTTCTCACCCGCCGCCGCCGGGCTCGACCCCCGCGACCACGCCGCGCTCGTGCACGACCTCGAAGCCATGGAACCGCGGACCGTGCCGGGTCAGGTCATCGCCGAGCACGCCTCCACCTACGGCCACCTCGTCGACGGGCTCCTCGCCGCGGTCGGCGCCCCCTCGGTCCGCGCACACACGGAAGCCCTGTCCGGCGTGCTCGGCGCACGCCTCAGATTCGGCGTGCACCCCCACGAGCTCCCGCTGGTCGCCGAACCCGAGCCCATGGGTACCGAATGGACCGATTCCCACCTCGCCCACGAACTCGGTCGCGCCGCCCTGCTGCGCCCCGCCGGCCTCCTCGATGCCGACACCCTGCGCAGTCCGTCCTGGCACCAGGCTCGCTTCGGCGCCGTCGGTCTCATCACCGATGCCACCTCACTGGCGAGCCTCTACGACGACCTCAGCCGGCCCGACGGCCACGTCGCACGACTCCTCGGCGGGGAGCTCTGGTCCGAACTGTTCCGCACCGCCGCCACCGGCACCGACGGCTTCCTGCGCGACACCGTCCGCTGGTCCCTCGGCTTCCAGATCGACGACAACGGCGACCTGGGCATGGGCGGTATCGGCGGCAGCTGCGCCTGGTACTCCCCCGCTCACGGCTACGCACTCGCCTACGTCACACGCGGTCTGCACACGCACGACCGTGTCACGCATCTGGCCGACGCCGTCGAAAGCACACTCCGCGCGGACCACGGGGCCCCTGCCTTGCAGGAGCGCACGGAGGGCTGACCCGCGCAGGAGCGCACGGAGGGCTGACCCGATCCCCTTCCCCTCGGACCGGTGAGCCCGCCCACTCCCGGGAGCGTGCCGCGCGGCCGCGGCGAACCCGCTTCTCCGGTCACCGCCCGAACGACGCGGTGCGGACCCTTCAGAAGGCGTACCGGATCCTCAGCCACGGGGCGTGGGCGGCGACGAGCGTGCGCATCGTCTCGACGGCCTCGGCCTTGACGCCGCCCCGGTAGCGGACGTTCAGGCTGCCGTTCTGGGAGCGCTTGGGCTGCTGGAGGTCCGGCCGCCACAGGGCCTCCTCGGCGCGCGGGTGCCAGCCGAGGTTGAGGTCGTGCAGGTCCTTGTTGTGCGTCAGCATGATCACCTCGGCGGCCGCCTGCTCCTTCACCGCACGGGGCAGCACGTCGTCCATGTGCCGCAGCAGGAGGGACCAGTCCCGCTCCCAGTCCGGGCGCAGGACGACGGGCGAGAGGTTGAAGTGGACCTCGTACCCCGCTTCGAGGAAGTCCCCGGCCGCGGCGATCCGGTCCCTCACCGGGCTGGTGCGGATGTCGAGCAGTGTGGAGTCCTGCTGTGGCATGACGGAGAACCGCACCCTGGTACGGCCGCGCGGGTCCAGCAGGAGGAGGTCCGGGTTGACGAACTTGGTGGCGAAGGAGGCTTTGGCGGTTGGCCGGCGCGCGAAGGCTCGGATCAGGTCGGCGACGTTGTCGCTGATCAGGGCGTCGACGGAGCAGTCGCTGTTCTCACCGATGTCGTAGACCCAGGCGGTCGGGTCGCATTGGTTGGCCTCGGTCTTGGGGCCGAGGCGCGCCATGTGCCGGGAGAGGTGGGCGATGATGCGCTCGATGTTGGTGAAGACGGTGATCGGGTTGGCGTAGCCCTTGCGGCGCGGGACGTAGCAGTAGGCACAGGCCATGGCGCAGCCGTTGGCCGGGCCGGGGGCGATCCAGTCCGCGGAGCGGCCGTTGGGCCGGGTGGTGAGCGTCTTCTTCTCCCCCAGGACCAGGGTCTCGCTCTTGATCCGGACCCAGCGGTCGACGTTCCCCGCGTTGCCGTGGAGCTCCGGGATCCCCCAGTGCGAGGCGACGGGAACGACTTCGGCATCGGGGAAGCGGGCGAGGATCTGCCTGCCGCGCGGGGAGGCGGCGGCAGCGGGCTCGGCGTGGACGGCCCGTACGGACAGCAGTCGGCGCGCGGCCGGGGAGTCGCGGAACAGCGGGCCGGCGTCCGCCGGAGGGTGTCTCTCCTGACCCGTGTCGATGTCCTCCAGAGCGAACAGGGCGTCCGCGTCGTCCGGGTGCTCGTCCGGTCGGCCCGCGTGCGGTCGGGCGCCCATGTGCGTCTCCTGCGGGATCTTCGCGGTCGGCCCCGTGAGGGCTGTGGGGAGGCGGGAGACCGGGCGACGTGCACCGGGACGACCCGCCTGACATTCCACTGTAGGCGGCCCGGTGCGCCGGTGAGACACACCCGGGGGGCTTCCTCAGGGCGGGGCGTCCCCCGTGTCGCGGTGCGCCCGGATGACCTGCGCCACGTCGCCCAGCCGGTCCAGCCCGCGCACGGCCTGCGCCGTGCGCGGGTTGTCCGCCAACCGTGCGCGGTGCCGGTTCAGAAAGGACCAGTAGCCGACGGTGTAGGGGCAGGCCCGGTCTCCGGTACGGTCCGCGGGTCGGTACCGGCAGCCCCCGCACAGGTCGCTCATGCGGTGGATGTAGGCGCCGCCCGAGGTGTAGGGCTTGGTGGTCATCAGCCCGCCGTCCGCGTACTGCGACATGCCCACCACGTTGGGCAGCATCACCCAGTCGTAGCCGTCGACGAAGCACCGGTGGAACCAGTCCGTCACCTCGGTCGGGTCCCAGCCCTGTTGCAGGGCGTGGCTGCCGAGGATCATCAGCCGGGGGATGTGATGCGTCCACCCCGTGTCCCGGACCTGTGCCAGCACGGTGGACAGGCAGCGGGCCCCGAGCGCGTCCGCGTCCAGCTCCGTGAACCAGGTGGGCAGCGGCGCGGTGTGGCGCAGTTCGTTCCGGTGTCGGTAGTCCTCGCCGAGGTGCCAGTACAGGTTCCACACGTACTCGCGCCAGCCGCAGACCTGCCGGACGAACCCCTCCGCGCTGTTGAGCGGGACGTGTCCGGCCCGCCACGCGTCCTCGGCCCGGCTCACGCACTCCCACGGATCGAGGAGCCCGAGGTTGAGGGAGGAGGACAGCAGGCTGTGGCTCATCACGGGGTCGGCGGCCAGCATGGCGTCCTCGTGCGCGCCGAAGCCGGCGAGGCGGTGCGTGACGAAGTGGTCGAGCGCGGCCAGTGCCTCGCGGCGGCTCGCGGGAAAGAGCCGCGGGCCGTCGCGGCCCACGAAGGTGACGCCCTCCTCCCGTTCCCAGCGGTCCAGGTCTCGCCGGACTCCTTCGTCGATCTCGTCCTCGCGGGGGCGGTACGGTGCCGGTGCGCCCAGGGTGGTCTCGCCGCGAGGTGGAGGTTCGCGGTTCTCGTGGTCCAGGTTCCACCGGCCGCCCGCCGGTCGGTCGCCGTCCATGAGGATGTCGTGGGTGCGCCGGGTGTGTTCGTAGAGGTTCTCCTGGAGCAGCCGCCCCTTCTGCCGTGCGGCCCACTCGCCGAACTCCCGGTGTCCGACGAGGAACCCGCGGGCGGGGTGGACGGTGACCTGCGGCAGCGAGTTCACCAGGGTGAGGGCGGCGCGGGAGGTGGGGTGGTGCACGGAGACGGGTGCGTCGCCCACGGCCCGCGCGAGGCCTTCGCGATAGGTCTCCGCCTCGACGTACTGGGCGCTCCCGCCGAGGTCGGCCGCCCGGTGGCGCATGGCGCTGAGGACCAGATGGGCCTTGGCCCGGTGGAACCGGCGCCGGCGGAAGACCGCCCGGGACTCGATCAGCAGCCACCGGGTGTTCCTCGGCCTCCCGCCGGCGGCGGTGGCGGTGGCGGTGGCGGTGGCGGTGAAGTGTGGGCCGAGCTGGTCGCCGAACAACCAGTGCACTGGACTCATGGCGGCATCCAACCAACTCGGCAGGAGTGCGGGATGGCTGACACGACCGCCCGCCCTCGCTCGGGTGCGCCTCAGTACGCCCTCACGGCTGCGACGTGACGTGGTCGATCACCCGCTTGAACTCCTCGGTGGGCGAGAAGTCCACGTACTCCACGTCCTCGACCGCTTCCGGAGCGTGGCCCGGGGCCCAGTAGAAGGCCTCCCCGGCCGTGTAGTCCCGCGAGCCCTCCTTCGTGTGCATCCTGAGCGTGCCCTTGAGCAGATAGCCCCAGTGGGGGCACTGGCACAGGTCGTCCGGCAGCCCCTTGAGCGCCGGAGCCATCTCCATCCCCTCGGAGAGGCGCATGAAGGCGACGGAGAAGCCACCGCCGATCTCCTGCAAGCGCAACTCCACGCCCTCGCCCGCGATGGCCACGGGGGCCTGGTCACGCGTGGTCGCCGTCATGGTTCCTCCACGGCTTTCGGTCCCGCCGTCCCGAGAATTCCCGCCCGCTCCCAGTCTCCTCCGGCCTCGCCCGGCCTGCTCGGTGTGCGCCGCTCACGGGCCCGCCGGGCCGACGGCAGTCCCGTCATGGCATCGATCAGTAGGGACGGGGCTGCCCCCGCTCCTACCGAATCACTCCGACATCAGCTGTTTGTTCTGGATTCACGCGGTATGACTTCCCCATCATGGGAACGGGCTCGGGCTCTCCGGTCCCCACCTCATCCGCCGGAAGGCTCCGCCATGGCACTTGCCCACCGCCGCATCGTGCTCCTGCTCGCCGCGCTGTCCCTGTGTACCCTGCCGCTGGTCCAGTCCGCCCCGCGCGCCGAGGCCGCCGGGCCCCCGCACTGCGCCCCCGGCACGCTCCCCGTTCGCCCCGGCTCCCCGAACGGGGCCGCGCAGGGGCAGC
>NZ_LGDE01000057.1 GCF_001279725.1 Streptomyces sp. WM4235 | reverse complement strand
GGGGGGGGGGGCGGTGGGGGGGGGTTCGGTCGGCTTCGGCGGGCTTCAGCGGGCTTCGGTGGTGGGCTTGAGGAGGTGGAGCCACTCCTCCAGCGACTGGCGCAGCGCCGCACCCAGTTCGGCGGGGCGGGCCTCGACGGGGGCGCCGGCCCAGGACTCCTCGGTGCGGACGGTGACTCCCTCGGCGCTCTCGTGGAAGGTCCAGACGTGGACTCCGTCGATGCCGTGGGCGGGGCCGCCCCAGGCGATCCGCTCACCCGGCGTCACGTCGAGGACGGTGGAGGTGATGTCGAGCCCGTGGGTGAGCCAGCGGAAGCGGGTGCCCGCTGCGAGGGGGCCCACGAACTCGACACGGTCGATGCCGGTGTGCCAGTCGGACCAGCCGGCGATGTCGGTGTGCAGGGACCACACCGTGGCGAGGGGGGCCTCGATGGTGGTCTCCAGGCGGACGACGGCGGGGGCGTTCTCGTCGATCGTGGTGGGGCGGGCGTTGTTCGTGGTCATGACGGGTGCTCCTGGGTTCGGTCGGTAGGTGGTCGTCGGATGGTGTGTGTGGTTGACCACTCACTCTTTGGGTCGGAAGAAGGGCGGGCTCCGGGGCCCGCCCTGTTCCGTCGTTCGTCCTCGATCGTCGGTGCTGTCAGTAGTGCCGGACCCCGGCCGAGAGGGTCCGTGTCCACGGCGCGTCCACGGCCTGCGTGTCCATCGACACCAACAGGTGGCAGAGCATGCCGATCGCGAAGAATCGCTGCACCTCGGGTTCGCTGCCGCCCGAGGCGCCGCGCACGTACTCCACCAGGCGGGCGTAGCCGGTCCGGACGGCGTCGCGGACCGCGGTCTCCGAGACGGCCGCCGCCTGGGCGTGGGTGAGGACGAGCAGCAGGTCCTTGTCCGCGATCAGGTGGGCGTAGGCGTCGCCCATGGCGCTCAGCACCGCCTCGGGGGCACTGCCGGCGGCGTTCGCCGCACCCTCCTCCAGGCTGGCCCGCACCCGGGTGAAGCAGTGGTCGACGACCGCGGTGAACAGCGCCTCCTTGTTGGGGAAGAGCCGGTAGACGTACGACTGCGAGATGCCGGCGGCCTTGGCCACCTCCGTGGTCGTGGTGCCGAAGTAGCCGCGCGAGGCGAAGGCCCCGATGGCAGTGCGCAGCACCGTGTCCCGGCGTTCCTCGGCGGAGGAGAGCTGTCGACGTCGTTCCGTGTTCATGTGAGTAATAAACCACTCACACTTTTGGATGTCAACGGGTCGAGGGAGTGAGCGAAGCGGGATTTCGGGAGAACGAGGCCATCCGCAGCCCCGGGACGGGCTCGAAGTCCTCGCCGCGCAGGAAGCCGAGGCGTTCGTACAGGGCCACGGCGGGCGCGTTCGCGGCGCCGGTGGTGACGGTGACGGGGCGGTCGGCCGGCAGCCGCGCGCACAGCAGCGAGGCGATGCCCCGGCGGAACCAGGCCGGATCCACGCACAGCCGGTCGACGCACACGCCGCCGTCCTCCGTGTCCTCCCAGGCGAGGAACCCGGCGATCACGTCGTCCCGCGCGACCGCGCCGATCCAGCGCAACGGCCGCTCCCGCATCTCGTCGAGGCCCTCCCGCAGGGCCGGGATGCCGTCGAAGCCGATGAGCGCGGCCTCCACGGCGTACGCCGCCCGACCGACGCGGTGGACGGCGGCGGCGGTGGGGTCGTCGGTGAGGTCCAGCGGACGGACGAGCACGTGCGGCATGGCGGTTCGCTCCAGGGGTCGGGACGCCGCGAAACGGTACCCCGGCCGGTCACCGCCGAGGTGGGCGTCCGGCTCCGGCGAACAACCGTTTAGCGATGGCGCCCCCCGGCTCGGTACGATTCAGGCGCGCAGTGTTCGCTCGCGCACCCCCTGAGTCAGGAGAGACCGGTGTCAGACGTCCGTGTGATCATCCAACGCGATTCCGAGCGGGACGAGCGCGTGGTGGCCACGGGCACTACGGCGGCCGAGCTCTTCGCCGGCGAGCGCACCATCGTCGCCGCGCGCATCGCGGGGGAGCTGAAGGACCTCGCGTACGAGGTGAAGGACGGCGAGACCGTCGAACCGGTGGAGATCTCCTCCGAGGACGGCCTGAACATCCTGCGCCACTCGACCGCGCACGTCATGGCACAGGCCGTGCAGGAGCTCTTCCCCGAGGCCAAGCTGGGCATCGGCCCGCCGGTCCGCGACGGCTTCTACTACGACTTCGACGTCGCCCGCCCCTTCACCCCCGATGACCTCAAGGCCATCGAGAAGAAGATGCAGGAGATCCAGAAGCGCGGGCAGAAGTTCGCCCGCCGCGTGGTCACCGACGAGGCGGCCCGCGAGGAGCTCGCGGACGAGCCGTACAAGCTGGAACTCATCGGCATCAAGGGTTCCGCCTCGACCGACGACGGTGCGAACGTCGAGGTGGGCGGCGGCGAGCTGACCATCTACGACAACCTCGACGGCAAGACCGGCGAACTGTGCTGGAAGGACCTCTGTCGCGGTCCCCACCTGCCCACCACCCGCAACATCCCCGCCTTCAAGCTCATGCGCAACGCGGCCGCCTACTGGCGCGGCAGCGAGAAGAACCCGATGCTCCAGCGCATCTACGGCACCGCGTGGCCCTCCAAGGACGAGCTGAAGGCCCACCTCGACTTCCTCGCCGAGGCCGAGAAGCGCGACCACCGCCGCCTCGGCACCGAGCTCGACCTGTTCTCCGTACAGGACGAGATCGGCTCCGGCCTGGCCGTCTTCCACCCGCGCGGCGGCGTCATCCGTCGCACCATGGAGGACTACTCGCGCAAGCGGCACGAGGAAGAGGGCTACGAGTTCGTCTACACCCCGCACGCCACCAAGGGCGCCCTCTTCGAGAAGAGCGGACACCTGGACTGGTACGCGGAGGGCATGTACCCCCCCATGCAGCTCGACGGTGGTACCGACTACTACCTCAAGCCCATGAACTGCCCGATGCACAACCTGATCTTCGACGCGCGCGGCCGCTCCTACCGCGAACTGCCGCTGCGCCTCTTCGAGTTCGGCACCGTGTACCGGTACGAGAAGTCCGGCGTGGTGCACGGTCTGACCCGCTCGCGCGGCTTCACCCAGGACGACGCGCACATCTACTGCACCAAGGAGCAGATGGCGGAGGAACTCGACCGCACCCTGACCTTCGTGCTGAACCTGCTCCGCGACTACGGTCTGACCGACTTCTACCTGGAGCTGTCGACCAAGGACCCGGAGAAGTTCGTCGGCTCGGACGAGGTCTGGGAGGAGGCCACCGCCGTCCTCCAGTCGGTCGCCGAGAAGCAGGGCCTGCCCCTGGTCCCGGACCCGGGCGGCGCCGCGTTCTACGGCCCGAAGATCTCCGTCCAGTGCCGTGACGCGATCGGCCGCACCTGGCAGATGTCGACCGTGCAGCTCGACTTCAACCTGCCGGAGCGCTTCAACCTGGAGTACACCGGCCCCGACGGTTCGCGTCAGCGCCCGGTCATGATCCACCGTGCGCTCTTCGGTTCCATCGAGCGCTTCTTCGCCGTGCTGCTGGAGCACTACGCGGGCGCCATGCCGCCGTGGCTGGCCCCCGTCCAGGCCGTCGGCATCCCGATCGGCGACGGGCACGTTGAGTATCTCCAGGAGTTCGCCGCCGAGGCGAAGAAGCAGGGGCTGCGCGTCGAGGTGGACGCCTCCTCGGACCGGATGCAGAAGAAGATCCGCAACCACCAGAAGCTCAAGGTCCCGTTCATGATCATCGTCGGTGACGAGGACATGGCCGCCGGCACCGTCTCCTTCCGCTACCGCGACGGTTCGCAGGAGAACGGCGTGGCCAAGGACGAGGCCCTGGCCAAGCTGGCCAAGGTCGTCGCGGACCGCGTCCAGGTCTGACCGACCCGGCGGCACGTCAGGAAGGGGTCTCCCGGGAACTCCCGTTCCCGGGAGGCTCCTTCTCGTCCTCCCGGCGGAAGACCTGGATCAGCCAGGACGAGAACGAACCGGTCACCGCCCCCAGCAGGGCCACGCCGAAGACCATCATCACGACCGCGATCAGCCGGCCCACCGGGGACACCGGGGTGATGTCCCCGTAGCCCACCGTCGTCAGCGTCTGGCTCACCCACCACAGCGAGTCCCCGAAGGTGCGGATCGTGGAGCCGGGGATCAGCCGCTCCTCGTGGTAGACGCACAGCGCCCCCGAGAAGCCGAGCAGGACCGCCGAGAGCCCGGCGTACGTGATGACCCGCTCGTACAGCCCGCGGCGCGGGCGGTTCTGCCTGGCCTGGACCGCGTCGTGGACCTTGACCATCCGCAGGGGCCGCAGCAGCGGCAGGATGACGACCAGGGTGTCCAGCCAGTGGAGCCGGACGAAGCGGTGCGGCCTCTCGCGGCTCAGCACCATCCGGACCACGTAGTCCACGATGAAGCAGACCCACATCAGCAGGACCAGCAGCCCGGCGATGTCCCGCCAGATGTGGTCCGCCTTGTGGGCGAGGACGCGCACCGCGTATCCGGCGATGAAGATCAGGGAGGCGTAGAACAGCGGCAGCTCGGTCCGGCGTTCCCAGGCCTTGTCGCGGGGCTCGACATCGGGGTGCATGTGCCCAGCATCGCGGCGGAGGTACCCGTCTTCGCCCCGGCGACACGCCCCGCGGGGGCAAGGTCATATGCTGCATCCCATGACGATTGAGCCGGAGCAGCAGATCGGTGTGGGCACGCAGGACGCGTTCCAGCGTCTGTGGACGCCCCACCGGATGGCCTACATCCAGGGGGAGAACAAGCCGACCGGTCCGGAGGCCGGGGACGGCTGTCCCTTCTGCGGGATTCCGGACATGTCGGACGAGGACGGGCTCGTGGTCGCCCGGGGCCGGCACGTCTACGCCGTGCTCAACCTGTACCCGTACAACGGTGGCCACCTGATGGTCGTCCCCTACCGGCACGTCGCCGACTACACGGAACTCGACGCCGCCGAGACCGCCGAGCTCGCCGACCTGACCAAGCGGGCCATGACCGCCCTGCGCAAGGCGTCCGGGGCGCACGGATTCAACATCGGCATGAACCAGGGCGCGGCGGCCGGCGCCGGCATCGCCGCGCACCTGCACCAGCACATCGTGCCCCGCTGGGGCGGGGACACGAACTTCATGCCGGTCGTCGGCCACACCAAGGTGCTGCCGCAACTGCTCGCGGACACCCGCCAGATGCTCGCGGACGCCTGGCCCACCGACTGAGACGCGAAGGCCGGCCGGTCCGGGGGCGCGCGCCCCCGGACCGGCCGGCCCCCACGTCGTACCGTCCGCGCCTACGCGTCGTAGACGTCCGCCTTGCGCGGCGACGGCTCCTGGATCAGGCCGCTCATGATCGAGGAACGGTTGGTGAAGCGGTCCGTGTCGACGCCGTTCTCCTCCAGGACCTTGAACGCGGCGGTGTGCACCGACCGCAGGACCGGGGCCACGGTGCGCAGGGCATCGTCCGCCATGAAGCGGTGGCGCCACATCGAACCGGCCCACACGTGCCGCAACCCGAACGGCTCGGGCAGGATCAGCTTGCCGCCGAAGTACTCCAGGACCGGCGGGTACCAGGTCAGCGAGGCACGCACGGCCAGACGGACGACCTCCGTCGCGTCCACCAGCGGGAGCTGTCGCTCCACGGTCTCCCAGAAGCGGACGGACTTGGCCACCTCGACCGTCTTGGGCGCGGACTTCGTGGTGAACAGACCGTGCACGGGACCCAGGGCGTGGGCGGTGACGTCCACCCGCAGGGTCTTGTAGAGCACCGTGACCGTCACCAGCATCGTGATGACGAGCTGCCCGTCCCAGAGCGGGTACTGGATGCCCAGATAGTGCCGGTTGCCGGCGCTGAACTGCTGCTCGTTGCAGATCCGGGTGATCTCGTGCGGCTTCACCAGGAAGGTGTCCACGTCCTCGCCGGTGGGCCGGGCCACCTCGGCCGCGCCCTCGCCGATCGGGGTGACGATCCAGTGCTGGATCGACGCGGTCGGGAAGCCCCCCGTGTGCAGCGGGCCGCGCTCCAGCTTGCGGAGCTGGGTGTCGATCGCGCGTATGACGTCCCAGCTGCGGAAGGGGTGGATGTCGGCGCCCTCGGTCCTCGGGGTCAGCTCCTCGGCCATCTGCCAGCTGCCCCAGCGGGTGCCCATGCCGAGGATCCCCTTGGGACCGGCGTAGAAGGCGGAGTTGCTGCGGTCCTCGGCGGTGAGCTTCGCCAGTTGGTGGCGCAGGTCCTCACGGGCCTTCTCGTCGGGGTTGCCCGGCACCGCCTCGGGGATCTTGGCGGCGACGCCCCCGCCGCCCAGCAGTCCGTCCCAGCGGGAACGCATGTCGACGGCGGTGGCCTCGCAGATCCGCCGGGCCAGGAACCAGCCCAACGCCGGCGCGATGATCATCGCCCGCAGGTATATCCCGAGGAACCCGGTGAAGGGCAACCGGAACATCAACACCGCCACCACGACGGCGACGCCCACGAGCAGGGCGGTGACCAGCCAGGACCGCTTGCCCTCGCCCTTGCCCAGGGACTTGCGGAGCTGGAAGAGGCCCAGCCACAGCAGCAGCCCGGGCAGGAAGATCACCCCGCAGACCAGCACGATCATGCGCAGCTTGCGGTCGCGCTCCTTGCGGATGCGGGAAGCTGCCAGGCAGTGCTCGACGACGGTCTGCGGGTCGGCGCCGAAGGACTGGATGAGCGGCTTGCGGCCGGCGCCGAGGGTGCGCACCTCGACCGCGCGGCAGAAGGCCTCGCCCAGATTGGGTTCGAAGAGGGAGATCTTGGGGGCCTTGACCTTCGACTCGTGGAGGTCGTTGTTGGCCTTGAGGATCTCCTCCAGCTTGCCGTCGCGGTACGCGGCGGACGCCAGTGCGTTGGTCGCGGCGGTCTGCCCACCGCCTCCCTGGAGCGGAACCTGCGCCCCGGGCCTGAAGTCGAAACCGTCGTCCGCCACCGTTGCCCCCATCACCGTGCGCCTGTGCCCACTGCCGGCTCGCGCCTGCCGTCGTCCTGCCCCGCGCCGCCGAAAAGCCTATCGGCGCAGCCTGCCCCATGGTCATGGGACAGGGAAATACCGCCCACCGCAAGCCGGTTGGGTGGGCGGTCGCCGCAGCGCTATGTCAACTACGTTCCTTTCTCGGCCTGTTCGCGAATCTTTTCCGCCAATTGTGGTGGCATGGGTTCGTGGCGGGCGTAGCTGCGACGGAACCCGCCCGTGCCGTGCGACACGGACCGCAACTCCACCGCGTACCGGCCGATCTCGATCTCCGGGATCTCCGCGCGCACCCGCGTCCGACCCGGCCCGGCCTGGTCGGAGCCGACGACGCGACCTCGGCGCCCCGCGAGGTCGCTCATGACCGGGCCGACGAACTCGTCGGGCACCAGTACGTCGAGTTCCGCGACGGGCTCCAGGAGGTGCATGGTCGCCTCGGCGGCGGCCTCGCGCAGGGCGAGCGCGCCCGCGGTCTGGAAGGCGGCGTCGGAGGAGTCCACCGAGTGCGCCTTGCCGTCGAGCAGGGTGATCCGTACGTCCACCAGCGGGTATCCGGCCGCGACCCCGCGCGCGGCCTGGGCGCGTACGCCCTTCTCCACGGACGGGATGAACTGGCGGGGCACCGAACCGCCGACCACCTTGTCGACGAACTCCACGCCGCTGCCGGCCGGCAGCGGTTCGACCCGGATCTCGCAGATGGCGAACTGGCCGTGGCCCCCGGACTGCTTGACGTGGCGACCGCGGCCGGTTGCCTCGGCGCCGAAGGTCTCGCGCAGGCTGACCTTGTGGTGGACCGGGTCCACCTGGACCCCGTAGCGGGTCCGCAGGCGTTCGAGCACCAGGTCCTGGTGGGCCTCGCCCAGGCACCACAGGACGAGCTGACGCGTGTGCGGGTTCTGCTCCAGCCGCAGCGTCGGGTCCTCGGCCACCAGACGGGCCAGCGCCTGCGAGAGCTTGTCCTCGTCGGCCTTGCCGTGGGCCTCGACGGCGAGGGGCAGCAGGGGATCGGGCATCGACCAGGGCTCCATCAGGAGGGGCCGGTCCTTGGCGGAGAGGGTGTCGCCCGTCTCGGCGTGGGTGAGCTTCGCCACGCAGGCCAGGTCGCCGGCGATGCACCGGCCGAGGGGCCGCTGGTGCTTGCCGAAGGGGGAGGAGAGGGCCCCGGTCCGCTCGTCCACGTCGTGGTCCTCGTGCCCGCGGTCCGCGAGCCCGTGGCCGGACACGTGCACCGTCGCCTCGGGGAGCAGGGTGCCGGAGAAGACGCGGACGAGGGAGACGCGGCCGACGTAGGGGTCGGAGGAGGTCTTGACGACCTCGGCCACGAGGGGCCCCTCGGGATCACAGGTGACCGGGGGGCGGGCGGAACCGTCGGGGGCGGTGACGGCGAGCGGCGCGCGTTCCGCGGGGGTGGGGAAGCCGCCGGTGACCAGTTCGAGGAGTTCCACCGTCCCGAGGCCCTGACGGGCTCCCTCGGCCGCCGGGGCCGCCATCAGCACGGGGTGGAAGGTGCCCCGGGCGACGGCCCGCTCCAGGTCGTCCACGAGCGTCTTGAGGTCGATGTCCTCGCCGCCGAGATAGCGGTCCATGAGGCTCTCGTCCTCGCTCTCCGCGATGATCCCCTCGATCAGGCGGGAGCGGGCGTCGGCGATGAGGGCGAGTTCCGCCGGGTCCGGGTCGCGTTCGACGCGTTCCCCGGAGCCGTAGTCGTACACGCGCCGCGAGAGCAGGCCGAGCAGCCCGGTGACGGGGGCGTGCCCGTCCGGCCCCGCGGGCCCGTGCAGGGGCAGGTAGAGCGGTACGACGGCGTCCGGGTCCTCGGCGCCGAAGATCTCCCCGCAGACGCCGGTCATCTGGGCGTAGTCGGACCGGGCCGCCTCCAGGTGGGTGACGACGATGGCCCGGGGCATGCCGACGGCCTCGCACTCGTCCCAGACCATGCGGGTGGCGCCGTCGATCCCGTCGGCGGCCGAGACGACGAAAAGGGCCGCGTCCGCGGCGCGCAGACCGGCCCTGAGTTCACCGACGAAGTCGGCGTATCCCGGAGTGTCCAGGATGTTGATCTTGATCCCGCCCCATTCGACGGGGACGAGGGAGAGCTGGACGGACCGGTGGCGACGATGTTCGATCTCGTCGTGATCGGAGACGGTCGAGCCGTCCTCGACCCGGCCGGCTCGATTGACGGCCCCGGCGGTCAGCGCCAGGGCCTCGACCAGCGTGGTCTTGCCGGCGCCGCTGTGGCCGACCAACACGACGTTCCGTACGGAAGTGGGCCGGTCGGCCGTCAGCGCCCTGCCGGCGGCCCCGGCTTGGTGTGATGTGGCTCCCATGATGCTCGTGCCTCCCGGTGTCGCGGTGAGGAGGGTGATCGGGGTCCTTCGAGCTTTGCACCGGTGTCACACCACGTCCATACGTCGTACCCGGAGCCGTCCGGAGCACGACGAGCGGTCGACGCGGAGCCGACGTGGAGCCGGCGCGGGGATTGTCCGGGGCGAACCGGTGGGTGCGCGGCACCCGGGGCGCGAGGCGCCGGCTACGATGGGCCAGCCGGTGGCCGCTGTGGCCGTGCGGCCCAGCGACCCTCCGGGAAGGCCATGCTGAACAAGTACGCGCGTGCATTCTTCACGCGTGTTCTCACGCCGTTCGCCGCATTTCTCCTCCGTCGGGGGGTGAGCCCGGACGCCGTCACCCTGATCGGCACCGCCGGAGTGGTGGCCGGCGCGCTGGTCTTCTTCCCCCGGGGCGAGTTCTTCTGGGGCACGATCACCATCACCCTCTTCGTCTTCTCCGACCTGGTCGACGGGAACATGGCCCGCCAGGCCGGCGTCTCCAGCCGGTGGGGGGCGTTCCTCGACTCGACGCTCGACCGGGTGGCCGACGCGGCCATCTTCGGCGGACTCGCGCTCTGGTACGCGGGCTCCGGGAACCACAACGCGCTCTGCGCCGTGTCGATCTTCTGCCTGGCCAGCGGCCAGGTGGTCTCCTACACCAAGGCCCGCGGCGAGTCGATCGGGTTGCCGGTGGCCGTCAACGGGCTCGTCGAACGCGCCGAGCGCCTGGTGATCACCCTCGTCGCGGCCGGCCTGTCCGGGCTCCAGACCTTCGGCGTCCCCTCCTGGATCGGGGTGCTCCTGCCGATCGCCCTGTGGCTGGTCGCGGTGGGCTCCCTCGTCACGCTGATCCAGCGGGTGGTCACCGTGCGCCGCGAGGCCGCGGAGGCCGACGCGGCAGCGGCCGAAGGCGGGGCCGCCTGATGGGCGCCGCACAGGACAAGCTCGTCGACGGGCTCTACGGGCTCGGCTGGGCGGGCGTGAAGAAGCTCCCCGAGCCCGCGGCGGTGGCCCTCGGCCGCCGGATCGCGGACTACGCCTGGAAGCGGCGCGGCAAGAGCGTGCTGCGCCTGGAGTCGAACCTGGCCCGGGTGGTCCCGGACGCGACCCCCGAAGCCCTGCGGGAACTGTCGCGGGCCGGCATGCGCTCGTACATGCGGTACTGGATGGAATCCTTCCGGCTGCCCACGATGGACCCGAAGCGGTTCGGCACGGACGTCGAGATGAAGGACGACCACATCCTGCGCGAGGCGCTGGCCACCGGACGCGGGGTCGTGGTCGCCCTGCCGCACCTCGCGAACTGGGACCTCGCCGGCGCCTGGGCCACCGGCCACATCGGCGTGCCGCTCACCACGGTCGCCGAGCGGCTCAAGCCCGAAAGCCTGTACGACCGCTTCGTGGCCTACCGGGAGAGCCTCGGCATGGAGGTGCTCCCGCACAGCGGCGGCGCCGCCTTCGGCACCCTGGCCCGGCGGCTCCGCTCCGGGGGACTGGTCTGCCTGGTCGCCGACCGGGACCTGTCGGCCTCCGGGGTCGAGGTGGACTTCTTCGGCTCCACGGCGCGCATGCCGGCGGGACCGGCGCTCCTCGCCCAGCAGACGGGCGCGGTGCTGCTCCCGGCCACCCTGTACTACGGGGACACCCCGAAGTTGTTCGGCCGGATCCACTCCGAGGTGGCCGTGCCGAAGAACGGCACCCGGGTCGAGAAGACGGCCGTCATGACCCAGGCCCTCGCCGACGTGTTCGCCGAGGGGATCGCCGAGCACCCCGAGGACTGGCACATGCTGCAGCGGCTGTGGCTGGACGACCTGGAGGAACGCGCGCAGTGAAGATCGGCATCGTGTGCCCGTACTCGTGGGACGTACCGGGCGGCGTCCAGTTCCACATCCGTGACCTCGCGGAACACCTGATCCGCAGCGGCCACGAGGTGTCGGTACTGGCCCCCGCGGACGACGAGACCCCGCTGCCGCCCTACGTGGTCTCGGCGGGACGAGCGGTCCCGGTGCCGTACAACGGGTCGGTGGCCCGGCTGAACTTCGGCTTCCTGTCCGCGGCCCGCGTACGGCGCTGGCTGCACGACGGCGTCTTCGACGTGATCCACATCCACGAACCCGCCTCACCGTCCCTCGGCCTGCTGTCCTGCTGGGCGGCCCAGGGCCCCATCGTGGCCACCTTCCACACCTCCAACCCCCGCTCGCGCGCGATGATCGCCGCGTACCCGATCCTCCAGCCGGCGCTGGAGAAGATCAGCGCCCGCATCGCGGTGAGCGAGTACGCGCGCCGGACCCTCGTGGAACACCTCGGCGGGGACGCCGTCGTCATCCCCAACGGGGTCGACGTGGACTTCTTCGCCAAGGCCGAACCCAAGGCCGAGTGGGGCGGCCAGACCCTCGGCTTCATCGGCCGGATCGACGAGCCCCGCAAGGGCCTGCCCGTGCTCATGGCGGCCTTCCCCAAGATCGTGGAGGCCTGCCCGGACGTACGGCTGCTCGTGGCCGGCCGCGGCGACGAGGAGGAAGCCGTGGCCTCGCTGCCGGCCGACCTCCGCTCCCGCGTCGAGTTCCTCGGCATGGTCTCGGACGAGGACAAGGCGCGACTGCTGCGCAGCGTCGACGTGTACGTCGCCCCCAACACCGGCGGCGAGAGCTTCGGCATCATCCTCGTCGAGGCCCTCTCGGCCGGGGCCGCGGTGCTGGCCTCGGACCTGGACGCCTTCGCGCAGGTACTGGACCAGGGAGGCGCGGGCGACCTCTTCACCAACGAGGACGCCGACTCCCTGGCCGCAGGCGCCATCGCCCTCCTGCGGGACCCGGAACGCCGGGCGGAACTGAGCACCCGAGGCTCCGCGCACGTGCGGCGCTTCGACTGGTCGACGGTGGGAGCGGACATCCTGGCCGTCTACGAAACGGTGACCGACGGCGCGACGGCGGTCGCGGAGGACGAACGCGTCGGCCTGCGCGCACGGCTGGGCTTCTCGCGGGACTGACCGGGCCGGCTCTCGGATCCTGTCTGACCCACGCCGCCCGGCACCACACCGCACCGCTCCTCGCCGCGTCGTCGAGGCACCCGAGGGTGCCGGGCCGTCTCCATGGCGTCCGCCGGCCGCCGGGGGCCGCCGCCGGGCCGGGCCCGGCCCGGCGGCCCGCGAAAGGTAGAGTCGCGGCCCGTGATCGAAACCCTTGTCTGGATTGCCCTGGGCCTCGGCGTCATCGGGGTCTACCTCAGTTGGACCGCCGGTCGACTCGACCGCCTGCACTCGCGGATGGACGCCGCCCGGGCCGCCCTCGACGCGCAGCTCGTGCGGCGGGCGTCGGTGGTGCTGGAGGTGGCCACCTCGGGGGTGCTCGACCCGGCCTCGTCGCTGGTGCTGTACGAGGCCGCGCACGGGGCCCGGCAGGCCGAGGAGGAGCACCGTGAGGTGGCCGAGAGCGAACTGAGCCAGGCGTTGCGCGCGGTGTTCGCCGACGTGGACCAGGTCGAGGTGCTGAAGGCCGCTCCCGGCGGCGCGGAGGCCACCGAGGAGCTGGCGGCCGCCGTCCGCCGGGTGCCGATGGCCCGCCGCTTCCACAACGACGCGGTACGCGCGGCCCGCGCGCTGCGCAGGCACCGCAAGGTCCGCTGGTTCCGATTGGCCGGACACGCCCCCTTCCCGCTCGCCTTCGAGATGGACGACGAGCCTCCGGTGGATCTTGCGGAACGGCCGTAGCGGCCCCACTTGTACCCAATGGCCAAATCGGAAGGAGCCACCGGCTCCTCATTGGCCCTTGCAGTGGACTGGTCGTGGGGGGTTTGCTCACCGCAGTACCACCGCAGCACCCGTCTTCCTTCGAGTGAGGTCAATCCGTGAGCACGCTTCCCTCCACCCCGCAGTCCGCTGAGTCCGCGATCGGCACGTCCCGCGTCAAGCGCGGCATGGCCGAGCAGCTCAAGGGCGGCGTGATCATGGACGTGGTCAACGCCGAGCAGGCGAAGATCGCCGAAGACGCCGGCGCCGTGGCCGTCATGGCCCTGGAGCGGGTCCCCGCCGACATCCGCAAGGACGGCGGAGTGGCCCGGATGTCCGACCCCAACATGATCGAAGAGATCATCGAGGCCGTCTCCATCCCCGTCATGGCCAAGTCCCGCATCGGCCACTTCGTCGAGGCGCAGGTGCTGCAGTCCCTCGGCGTCGACTACATCGACGAGTCCGAGGTCCTGACCCCGGCCGACGAGGTCAACCACTCCGACAAGTGGGCGTTCACCACCCCCTTCGTCTGTGGCGCCACCAACCTGGGCGAGGCCCTGCGCCGCATCGCCGAGGGCGCGGCCATGATCCGTTCCAAGGGTGAGGCCGGCACCGGCAACGTCGTCGAGGCCGTCCGCCACCTGCGCCAGATCAAGAACGAGATCGCCCGCCTGCGCGGCTTCGACAACAACGAGCTGTTCGCCGCCGCCAAGGACCTGCGCGCCCCGTACGAGCTGGTCAAGGAGGTCGCCGAGCTCGGCAAGCTCCCGGTCGTGCTGTTCTCCGCCGGTGGCGTCGCCACCCCGGCCGACGCCGCGCTGATGCGCCAGCTCGGCGCCGAGGGCGTCTTCGTCGGCTCGGGCATCTTCAAGTCCGGCGACCCGGCCAAGCGCGCCGCCGCCATCGTGAAGGCCACCACCTTCTACGACGACCCGAAGATCATCGCGGACGCCTCGCGCAACCTGGGCGAGGCCATGGTCGGCATCAACTGCGACACCCTCCCCGAGTCCGAGCGCTACGCCAACCGGGGCTGGTAACAAGCATGAGCAGCACCCCCGTCATTGGTGTCCTGGCACTTCAGGGCGATGTACGGGAGCACCTGATCGCCCTGGCCGCGGCGGACGCCGTGGCCAGGCCGGTCCGGCGTCCCGAGGAACTCGCCGACGTCGACGCCCTGGTGATCCCCGGCGGCGAGTCCACGACCATGTCCAAGCTCGCCGTCCTGTTCGGCATGCTGGAGCCGCTGCGCGAGCGCGTGCGGGCCGGGATGCCGGTCTACGGCACCTGCGCCGGCATGATCATGCTCGCGGACAAGCTCCTGGACGGCCGCGAGGACCAGGAGACGCTGGGCGGCATCGACATGATCGTCCGCCGCAACGCCTTCGGGCGCCAGAACGAGTCCTTCGAGGCACAGATCGACTTCGCGGGCATAGCCGGCGACCCGGTCGAGGGTGTCTTCATCCGCGCCCCGTGGGTAGAGTCGGTCGGCGCCTCGGTCGAGGTGCTCGCCACGTACGACGGTCACACCGTCGCGGTACGGCAGGGGAACGTGCTCGCCACGTCCTTCCACCCGGAACTGACCGGCGACGACCGCGTTCACGCGTACTTCGTCGACATGGTGCGCGCGGGGCTGTGACGGCGTCCCGGTAGGATCTGAGGCGAACACTGTTGGTGACGCGAAGGAGACAGGCAGATGTCCGGCCACTCTAAATGGGCTACGACGAAGCACAAGAAGGCCGTGGTTGACGCCAAGCGCGGCAAGCTCTTCGCGAAGCTGATCAAGAACATCGAGGTCGCGGCCCGCATGGGCGGCGCCGACATCGATGGCAACCCGACGCTCTTCGACGCCATCCAGAAGGCCAAGAAGAGCTCGGTCCCGAACAAGAACATCGACTCCGCGGTCAAGCGCGGCGGCGGCCTCGAGGCCGGCGGCGCCGACTACGAGACGATCATGTACGAGGGCTACGGCCCGAACGGCGTCGCGGTGCTCATCGAGTGCCTCACCGACAACCGCAACCGTGCCGCGTCCGACGTGCGTGTCGCCATGACCCGCAACGGCGGCTCGATGGCCGACCCGGGCTCGGTCTCGTACCTGTTCAACCGCAAGGGTGTCGTCCTCCTGCCCAAGGGCGAGCTCTCCGAGGACGACGTCCTGGAGACGGTCCTGGAGGCCGGAGCCGAAGAGGTCAACGACCTCGGGGACAGCTTCGAGATCATCAGCGAGGCCACCGACATGGTCGCGGTCCGCACCGCGCTCCAGCAGGCCGGCATCGACTACGACTCGGCCGACTCCAACTTCCTGCCGACCATGCAGGTCGAGCTGGACGAAGAGGGCGCGCGCAAGATCTTCAAGCTGATCGACGCGCTGGAGGACAGCGACGACGTGCAGAACGTCTTCGCCAACTTCGACGTATCGGACGAGGTCATGGAGAAGGTCGACGCCTGAGCCGCGGGCTCTCGCCGCAACAGACGTGAACGGCCCGCCGGATGCATCCGGCGGGCCGTTTCGTTGGTCGTTTCACCGGCCCGCTCGATCCCCGGCCCGCTCGATCCCCGAGCCGCTCGATCCCCGGGCCGCTCCTCGCACCGGCCGCCGAACAGAGCGACCCGTCCCGTGCCGTCACGCCGCTGTCGGTGCCGGCCGGTAGCCTGCACACCAGCGTGAAGGAGGAGGGGACGTGCGAGTGCTCGGTGTGGACCCGGGGCTGACCCGCTGCGGTATCGGGGTGGTCGAGGGCGTCGCGGGTCGCCCGCTGAGGATGCTGGGCGTGGGGGTCGTACGGACGCCCGCCGATGCCGAGATCGGCTTGCGGCTCGTCGCCATCGAGCAGGGCATCGAAAGCTGGCTCGACGAACACCGCCCCGAACTCGTCGCGGTGGAAAGGGTGTTCAGCCAGCACAACGTCAGCACCGTCATGGGAACCGCGCAGGCCAGCGCGGTCGCCATGCTCTGCGCCGCCCGCCGCGGGCTGCCCGTCGCCCTGCACACCCCCAGCGAGGTCAAGGCCGCCGTCACCGGCAGCGGTCGCGCCGACAAGGCACAGGTGGGAGCCATGGTCACCCGCCTGCTGCGGCTCGACGCGCCGCCGAAACCGGCAGACGCCGCCGACGCCCTGGCCCTCGCCATCTGCCACATCTGGCGGGCCCCCGCCCAGAACCGCCTCCAGCAGGCGGTCGCCCTGCACGCCGCGACCGCCGCGCGCGGCTCCGCCCCCGTCTCCGCCCGGAAAGGCCGTACCCGATGATCGCCTTCGTCAGTGGCCAGGTCGCCGCCCTCGCCCCCACCCTCGCCGTGATCGAGGTCGGGGGCGTGGGCATGGCCGTGCACTGCACGCCGAACACCGTCTCCGGGCTCCGGCTGGGCGAACCCGCGCGGCTGGCGACCTCCCTGGTCGTACGGGAGGACTCGCTGACGCTGTACGGCTTCGCCGACGACGACGAGCGACAGGTCTTCGAGCTGTTGCAGACCGCCAGCGGGGTCGGGCCGAGGCTGGCCCAGGCCATGCTGGGCGTGCACACCCCGGACGCGCTCCGGCTGGCCGTCTCCACGGGCGACGAGAAATCCCTGATGGCGGTGCCCGGCATCGGCAAGAAGGGGGCGCAGAAGCTGCTGCTGGAGCTCAAGGACAAGCTGGGCGCACCGCTGGGCACCAGCGGCCTGGTCGGGGCCCAGCGGGCCGCCGCCGGCGGACCCGCGCCGTGGACGGAGCAACTCGCGGCGGCGCTGATCGGGCTGGGGTACGCCTCGCGGGAGGCGGAGGAGGCGGTCTCGGCCGTCACCCCGCAGGCCGAGGAGGCCATCGCCGCCGGCGGCTCGGCCCCAGTGCCGCAACTCCTGCGCGCCGCCCTCCAGTCCCTGAACCGGGCGCGCTGACCCCGCGACGCACCCCTGCGACGAACCCCGTCGACGCGGCCCCGGACCCGCCGCCCGCACCGGCGACCCCGGCCGGCGGCGGCCGACCGCGACCGCCGCGCGACCCGACCCCGACCGCCGCGCCCCGCCGGTCCGGCCGACCGGGGGAGTCCGTACGGCGGGCCGCCCACACGCGGTACGGGCCCCGGGTGGCGTCCCCGTACCGGGCCGCCCACAGGGCCACGATGACCACCGCACCGACCGAGAAGGCAGACTGACACCGTGAACTGGGACGACGAGACCGACGCAGCCGAGACCGACCGTCTTGTCGCGGCGGCGGCCGGCGGCGAGGACACCGCCGTCGAGGCGGCCCTGAGGCCCAAGGACCTCGGAGAGTTCGTCGGCCAGGAGAAGGTCCGCCGGCAGCTCGACCTCGTCCTCAAGGCGGCCCGCCAGCGCGGGGCCACCGCCGATCACGTCCTGCTCTCGGGCGCGCCCGGCCTCGGCAAGACCACCCTCTCCATGATCATCGCCGCCGAGATGGGGGCACCCATCCGGATCACCTCCGGTCCCGCCATCCAGCACGCCGGCGACCTCGCCGCGATCCTGTCCTCCCTCCAGGAGGGCGAGGTCCTCTTCCTCGACGAGATCCACCGCATGTCCCGGCCCGCCGAGGAGATGCTGTACATGGCCATGGAGGACTTCCGCGTCGACGTGATCGTCGGCAAGGGCCCGGGCGCGACCGCCATCCCGCTGGAGCTGCCGCCCTTCACCCTCGTCGGTGCCACCACCCGGGCCGGACTGCTGCCCCCGCCGCTGCGCGACCGCTTCGGCTTCACCGGACACATGGAGTTCTACGTACCCGAGGAACTCGAACGGGTCATTCACCGCTCGGCCCGCCTCCTCGACGTGGAGATCGACACCGCCGGCGCCGCGGAGATCGCCGGCCGCTCCCGGGGCACGCCGCGCATCGCCAACCGGCTCCTGCGCCGAGTCCGGGACTACGCCCAGGTCAGGGCCGACGGAGTGATCAACCGCGAGGTGGCCGGCACCGCCCTCCAGTTGTACGAGGTGGACGCGCGGGGGCTCGACCGGCTCGACCGGGCCGTGCTGGAGGCCCTGCTCAAGCTGTTCGGCGGCGGACCCGTGGGCCTGTCCACCCTCGCCGTGGCCGTCGGGGAGGAGCGGGAGACCGTCGAGGAAGTCGCCGAGCCCTTCCTGGTGCGCGAAGGGCTGCTGGCACGGACGCCCAGGGGCCGGGTCGCGACCCCCGCCGCATGGGCCCACCTGGGGCTCGTACCGCCCCAGCAGGGCGGTAGTGGATCAAGCGGACAACAGGGGTTGTTCAGGGCCTGACGGCGCGGAGGTTCGACCGCCCAGGAACTGCGGTGCCATGCTGGGCGTTGTTCCATCGGTGCGGACTCGCCTAGACTCCGCCGATGCCGACCCTTCGGGTCGGCATGCCCACCCCCGTAGAAGAAGGCCGTCTCCCGTACGGTCGTGCGAAGGATCTCCGTCCCGTGAATCTCGTGACACTCCTCCCGTTCATCGTGCTCATCGGGGCGATGTTCCTGATGACCCGCTCCGCCAAGAAGAAGCAGCAGGCGGCCGCGCAGATGCGCAACGAAATGACGCCCGGCACCGGGGTCCGCACCATCGGTGGCATGTACGCCACCGTGAAGGAGATCGGTGAGGACACCGTCACCCTCGAGGTGGCCCCCGGCGTCCACGCCATCTACGCGAAGAACTCCATCGGCGCCGTGCTGGAGGACGCCGAGTACAACCGCATCGTCCACGGCGCCACCGATGATCTGACCATCGACACGCCGGTCGTCCCGGACGACGCCTCCTCGCTGACCGCGGGCGAGACGCCGAAGACCGACCTGTCGAAGGACGAGGACGAGGCTCCCAAGCTCGACCTGGGCAAGAAGGACGAGCCCGGCGACGGGCCCGCCGACGAGCCGAAGGACGGCAAGACCGACGGCGAGGCCGGCGCGAAGTAGCGCTCGGCCGGGAACCGCGGAGGCGCCTGATCGGCGGCCGCCGCGGTTCCCGTGAGTGACACTTCTGCGGGGGGCAGGGGTCCCCACCACACATTTCGTGGCCGTCCGCGTGCTGACCCGGCGCGGGGCGGTTGGACAGGGAGATACGACAAGGTGGCAGCACCGAAGAAGGGCCGGCGGCCCACGGGGGCTCAGGGGAGGCCGGGGCGTGCCCTGGCGATCATCCTGATCGCGATGGTGGCGCTCACCGCGGGGATGTTCCTCTCCAAGCAGACGACTCCCCGACTGGGCATCGACCTCGCCGGTGGTACGAGCATCACGCTCAAGGCGAAGAGCGAGCCCGGCAAGCCGGACGCGATCAACGAGACCAACATGAACACCGCGGTCGGCATCATCGACCGCCGTGTCAACGGTCTCGGCGTGTCGGAGGCCGAGGTCCAGACGCAGGGCCGCGACCACATCATCGTGAACATCCCCAAGGGAGTGAACGAGCAGCAGGCGCGCGAGCAGGTCGGTACCACCGCCCAGCTCTACTTCCGCCCGGTCCTGGCATTCACCCCCAGTGAGCCGGCCACGCCCAACGCCACGCCGAAGCCGTCCGGCAGCCCGTCCGCGAAGCCCTCCGGCAGTCCGTCCGCGAAGCCCTCCGCGAGCGGTTCCGGCGCCCCCAAGGCCCAAGACGGCAAGCCGTCGGCCACCCCGTCGTCCAGCGCCACTTCCCAGGGCCGCGCGCTCAGCGAGGGCCTCAAGGCCCCGAGCGCCCCCTCTCCCACGCCGTCGGCGAGCGGGTCGAAGAAGGCAGACGACAACAAGGCCACCACCCCGGCCACCACCCCGGCACCGGTCCCGTCGGGCGCCGATGCCGCCGTGGCCGACCTGCAGGCCAAGTTCGCGGCGCTGAACTGCGCCGACCCGGCGCAGCGCGCCGAGGCCGGCAAGGGCGCCAAGCCCGAGGACCCGATGGTCGCCTGTGGCGACCGCGGCAAGTGGGTGCTCGGCCCGGCCGCCGTGAACGGTCAGGACATCGACAAGGCCAAGGGCGAGATCAACCCGCAGACCAGCGAGTGGATCGTCACGATGCAGTTCACCGACAAGGGCGCGGACAAGTTCGCCAAGATCACCGGTGAGCTCGCCACCAAGCAGATGCCGCAGAACCAGTTCGCGATCGTGCTCGACGGCTCGGTGATCTCCGACCCGTCCGTGAGCCAGGCGCTGACCGGCGGCAGCGCCGAGATCTCCGGTGGTGGTTTCAACCAGGAGTCCGCCACGGACCTGGGCAACATGCTCTCGTACGGCGCCCTGCCGCTCTCCTTCCAGGAGGACAGCGTCACCACCGTCACCCCCGCGCTCGGCGGCGAGCAGCTGAAGGCCGGTCTGATCGCCGGCGCCATCGGCCTGCTCCTCGTGGTGATCTACCTGCTGGTCTACTACCGGGGCCTGGCGTTCATCGCGATCGTCAGTCTCCTGGTGTCCGCGATCCTCACCTACACGATCATGGCGCTGCTCGGAAAGGGCATCGGGTTCGCGCTGAACCTGCCCGCCGTCTGTGGTGCCATCGTCGCGATCGGCATCACGGCGGACTCGTTCATCGTGTACTTCGAACGCATCCGTGACGAGATCCGTGAGGGACGCACCCTGCGCCCGGCCGTGGAGCGCGCCTGGCCGCGGGCCCGGCGCACCATCCTGGTCTCCGACTTCGTGTCGTTCCTCGCCGCCGCGGTGCTGTTCATCGTCACCGTCGGCAAGGTCCAGGGCTTCGCCTTCACGCTGGGTCTGACCACCCTGCTCGACGTGGTCGTGGTGTTCCTCTTCACCAAGCCGATCATGACCCTGATGGCCCGTACGACGTTCTTCTCCAGCGGCCACCCGTGGTCCGGGCTGGACCCGAAGCGGCTCGGCGCCAAGCCCCCGCTGCGCCGGTCCCGCACCGGTACCGGTGCGGGTGCCGCCACCGTGTCCGCCCCCGTCGACTCGAAGGAGGCGTGAGAGATGTCGAAGCTGGGAGATCTCGGCGCCAGGCTGTACCGCGGTGAGGTCGGCTACGACTTCGTCGGCAAGCGTTTCCTCTGGTACGGCGTTTCCATCCTGATCACCATCACGGCGATCGTGGCCCTGGCCGTTCAGGGCCTCAACATGGGCATCGAATTCAAGGGCGGTGCCGTCTTCACCACCCCGAAGCCGGCCGCCTCCGTCGCCCAGACGACGGAGATCGCGGAGAAGGCCTCCGGGCACGACGCGATCGTCCAGGAGCTCGGCACCGGCGGCATGCGCATCCAGATCTCCGGTCTGGACACCGCCGCCGCCGCCGACGTGAAGAAGGACCTGGCGGCCGAGCTGAAGGTGCCCGCCGGCGACATCAACGCGGACCTGGTCGGCCCGAGCTGGGGCGAGCAGATCGCGAACAAGGCCTGGACCGGCCTCGCCATCTTCATGGTCCTCGTGGTGATCTACCTCGCCATCGCCTTCGAGTGGCGGATGGCGGTCGCCGCGCTGGTCGCGCTGATCCACGACCTCACCATCACCGTCGGGGTGTACGCGCTCGTCGGGTTCGAGGTCACGCCGGGCACCGTGATCGGTCTGCTCACGATCCTCGGTTACTCCCTCTACGACACCGTCGTCGTCTTCGACGGTCTCAAGGAGGGGTCGAAGGACATCACCAAGCAGACCCGCTACACCTTCAGCGAGGTCGCCAACCGCAGCATCAACGGCACGTTGGTCCGCTCGATCAACACCACCGTCGTGGCGCTGCTCCCGGTCGGGGCCCTGCTCTTCATCGGCGGCGGCTTCCTGGGCGCGGGCATGCTCAACGACATCTCGCTGTCGCTGTTCGTCGGTCTCGCGGCCGGCGCGTACTCCTCGATCTTCATCGCGACCCCGCTGGTCGTGGACCTGAAGGAGCGCGAGCCGTCCATGAAGGCCCTCAAGAAGCGGGTGCTCGCCAAGCGGGCCGCCGCGGCGGCCAAGGGCGAGTCCGTCGACGGGGGCCAGGCCTCCGAGGGCTCCCCGCAGGTCGTGGCCCAGGGCCAGGCCGAGGGCCACGGACGGCGGCGCCGATGACCGCGTGCGCACCCGAGGTCCGCGAGCTGCTGCTCAGCCGGATCAAGGACGTCCCGGACTATCCGAAGCCGGGAGTGATGTTCAAGGACATCACCCCGCTGCTGGCCGACCCGAAGGCCTTCGCGGCCCTGACGGACGCGCTGGTGGACCTCGCGGCCCGGTACGGCGCGACGAAGATCGTCGGGCTGGAGGCGCGCGGATTCATCCTGGCGGCCCCGGTGGCCGTCCAGGCCGGGATCGGCTTCGTGCCCGTCCGCAAGGCCGGGAAGCTGCCCGGAGCGACGCTCTCGCAGTCGTACGAGCTGGAGTACGGGACCGCGGAGATCGAGGTCCACGCCGAGGACCTGTCGGCCGGTGACCGGGTCATGGTCATCGACGACGTCCTGGCGACCGGCGGCACGGCCGACGCCTCGCTCTCGCTGATCCGGCGCGCCGGCGCCGAGGTCGCCGGCGTGGCGGTCCTGATGGAACTGTCGTTCCTGCCGGGCCGCGCCCGGCTGGAGCCGGGCCTCGACGGCGCTCCGCTGGACGCGCTGATCGTGGTCTGACCCTTCTGTCACACGGAGCGGGCGGTGTACCGGGGCGACCCGGTACACCGCCCGCTCCGGCTTTGCGGGGGCGCGCGGCGCACTCCACCGCGGTCCCCTCGCGTGCGAACGCCGGCGGATCCGGGCGTGCCCGGGCGGCGGCGGGGGAGCCGGGGCCGAGGGGAACGAGCCGGCGCAACCCTCGCTACCATGGGTTATCCGGACCTGACCGGGGCACCGGATCCGCTTGAGGAGCGCTCTTGCCAGACGAGGTCCAGCCAATCTCCGCCGCGCAGCCCGACCCGCAGCCCGAGGAGGCCGCGGCGGCCGCAGCCACGCCCCCGCCGGCCCCGCCGGTCAAGCCCGCTCCGGCGAAGCCGGCCGGGTCCTCCAACCGGGTGCGCGCCCGGCTCGCGCGCCTCGGCGTACAGCGTTCCAACCCGTACAACCCGGTACTGGAACCCCTGCTCCGCATAGTCCGCGGCAACGACCCGAAGATCGAGTCGGCGACGCTGCGTCAGATCGAGCAGGCGTACCAGGTCGCGGAGCGTTGGCACCGGGGCCAGAAGCGCAAGAGCGGCGACCCGTACATCACGCACCCGCTCGCGGTGACCACGATCCTCGCCGAGCTGGGCATGGACCCCGCGACGCTGATGGCGGGCCTGCTGCACGACACGGTCGAGGACACCGAGTACGGGCTGGACCAGCTCAGACGCGACTTCGGCGACGCCGTCGCGCTGCTCGTCGACGGGGTCACCAAGCTCGACCGGGTCAAGTTCGGCGAGGCCGCCCAGGCCGAGACCGTGCGCAAGATGGTCGTCGCCATGGCCAAGGACCCCCGGGTCCTGGTCATCAAGCTCGCGGACCGCCTGCACAACATGCGCACCATGCGCTACCTCAAGCGGGAGAAGCAGGAGAAGAAGGCCCGCGAGACGCTGGAGATCTACGCGCCCCTGGCCCACCGGCTGGGCATGAACACGATCAAGTGGGAGCTGGAGGACCTCGCCTTCGCGATCCTCTACCCCAAGATGTACGACGAGATCGTGCGTCTGGTCGCGGAGCGGGCGCCCAAGCGCGACGAGTACCTCACCGTCGTCACGGACGAGGTGCAGACCGACCTCAGGGCGGCCCGCATCAAGGCCACCGTCACCGGCCGGCCCAAGCACTACTACAGCGTCTACCAGAAGATGATCGTGCGCGGTCGCGACTTCGCGGAGATCTACGACCTGGTCGGCATCCGGGTCCTGGTGGACACCGTCCGGGACTGCTACGCGGCCCTCGGCACCGTGCACGCGCGATGGAACCCGGTCCCCGGCCGGTTCAAGGACTACATCGCGATGCCCAAGTTCAACATGTACCAGTCGCTGCACACGACGGTCATCGGGCCCAGCGGCAAGCCGGTCGAACTCCAGATCCGCACGTTCGACATGCACCGCCGCGCCGAGTACGGCATCGCCGCCCACTGGAAGTACAAGCAGCAGACCGTCGCCGGCACCTCCAAGGTGCGCACCGACGTGCCGCAGGCGGCCAAGGGCAGCGCGGGCCAGGACACCGTCAACGACATGGCGTGGCTGCGGCAGCTGCTGGACTGGCAGAAGGAGACCGAGGACCCGGGCGAGTTCCTGGACTCGCTGCGCTTCGACCTCTCCCGCAACGAGGTCTTCGTCTTCACGCCCAAGGGCGATGTCATAGCGCTGCCGGCGGGCGCCACCTCGGTGGACTTCGCGTACGCCGTGCACACCGAGGTCGGTCACCGCACGATAGGGGCGCGGGTCAACGGGCGGTTGGTGCCGCTCGAATCGACCCTCGACAACGGCGACCTGGTCGAGGTGTTCACCTCCAAGGCCGAGGGCGCCGGACCCTCCCGGGACTGGCTGGGCTTCGTCAAGTCCCCGCGGGCCCGCAACAAGATCCGGGCCTGGTTCTCCAAGGAGCGCCGCGACGAGGCGATCGAGCACGGCAAGGACGCCATCGCGCGGGCCATGCGCAAGCAGAACCTGCCCATCCAGCGGATCCTGACGGGAGACTCGCTCGTCACCCTGGCGCACGAGATGCGCTACCCCGACATCTCCTCCCTCTACGCGGCGATCGGCGAGGGCCACGTGGCCGCGCAGGGCGTCGTCCAGAAGCTGGTGCAGGCCCTCGGCGGCGAGGAGGCCGCCAACGAGGACATCGAGGAGAGCATCCCGCCGGCGCGCGGCAAGTCCAAGCGCCGCGCCAACGCCGATCCGGGCGTGGTCGTCAAGGGCGTGGACGACGTCTGGGTCAAGCTGGCCCGCTGCTGCACCCCGGTGCCGGGCGACCCCATCATCGGGTTCGTCACGCGGGGCAGCGGCGTGTCCGTGCACCGCGCGGACTGCGTCAACGTGGACTCCCTCTCCCAGCAGCCCGAGCGGATGCTGGAAGTCGAGTGGGCGCCCACCCAGTCCTCCGTCTTCCTCGTCGCCATCCAGGTCGAGGCGTTGGATCGGTCACGACTGCTGTCCGACGTCACCCGGGTCCTGTCGGACCAGCACGTCAACATCCTGTCGGCGGCCGTGCAGACCTCGCGCGACCGGGTGGCCACCTCCCGGTTCACCTTCGAGATGGGCGACCCGAAGCACCTCGGGCACGTCCTGAAGGCCGTACGCGGCGTCGAGGGCGTCTACGACGTCTACCGCGTCACCTCGGCCCGCCGGCCGTAGCCCGCGGCGCCCGGGGCCGAACACCGAACGGGCACCACCGGAGGATTCCGGTGGTGCCCGTGTCCACGTGTCGAGCCGGCGTCAGCCGCCGAACTCCTCCAGGCCCTTGAGTGCCTGGTCCAGCAGCGCCTGACGGCCCTCCAGCTCCCGGGAGAGCTTGTCGGCCCGCGCGTTGTTGCCCGAGGCCCGCGCCGCGTCGATCTGCCCGCGCAGCTTGTCGACCGCCGCCTGCAACTGCCCCGTCAGACCGGCCGCACGCGCCCGGGCCTCCGGGTTCGTACGCCGCCACTCGCCTTCCTCGGCCTCCTGGATGGCCCGCTCCACGGCGTGCATCCGACCCTCGACCTTGGGACGGGCGTCGCGCGGTACGTGGCCGATGGCCTCCCAGCGCTCGTTCAGGGAGCGGAAGCCGGCACGGGCCGCCTTCAGGTCCGTGATCGGGACGAGCTTCTCGGCCTCGTCGGCCAGCTCCTCCTTGAGCTTCAGGTTCTCCGTCTGCTCGGCGTCGCGCTCGGCGAAGACCTCGCTGCGAGCGGCGAAGAAGACGTCCTGCGCACCGCGGAAACGGTTCCACAGGTCGTCCTCGGACTCGCGCTGCGCCCGACCCGCCGCCTTCCAGCTCTCCATCAGCTCGCGGTAGCGCGCGGCCGTCGGACCCCAGTCCGTCGACTTCGACAGCGACTCGGCCTCCGAGACCAGCTTCTCCTTGGCCTTGCGGGCGTCCTCGCGCTGCGCGTCGAGCGAGGCGAAGTGCGCCTTGCGACGCTTGGAGAAGGCGGAGCGGGCGTGGGAGAAGCGGTGCCACAGCTCGTCGTCCGACTTGCGGTCGAGTCGCGGCAGGCCCTTCCAGATGTCCACCAGGGCGCGCAGCCGCTCACCGGCACTGCGCCACTGGTCGCTCTGCGCCAGCTCCTCGGCCTCGACGACCAGGGCGTCCTTGGCCGCACGGGCCTCGTCCGCCTGCCGGGCCTTCTGGACCTTGCGCTCCTCGCGCCGCGACTCCACGGTCGCGACCAGCTTGTCCAGCCGGACGCGCAGAGCGTCGAGGTCACCCACGACGTGGTGCTCGTCCAGCTGCGTCCGCAGATGGTCGATCGCCGTCTGGGCGTCCTTGGCGGACAGATCGGTGGTCCGCACCCGCCGTTCGAGGAGGCCGATCTCGACCACCAGGCCCTCGTACTTGCGCTCGAAGTAGGCCAGGGCCTCCTCAGGGGTGCCGGCCTGCCACGAGCCGACGACCTGCTCGCCCTCGGCGGTACGCACGTACACGGTGCCGGTCTCGTCGACTCGGCCCCACGGGTCGCTGCTCACAGCGCCTCCTCCACCTGATGCCTTGCGAGGGGTTCACCCCCTGGGCATCGTCCACAGTTTCCTGGGGCGGGCCGCGCCCGCCCTGCACAACGCCAACATAGGCGACCGCCGGGCCGGCTGTCCGCATCCCGCACGACGGAATATCGACGCGCGGGCGGTGGGCCGGCCGGGTTCGGGCCGCCGTCGCTCGGTCCTCGGTCAGTTCTTGGTGACGACGCCCTTCTCGATGGTCACACCGTTCTTCGGGGCCCCGTCCTGGGCCCCGTCGGCGGTTCCCGCCTTGGCGATCCCCTCCAGGACCTTCAGGCCGGCCGCGTCGATCTTGCCGAAGGGCGTGTACGAGGGAGCCAGCGGGCTGTCCTTGTAGACGAGGAAGAACTGGCTGCCGCCGCTGCCCGGCTGACCCGTGTTCGCCATCGCCACCGTGCCGGCCGGGTAGACGACCTGACCCTGGGCATTCGGCTTGCCGAGGGAGTCGAGGTTCTCGTCGGGGATCGTGTAGCCGGGGCCGCCCGTCCCGGTGCCCTCGGGGTCGCCGCACTGGAGCACGAAGATCCCGCCGGTCACCAGGCGGTGGCACTTGGTCTTGTCGAAGAATCCCTTGTCGGCGAGCGACTTGAACGAGTTGACGGTCTGCGGGGTCTTCGCCGCGTCCATCTCGAACTTGATGGCGCCCGCGTTCGTCTTCAGGTCGAAGGTGTACTTCGCCTTCTGGTCGATCGCCATGGCCGGCGGCGACTGCTTGGGCGAGGGCGAGGACGACGGAGTGTCCGTCGGGTCGGTCGCCTTCGTGTCCTTCGAATCGAAGACGCCTCCCACCACCAGGCCGATCAGCGTGGCGGCCACCACGGCCACCGCCGCACCGATCACCGCCATGTTGCGGCGCGCCTTGCGCCGGGCCGCGGCCCGGTTCGCCTGCTGGCGCTCGTACTTCTCCCTGGCGAGCTGTCGCCGACGCTGATCGCTCGTGACCACCGGTCGTCTCCTTGTACGTCTCTGGTACCGCTGTCCGGGCTGGGCTAGGCCGTACCGTATATGGGTTCGCTGTGTAATGAGCGGCGCCGGTAGGCTCTGAGCAGCGGTATTTCCATCCGCGGCCGCTTCCGTGGCTCCCATCGGACGACGATTGAGGACGAACGTGCTGATTGCCGGGTTCCCCGCCGGGGCCTGGGGGACCAATTGCTATGTGGTCGCCCCCGCCGCCGGTGAGGAGTGCGTGATCATCGACCCGGGCCACCAGGCCACCCAGGGCGTCGAGGACACGCTGAGGAAGCATCGGCTCAAGCCCGTCGCGGTCGTCCTCACCCACGGCCACATCGATCATGTGGCCTCGGTGGTTCCGGTGTGCGGAGCGCACGACGTGCCGGCCTGGATCCACCCCGCCGACCGCTACATGATGAGCGACCCGGAGAAGGCCCTCGGCCGGTCCATCGGGATGCCGCTCATGGGCGAGTTGACCATCGGCGAGCCGGACGACGTCCGGGAACTGGCCGACGGCGCCGCCCTGAGATTGGCCGGGATGGACTTCTCCGTGGCTCACGCGCCCGGGCATACCGAGGGGTCGGTGACGTTCAGGATGCCCGAGGCGGCCGACATCCCGCCGGTCTTCTTCTCGGGCGACCTGCTCTTCGCCGGCTCCGTCGGACGCACCGACCTGCCCGGCGGCTCCCACGCCGAGATGCTCCGGTCGCTGGCCCGCGTGTGCCTGCCGCTGGACGACTCGACGGTGGTGCTGTCCGGCCACGGTCCCCAGACCACCATCGGGCGCGAACGCGCGACCAACCCGTACCTGCGGGAAGTCGCCGCCGGCGGCCCGGACCGCGCAGACGGCACCGCCGCTCCACGACGAGGAATGTGACGAGACTTTCGTGAGCACCTTCAAGGCCCCCAAGGGCACGTACGACCTGATCCCGCCGTACTCGGCCAAGTACCTGGCGGTCCGCGAGGCCATCTCCGGCCCGCTGCGGAAGTCGGGCTACGGATACGTCGAGACCCCCGGTTTCGAGGACGTGGACCTCTTCGCCCGCGGTGTCGGTGAGTCCACCGACATCGTGACGAAGGAGATGTACACCCTCACCACCAAGGGCGGCGCCAACCTGGCGCTGCGCCCGGAGGGCACCGCCTCGGTGCTGCGCGCGGCGCTGGAGGCCAACCTGCACAAGGCCGGCGGCCTGCCGGTCAAGCTCTGGTACTCCGGCTCGTACTACCGCTACGAGCGCCCCCAGAAGGGTCGTTACCGCCACTTCTCGCAGGTCGGCGCCGAGGCGATCGGCGCCGAGGACCCGGCGCTGGACGCCGAGCTGATCATCCTCGCCGACCAGGCGTACCGCTCGCTGGGCCTGCGCGACTTCCGCATCCTGCTGAACTCGCTGGGCGACGCGCAGTGCCGTCCCGTCTACCGGGAGGCCCTCCAGGAGTTCCTCCGAGGGCTGGACCTGGACGAGGAGACCCTGCGCAGGGCGGAGATCAACCCGCTGCGCGTCCTCGACGACAAGCGGGCGGACGTACAGAAGCAGCTGGTCGGCGCGCCGCTGCTGCGGGACTACCTGTGCGAGGCGTGCAAGGCGTACCACGCGGAGGTCCGTGAGCTGATCACCGCCGCCGGCGTGATCTTCGAGGACGACGAGAAGCTGGTGCGCGGCCTCGACTACTACACGCGGACCACCTTCGAGTTCGTCCACGACGGTCTGGGCTCACAGTCGGCGGTGGGCGGCGGAGGCCGCTACGACGGCCTGTCCGAGATGATCGGCGGTCCCGCGCTGCCCTCGGTCGGCTGGGCGCTGGGTGTGGACCGCACGGTCCTGGCACTCGAGGCCGAAGGCATCGAGCTGGACATCCCGCCCGCGACCAGCGTCTTCGCGGTCGCCCTGAGCGACGGGGCCCGCAAGCTGCTGTTCGGGGCCGTCACCGAACTGCGCAAGGCAGGCGTCGCGGCGGACTTCTCGTACGGATCCAAGGGCCTCAAGAGCCACATGAAGAACGCCAACCGGTCGGGTGCCGTGCTGACCCTCGTCGCCGGCGAGCGCGACCTCGCCGAGGGCGTCGTCCAGCTGAAGGACATGGAGTCCGGGGAGCAGACGGCCGTCGCCGTCGCGGACCTCGTCGACACCGTCCGGGCGCGCCTGGCCTGACCGAGGCCGCCCGAGGGGGCGGGGCCGGGGACCGCTTCCCCGGCCCCGCCCCCTCGTGTGTTCCCGGGACGCGGGCAGGGCCCGGAGCCCCTCGGGCCGGCCTCCTTACGCCCATCGAACGGTGGGCGCACAGCCCCGTACGGCACAATGGCCGGTCCTTGACGACCTTGCAGATGTGGAGCGGGCGGGTATGACGACAACAGGTGCTGACGCGGACGCCGCCCGGACCCACGGCGGCAGCCGGGCCCTGGCGCTCCTTCTGGTGATCACGGGAGCGGCCGGACTGCTCGCCGCCTGGGTGATCACCATCGACAAGTTCAAGCTGCTGGAGGACCCGAACTTCACGCCGGGGTGCAGCCTCAACCCGATCGTCTCCTGCGGCAACATCATGAAGAGCGACCAGGCGTCCGTCTTCGGGTTCCCCAACCCGATGCTGGGGCTGGTCACCTACGCGATCGTGATCTGCGTCGGGATGAGCCTGCTCGCCGGGGCCCGCTTCCGGCCCTGGTACTGGCTCACCCTGAACGCCGGCACCCTCTTCGGCGTCGTCTTCTGCACCTGGCTGATGTACCAGTCGCTGTACAACATCAACTCGCTGTGCCTGTGGTGCTGCCTGGCCTGGGTCGCCACCATCGTCATGTTCTGGTACGTCACCTCCCACAACGTCCGCCAGGGGTTGCTGCCCGCCCCGGGGTGGCTGAAGGCCTTCTTCGACGAGTTCACGTGGGTCGTGCCCGTGCTGCACGTCGGGATCATCGGCATGCTGATCCTGACCCGCTGGTGGGACTTCTGGACCTCCTGAGCCCTCGGAGGTCTCCTGAGCCCGACGGCCGTGTCGGTGGGCTCGCATAGGCTTCCCGTGTGGAACCAGATCTCTTCACCGCCGCAGCCGAGGACCGCCAGGAGAAGGACCCGTCGAGTTCTCCGCTCGCCGTCCGGATGCGTCCGCGCACCCTGGACGAGGTCGTCGGCCAGCAGCACCTGCTGAAGCCCGGCTCGCCGCTGCGCCGCCTCGTCGGCGAGGGCGCCGGGGGACCGGCCGGAGCCTCGTCGGTGATCCTCTGGGGACCGCCCGGCATCGGGAAGACCACCCTCGCGTACGTGGTCAGTCAGGCGACGCGGAAGCGGTTCGTGGAACTGTCCGCGATCACGGCGGGCGTGAAGGAGGTCCGGGCCGTCATCGAGGGCGCCCGACGCGCGGCCGGCGGGTACGGCAAGGAGACCGTCCTCTTCCTCGACGAGATCCACCGCTTCAGCAAGGCCCAGCAGGACTCCCTGCTCCCGGCCGTGGAGAACCGCTGGGTGACCCTCATCGCGGCCACCACGGAGAATCCGTACTTCTCGATCATCTCCCCGCTGCTGTCGCGCTCCCTGCTGCTGACGCTGGAACCGCTGACCGACGACGACCTGAGCGCCCTGATGAAGCGGGCGCTGGAGGAGGAACGGGGCCTGGGCGGGGCCGTCACCCTGTCGGCCGACGCGGAGGCCCACCTGCTGCGCATCGCCGGCGGCGACGCCCGGCGGGCCCTGACGGCGCTGGAGGCGGGGGCCGGATCGGCCATCGCCAAGGGCGAGGAGGAGATCACCCTCGAAACCGTCGAGGAGGCGGTCGACCGGGCGGCCGTGCGCTACGACCGGGACGGCGACCAGCACTACGACGTGGCGAGCGCCCTCATCAAGTCCATCCGCGGCTCCGACGTGGACGCGGCGCTGCACTACCTGGCACGGATGATCGACGCGGGGGAGGACCCCCGGTTCATCGCGCGGCGCCTGATGATCTCCGCGAGCGAGGACATCGGTCTGGCGGACCCCACCGCCCTGCCGTTGGCCGTGGCCGCGGCCCAGGCCGTGGCCATGATCGGTTTCCCGGAGGCGGCCCTGACCCTGTCGCACGCCACGATCGCGCTGGCCCTGGCACCCAAGTCGAACACCGCCACGACCGCGATCGGCGCCGCGCTGGCCGACGTACGGGCCGGGCTGGCGGGCTCCGTCCCGACGCACCTGCGCGACGGCCACTACAAGGGGGCGGCGAAGCTCGGTCACGCCGTCGGGTACGTCTACCCGCACGACGTTCCCGGCGCCATCGCCGCGCAGCAGTACGCGCCGGACGAGATCCACGGCAAGCGGTACTACGAGCCGACCCGGTACGGCGCAGAGGCGCGGTACGCGGACGTGGTGGAGAAGGTCCGCGAGCGCCTGCGCGGGTCGTAGCGGTCGCCGCGCCGGGCAGCCGCCTAGGCTCCGGGGCATGGGACGTCGGGCTCCGCTCATCGCCGTCGCGGCCGTGCTGCTGGCCGCCGGATGCCACCACGGGGACGGCGAGAAGAGCCCCGCCGGCATCGCGGCGCTCGTCTCGGGGGCGCCGCTCACGAGCCCCGGCTTCCCGCCGACCGCGCGGGAGGCGGCCGACCGGCTGGCCGGGCTCAAGGTCGAGTGGGGCAGGAACTGGCAGACCTACAAGCGGGAGAACTTCGGCCGCTACTGGTCGGACGAGACCGACGCCCTCGGCGGCCGCAACGGCTGCGACACCCGCGACGACGTGCTGCGCCGGGACCTCAAGGAACTCCGGGAGGGTGACCGCAACCCGTGTGTGGTGCTCTCCGGAGTACTGCACGACCCGTACACCGGCAAGGAGATCCCCTACACCTACCGCCGCGCCTCCGGGATCGAGACGGACCACGTCGTCGCGCTGGGCGCCGCCTGGCGGGGCGGGGCCCACGCGTGGACGCCGCGACGCAGGCTGGAGTACGCCAACGACCTGAACGTCCTGCTCGCCGTGGACAAGCAGACCAACCAGGACAAGGGCAGCAGGACCGCCGACAAGTGGAAGCCGCCGCGGCGGGCGTACCGGTGCGAGTACGCCCGGCGCTACACCGGCATCAAGGCGACGTACGGGCTGTCCGTGACCCCGCCGGAGAAGGCCGCCCTCGTCGAGATGCTGGCGACCTGCCCTCAGGGGTGACCGGCCGCCGAGAAGAGCGTGTGCATCGCCCGGCGCAGACCGCAGATGTCCGATACCGGCTCCGGGAAGTCGAAGCGGGCGTCGAAGGCGCGGGAGGGGTCGCCGCCCGCGAAGCGCACGCGCAGCCCCAGCCGGTCGAGGGCCAGCGGGACCGCCTTCATGCCCTGCGCCTCGCGTGTGCCGAGCAGCCCGCACAGGTCCGCGATCCGGTCGCCGTGGGCGGCGGAGAGGTGCTGGAGGAGTTCCGTCTCGTGGGCGACCATCGGGTCCGGCTCCGCCGCCGCCAGGTCGTCCGGGTCCACCTGCTCCGCGCCCCACAGGTCGTCCACCGAGACCTCGCCGACCTCCAGGCGGAGCATCATCCAGGCCGGGCGGCCCGAGTACGGGGCGTCCAGGGACTCGGACATGCCGAGCAGCTCGCCCACCGGACGGCGCTCCGCGAGCAGCGCGGCACAGGCCGGTCGGTCGTCCCCGCGCACCGGCGTCAGCCACCCGGCGAGCCACGCGCGGCCTCGGATACGATGGGGCACGGACACCGGCGCCACATCCGTGATCTCGATCACGGCGGTGAGGTCGTCGTCCTGGGCGTGAGCGGCTGCCCTGGCAGCCGCGGATTCCCCTGAAACAAGGAGAATCACGTCCCCGTCCGGGGTGACGGTCCGAGCGGCCGGCAGCCCTGTCCCGAACTCCTCCTGGTCGAAAGCACCCGGGAGCGTGAGGGATACTGAGGCGTTGGACTCTACGAGGGTTCGTACGCGTTCGGCTCCGGTGAGCTGCCGAACGCCTTCCCTGGGACGCGGCTGACCTTGCTTATCGTCGTCGAAAGCAGATTCCGTTTCGTTGGAATCTGAACTTCGACGCGCACTGGGCAGGGGGATCCCATGTGGTCGAGACATTACGTCCTCCTCGCTAAGGTAAGCCTCACCTAACTTACATGGAGGTAGGTTCCACGTGAACCAGAAGCGACCCAAGGTCAAGAAGTCGCGTGCCCTCGGCATTGCGCTGACCCCGAAGGCCGTCAAGTACTTCGAGGCCCGCCCCTACCCGCCGGGCGAGCACGGCCGTGGCCGCAAGCAGAACTCGGACTACAAGGTTCGTCTGCTGGAGAAGCAGCGTCTGCGCGCTCAGTACGACATCTCTGAGCGTCAGATGGCCCGCGCGTACGACCGCGCCAAGAAGGCCGAAGGCAAGACGGGCGAGGCGCTTGTCGTCGAGCTCGAGCGTCGCCTCGACGCCCTGGTTCTGCGTTCGGGCATCGCCCGCACCATCTACCAGGCCCGCCAGATGGTCGTTCACGGCCACATCGAGGTCAACGGTGGCAAGGTCGACAAGCCGTCGTTCCGTGTCCGCCCGGACGACGTCATCACGGTGCGCGAGCGCAGCCGCGAGAAGGTTCCGTTCCAGGTTGCCCGCGAGGGTGGCTACGCAGGCGAGGGCGAGACCCCCCGTTACCTGCAGGTCAACCTGAAGGCCCTGGCCTTCCGCCTGGACCGCGACCCGAACCGCAAGGAAATTCCGGTCATCTGCGACGAGCAGCTCGTCGTCGAGTACTACGCCCGCTGATTCGGCGGACGTAGCCTCACAGGCTGGTCAGCCCGCCGGTTCCCCCTTGGGGGAGCCGGCGGGCTTCCTGTTGTCCGCGCCCGCCCCCGCGCGGCCCGCCGTCCGGGTGGGCATCGTACGAGGCCTCGGCAGCGCGGCCGCGGGAGCAGGCTGCGGCCCCCGCAACGCCCGTTCCACCAGCGCTTCCGAGGACAGGGCCCGCCCGTGCCGGGCGCCGGCCGCGTAGTGCTCGGTGCCGATCAGCTCGCCCGCGCGCTCCAGGCACATCAGCCGGGGCGCGTTGAAGTACCCCGAGCCGAAGAGCCGCAGCCCGACCCCGTCCCACATCGGCTCGGCCGCGCCCTGGAGCACCGCCGCCTCCGTCGGATGCCCCTCCGTCACCGTGACCAGGGCCAGCAGCTCGATCGCGAGGACCAACCCCACCAGGTCCCGGAACGCGTGGTTGATCTCCACGCACTCGGTCAGCAGTGACCGCGCCCGCCCCGTGTCCCCGGCGTCGAGCGCCGCGTACGCCAGCACGTACAGCGCGTACGCCTTCGTCCAGAGCTCCCCGCGCTCCTCGCAGATCTCCCGGACCTCCTCGCACAACGAGAGCGCGCCGGCCGGCTCCCCCAGGAAGGCCAGCGACATCGCCAGCTCCACCTGGCACATCAACACGTTGCTGTTCAGCTCACCGGCCTCCCGGTAGCGCTCCAACGCCGTGCCCAACAGCTCCCGGGCCCGCGTCATGTCGTCCGAGACCAGGGCCAGACAGCCCAGGCGGTGCACCGCGTACGCCGCGGCCACCGGGTTCCCGGTGCGGGCCGCGCCGTCCCGGCACTCGTACAGGGCGCTCATCGAGGCCACCGGGTCGCCCTGGAGGGCGGCGACGTACCCCAGCACCCAGAGCGCCTTCAGCCGCGAGTTCTCGTACTCCGGGCCCGGAACGTGCTCCAGCGTGCGGTCCAGCCAGTGCCGGCCCTCGGTGAGCCGGCCGCAGCCCGCCCAGTAGAACCAGAGGGTGCCCGTCAGGTACTGGCCCAGATGCAGCTCCTCCGGTTCGTCGAGGCAGCACTCCAGGGCCAGCCGCAGGTTCGGCAGCTCGGCCTCCACCAGCGCGGCCACCTCCCGCTGACGCGGACTGAACCAGTCCAGCTCGCACCAGGTCGCCAGCCCCATGTACCAGTCCCGGTGCCGTCGCCGCAGCCGCCCGGCGTCGCCCAGCGACTCCAGCCAGCCCGCGCCGTACAGCCGCACGGTCTCCAGCATCCGGTAGCGCACCCCGGCCGGGGTCTCCTCCTTCACCAACAGCGACTGGGTCAGCAACTCCCCGACCAGGTCCAGCACGGACTCCACCGGCAGGTCCCGACCGGCGCACACGTACTCGGCGGCGTCGAGGTCGAACTGCCCGGCGAAGACCGAGAGCCGCGCCCACAGCAGGCGCTCCGGCGGCGTGCACAGCTCGTGGCTCCAGCCGATCGCCGTACGCAGCGTCCGGTGTCGCGGCAACGCCCCGCGCGCCCCGCCCGTCAGCAGGGCGAACCGGTCCGCCAGCCGGGCCGACACCTGCTCCGGAGCCAGCGCGCGCAGCCGGCCCGCCGCCAGCTCCAGCGCCAGCGGGATCCCGTCGAGCCGCTCGCACAGCCCGATCAGCGCCGCCCGGTTGGCGTCCGTCACCTCGAAGGCCGGGTCGAGGGCCGACGCCCGGCTCGCCAGCAGCGCCAAGGCCTCCTCGGCGACCGGCGGGGCCAACGGGAAGACCAGCTCCCCGTCCACCTCCAGCGGACGTCGCCCCGCAGCCAGCACCCGCAGACCGGGGGAGCGGCGCAGCAGCTCCCGGACCAGGACCGCGCACTCGTCGACCAGCTGCTCGAACCCGTCCAGGACCAACAGCAGTCGGCGCTCCGCCAGGTGCTCGGTCAGGACGGTCCGCAGCGGTCGGGTGGTGTGGTCGGTCAGGCCGAGCGCCTCGGCGACGGTGAACTCCAGGTATGCCGGATCCCGCACGCAGGAGAGCTCCGCCCACCACACGCCGTCGCAGTAGCGTTCCTGCTCGGCCGGGGTTCCGGACGCCTCCAGCTCGTGGGCGGCCGCCAGCACCAGCCGGGACTTGCCCACGCCCCCGACCCCGGTCACCGTCACGAGTCGCGAGGTCCCGAGGAGCCGTTCCAACCCGTCGAGTTCGTCACCCCGGCCGACGAACTCGCTCAGCTCCGAGGGAAGATTGCCCCAGGTCCTGTTTCGAAGGGGTCTCTGTCGCATGGGACACGGAGAGTACTGGTCCGGACGCGCCCCGTACAAGGCGGACTCCGAGGCTCCGGAATTCCGGTACGGGCGGGGATCTCCGGCGCGATAGGGTCGGACGACGACCTTTATACGTGGCGATCGATGTGCAGAGAGTGGTGCGAAGTGTCCGGTGGAGAGGTGGCCGGGATCCTCGTGGCCGTCTTCTGGGCCATTCTGGTCTCCTTCCTCGCCGTGGTGTTGGTGAGGCTGGCCCAGGTCCTGAAGGCGACCACCAAGATGGTGGCCGACGTGACCGAACAGGCGGTCCCGCTGTTGGCCGACGCCTCCACGACCGTCCGCTCCGCCCGCACCCAGCTCGACCGGGTCGACGCCATCGCGAGCGACGTCCAGGAAGTCACCTCCAACGCCTCCGCGCTGTCCTCGACCGTCGCCTCCACCTTCGGCGGCCCCCTGGTCAAGGTCGCCGCCTTCGGCTACGGGGTCCGCAAGGCGCTGGGCAAGAACACGGACGGCGCGCCGAAGAAGACATCCCGACGTACCGTGATCGTCGGCCGTACGGTGCCGACGCCCCGGCGCCGGAAGCAGAAGGGCTGAGACCTCCGATGTTCCGCCGAGCCTTCTGGTTCACCGCCGGCGCCGCCGCCGGCGTGTGGGCCACCACCAAGGTCAACCGACAGCTGAAGAAGCTGACACCGGAGAGCCTCGCCGCGCAGGCCGCCGACAAGGCGGTGGAGGCGGGTCACCGCCTCAAGGACTTCGCCCTCGACGTCAAGGCGGGAATGACGCAGCGCGAGGACGAGCTGAACGACGCATTGGGGCTCCACCAGGACCCCGACCGGCCCGACAACGTCACCGCCCTCCCCGGGCCGCGACGGCTGCGGGCCCTGGAGAACGACCAGACCACCCACCGCACGAACCACTCGGCGGCCGGGTACAACCGGAATGAGGACCACTGATGGAGTCGGCTGAAATCCGCCGCCGCTGGCTGAGCTTCTTCGAGGAGCGCGGTCACACCGTTGTCCCTTCGGCGTCGCTCATCGCGGACGACCCGACTCTGCTGCTGGTCAACGCGGGCATGGTCCCCTTCAAGCCGTACTTCCTCGGCGAGACCAAGCCCCCGGCCCCGCGGGCCACGAGCGTGCAGAAGTGCGTCCGCACCCCGGACATCGAAGAGGTCGGCAAGACCACCCGCCACGGCACGTTCTTCCAGATGTGCGGCAACTTCTCCTTCGGGGACTACTTCAAGGAAGGCGCCATCAAGTACGCCTGGGAGCTGCTCACCGGCTCCGTGGCGGACGGCGGCTACGGCCTCGAACCCGAGAAGCTCTGGATCACCGTCTACCTCGACGACGACGAGGCCGAGACGATCTGGCGCGACGTGGTCGGCGTCCCCGCCGAGCGCATCCAGCGCCTGGGCAAGAAGGACAACTTCTGGTCCATGGGCGTCCCCGGACCCTGTGGCCCGTGCTCGGAGATCAACTACGACCGCGGCCCGGAGTTCGGCGTCGAGGGCGGCCCCGCCGTCAACGACGAGCGCTACGTGGAGATCTGGAACCTGGTCTTCATGCAGTTCGAGCGCGGCGCCGGCGACGGGAAGGAAGACTTCCCGATCCTCGGCGACCTGCCGTCGAAGAACATCGACACCGGTCTCGGCCTCGAACGTCTCGCCATGATCCTGCAGGGCGTGCGGAACATGTACGAGACCGACACCCTGCGCGTGGTCATGGACAAGGCCACCGAGCTCACCGGCGTCCAGTACGGGGCCGCCCACGGCACCGACGTCTCGATGCGCGTGGTCGCCGACCACATCCGCACCTCGGTGATGCTCATCGGTGACGGCGTGACCCCCGGCAACGAGGGCCGCGGCTACGTGCTGCGCCGCATCATGCGCCGCGCCATCCGCAACATGCGCCTCATGGGCGCCACCGGTCCCGTCGTCCAGGAGCTCGTGGACGTCGTGATCGACACGATGGGGCAGCAGTACCCGGAGCTGGTCACCGACCGCAAGCGCATCGAGACCGTCGCCCTCGCCGAGGAAGCCGCCTTCCTGAAGGCCGTCAAGGGCGGCACGAACATCCTCGACACCGCCGTGAGCGAGACCAAGGCCACCGGCGGCACCGTCCTCTCCGGCGACAAGGCGTTCCTGCTCCACGACACCTGGGGCTTCCCGATCGACCTCACCCTGGAGATGGCCGCCGAACAGGGCCTCTCCGTGGACGAGCCCGGCTTCCGCCGCCTGATGCAGGAGCAGCGCGACCGCGCCAAGGCCGACGCCAAGGCCAAGAAGACCGGCCACGCGGACATGTCCGCCTACCGGGAGATCGCCGACGGCGCCGGAGCCACCGAGTTCACCGGCTACGCCACCAACCAGGGCGAGTCCACGATCGTCGGCCTGCTGGTCAACGGCGTCTCCGCGCCCGCCGCCTCCGAGGGCGACGAGGTCGAGATCGTCCTCGACCGCACCCCCTTCTACGCCGAGGGCGGCGGCCAGCTCGCCGACCAGGGCCGGATCAAGCTCGACTCCGGCGCCGTCGTCGTCATCCGCGACGTACAGCAGCCCGTCCCGGGCGTCTCCGTGCACAAGGGTTCCGTCCAGGTCGGCGAGGTGACGGTGGGCGCCTCGGCGTACGCCGCCATCGACGTCAACCGCCGCCGGGCCATCGCCCGCGCCCACTCGGCCACGCACCTGACGCACCAGGCGCTGCGCGACGCCCTCGGCCCGACGGCCGCCCAGGCCGGTTCCGAGAACTCGCCCGGCCGCTTCCGCTTCGACTTCGGCTCCCCGAACGCCGTCCCCGGCACGGTCCTCACCGACGTCGAGCAGAAGATCAACGACGTGCTCTCGCGCGAGCTGGACGTCACCGCCGAGATCATGAGCATCGACGAGGCGAAGAAGCAGGGCGCCATCGCCGAGTTCGGCGAGAAGTACGGCGAGCGGGTGCGCGTCGTGACCATCGGCGACTTCTCCAAGGAGCTGTGCGGCGGCACGCACGTCGGCAACACGGCCCAGCTGGGCCTGGTGAAGCTGCTCGGCGAGTCGTCCATCGGCTCCGGCGTGCGCCGCGTCGAGGCCCTCGTGGGCGTGGACGCGTACAACTTCCTCGCCAAGGAGCACACGGTCGTCGCCCAGCTCCAGGAGCTGGTCAAGGGCCGTCCGGAGGAGCTGCCGGAGAAGATCGCCTCCATGCTCGGCAAGCTGAAGGACGCCGAGAAGGAGATCGAGAAGTTCCGCGCGGAGAAGGTCCTCCAGGCCGCCGCCGGTCTCGCCGCCGGCGCCCAGGACGTACGGGGCGTCGCGCTCGTCACCGGCCAGGTGCCGGACGGCACCGGCGCCGACGACCTGCGCAAGCTCGTCCTCGACGTGCGCGGCCGGCTCGCCCAGGCGCCGGGGCAGGGCGACCGCCCGGCCGTCGTGGCCCTGTTCACCGTGGCGGGCGGCCGCCCGCTGACGGTCATCGCCACCAACGAGGCCGCCCGCGAACGCGGCCTCAAGGCCGGTGACCTGGTGCGCACCGCCGCCAAGACCCTCGGTGGTGGCGGCGGCGGCAAGCCCGACGTCGCCCAGGGCGGCGGTCAGAACCCGGCCGCCATCGGCGACGCCGTCGCGGCCGTCGAGCGGCTCGTGGGCGAGACCGCCCGATGACACTGCGCCGCGGCCGCCGGCTGGCCGTCGATGTCGGTGACGCCCGGATCGGGGTTGCCTCGTGCGACCCCGACGGGGTGCTGGCCACACCGGTGGAAACCGTGCCGGGACGGGACATCCCCTTCGCCCACCGGCGGCTGCGGCAGCTCGTCGCGGAGTACGAGCCCCTCGAAGTCGTGGTCGGCCTTCCCCGCTCGCTCAGCGGGCGGGAGGGGCCGGCCGCGGTCAAGGTGCGTGCCTTCGCGAACGAACTGGCCAAGGGCATCAAGCCGGTGACGGTCCGTCTCGTGGACGAGCGGATGACCACGGTCACCGCAGCCCAGGGGCTACGGGCGTCCGGGAAGAACGCGAAGAAGGGGCGCTCGGTCATCGACCAGGCGGCCGCCGTCGTGATCCTGCAAACCGCTCTTGAGACCGAACGGGTATCGGGTAATCCGCCCGGCGAGTGCGTCGAAGTGGTTGTCTGATCGCGATACGGTAACGTTCCGCGCGATGTGGCGGCATTCGAACAGCCGTCGCCCACCACTTCAGAGGCGGAACCGGGTGCCGCGGCAACGAAGCCGCTGCCTCCGTCTCGCGGCTCTAGGGGATCGATGACTGAGTATGGCCGGGGCCGCACCCCCGAACCGTGGCACCCCGAGGACCCCCTGTACGGGGACCAGGGGTGGACCGGGCATCCGGTCCAACAGGGTCAGACGCCTTACGACACCGGCGCTCAGGAGCAGTACCAGCAGCAGCCGCCGCAGCATCCGGACCCCCAGACCGGCCCGCCCTCGTACGCGGATCCGCAGTACCGGCAGCAGTACGCGCAGCAGCAGTACCCGCAGGCGCAGTACCCGGACCCGCAGTACCAGGACCCGCAGCAGTACCCGAACCAGCAGCAGTACCCGCAGCAGGGATACCCCCAGCAGCAGCCCGCCCAGCAGCAGGGCGGGCAGCAGCTTCCCCCGCAGCAACCCCACCAGCAGCAGCCCCAGGGGCCTCAGCAGCCGTACGGCGACCAGGTCTGGGACACCGGCCAGGGCCAGTACGTCCCCGGGCCCGCGACGGTGGACCCGTACGCCGGCGTGGACCCGTACACCCAGCAGAACGCGGGCGCCTACCCCGGCGAGGCCCCCGACCTGTACAGCACCCCCGACGCCTACCCGCCGCCGCGGCCGCCGGGCCGGCGGCACCTGGAGCCCGAGCCCGGGGCCGAGGCACAGGACGGCGACCTCCTGACGGAGGAGCGCGAGGAGGAGGACGTCGCCGGCGGCGACCCCGACGGGTCGGGCGGCGGGCGCAGGTCGGGCCGTTCGAAGGACACGACGAAGCGCAGCGGCGCCGCGTGCCTGATCGCCGCCCTCGTGATCGTGGGCGTCGTCGGCGGGGGCGGCTACTACGGCTACACCTACCTCAAGGGCAAGTTCAGCTCCGCCGCGGACTTCGCCGGCACGGGCAACGACGAGACCGTCGACGTGGAGATCCCCAAGAACGCGGGCCTGATGCTCATGGGCCAGCTCCTCAAGAAGGCGGGCGTCGTGGCCAGCGCGGAGGCCTTCGCCGCCGCCGCCGAGGCCAACCCCAAGGGCAAGTCCATCCAGCCGGGCGTCTACTCCCTCAAGAAGGAGATGTCCGCCAGGTCCGCGGTCGAGATCATGCTCGACCCCTCGGCCCTGAACGTGCTCACGATCCCCGAGGGCAAGCGCAACTTCGAGATCTACACCCTGATCGACAAGAAGCTCTCCCTCAAGCCCGGCACCACGAAGGACGTGGCGACCAAGGAGTCCAAGAACCTCGGCCTGCCGGACTGGGCCAACTCCAACAAGGACATCAAGGACCCGCTGGAAGGCTTCCTCTACCCGGCCCGCTACGACCTGGGCAAGGACATGAAGCCGGAGGCCCTGCTCAAGCAGATGGTCGCCAAGGCGAGCCAGGAGTACGCGAACGCCGACGTCAAGGGCCAGGCCACGAAGATGGGCCTGAAGAACCCCCTCGAACTCGTCACCGTCGCGAGCCTCGTCCAGGCCGAGGGCAAGTACCAGCACGACTTCGACAAGATCTCGCGCGTGGTCTACAACCGCCTCAAGCCGGGCAACACCGAGACGAACGGTCTGCTCGACTTCGACTCCACGATCAACTACATCAAGGGCCAGAGCACCCTCGACGTCGGTTCGGTCAAGGAACTGCGCCAGATCGCCGACCCCTACAACACGTACAAGATCGTGGGTCTGCCCGCGGGTCCGATCAGCAACCCGGGCGCCGACGCGCTCAAGGCGGCGACGAACCCGGAACCCGGCCCCTGGTACTACTTCGTGTCCGTCAACGAGAACAAGACGCTGTTCGCCGTCACCAACGACGAGCACAACGTCAACGTCGAGGAATACGAGAGGGAGCGCAAGAAGTCGGGCCAGTAGTCCGACCGTTCGCGACGCCTTCGCACCCGGTCCCCGCCGTCCCCGGACGGCGGGGACCGGGTGTCCTCGTCGCCCCAAGGGCTGCTGTACTGTCTCTCGCGCCCGGGCACCGGCCCGGTCGCCCGCGCGCGTGCGTGCGGACGCAATCGTGGGTGAGGGGCGAGGGAATTGCAGCCGACAGTACGGCGGGCCGCGGTGCTGGGGTCGCCCATCGAGCACTCCCTCTCCCCGGTCCTGCACCGCGCCGCGTACCGGGAACTGGGCCTCCTCGACTGGACGTACGACCGCTTCGAGATCGACGAGGCCACGCTCGCCGGGTTCGTCGCCGACCTCGGCCCCGAGTGGGCCGGGCTGTCCCTCACCATGCCGCTGAAGCGGGCGATCATCCCGCTACTCGACGGGATCAGCGACACCGCCGCTTCGGTGGAGGCCGTCAACACGGTCGTCCTCACCCCGGACGGCCGGCGCCTCGGCGACAACACCGACATCCCCGGCATCATCGCCGCACTGCACGAACGCGGCGTCGAGAAGGTGCCCGCCGCCGCCGTCCTCGGCGCCGGGGCCACCGCCTCCTCGGCGCTGGCGGCGCTCTCCCGCGTCTGCACCGGCGAGGTCACCGCGTACGTACGCTCGCGCGAGCGCGCCGACGAGATGCGGCAGTGGGGCGAACGGCTCGGCGTCGACGTCCGCACGGCCGACTGGTCACGGGCGGCCGAGGCGCTCGGCGCACCACTGGTGATCGCCACCACCCCGGCGGGCGCCACCGACGCGCTGGCCCGGGAGGTGCCCGCCGGCGCGGGGACCCTGTTCGACGTCCTGTACGACCCGTGGCCCACCGCGCTCGCGGCGGCCTGGACGGAGCGCGGCGGCACGCTCCTCGGCGGGCTGGACCTCCTGGTCCACCAGGCCGTCCTCCAGGTCGAGCAGATGACCGGCCGTGCCCCCGGACCGTTGGCGGCCATGCGCGCTGCGGGCGAAGAGGCGCTCCGGGACCGCCCGTGAGGACGTGACACCCCCTCGAAGGGCGGGGACCTGACGGATCCCCCGTCCGATACCTGGACCTGGCACCGGGATACCCCCGCGGACATGGGAGGATCGGGTGAGGCGGGTCCGGGCCGCGCACCCGATCGCGCCGTCGCTGTGCCAGGCGCGAGCATGAGGAGCATCGTTGAGCAGGTTGCGTTGGCTGACCGCTGGAGAGTCGCACGGACCGGCCCTGGTGGCGACGCTGGAGGGCCTCCCCGCCGGCGTCCCGGTCACCACCGAGCTGGTGGCCGACCACCTGGCCCGGCGCCGGCTCGGCTATGGCCGCGGTGCCCGGATGAAGTTCGAGCAGGACGAGATCACCTTCCTCGGCGGCGTCCGCCACGGACTGTCCCAGGGTTCCCCGATCGCCGTCATGATCGGCAACACCGAGTGGCCCAAGTGGGAGACGGTCATGTCGGCCGACCCCGTCGACCCCTCGCTGCTCAAGGAGACCGGCCGCAACGCGCCGCTGACCCGCCCGCGCCCCGGCCACGCCGACCTGGCGGGCATGCAGAAGTACGGCTTCTCCGAGGCCCGCCCGATCCTGGAGCGCGCCAGCGCCCGTGAGACGGCCGCCCGCGTGGCCCTGGGCGCCATCGCCCGGTCCTTCATCAAGGAGGTCGCCGGCATCGAGATCGTCTCGCACGTGGTGGAACTCGCGGCGGCCAAGGCCCCGTACGGCGTCTACCCGACCCCCGCCGACGTCGACAAGCTCGACGCCGACCCGGTGCGCTGCCTCGACGCCGACGCCTCGAAGGCGATGGTCGCCGAGATCGACCAGGCCCACAAGGACGGCGACACCCTCGGCGGCGTCGTCGAGGTCCTCGCGTACGGGGTGCCCGTCGGCCTCGGCTCGCACGTCCACTGGGACCGCCGCCTCGACGCCCGGCTCGCCGCCGCGCTCATGGGCATCCAGGCCATCAAGGGCGTCGAGGTCGGCGACGGCTTCGAGCTGGCCCGCGTGCCCGGCTCCCAGGCGCACGACGAGATCGTGTCCACCGACGAGGGACTGCGCCGCACCTCGGGTCGTTCCGGCGGCACCGAGGGCGGCCTGACCACCGGTGAGCTGCTGCGCGTACGCGCCGCGATGAAGCCCATCGCGACCGTGCCGCGCGCGCTCGCCACCGTGGACGTGGCCACCGGGGAGGCGACGGTGGCCCACCACCAGCGCTCCGACGTGTGCGCCGTCCCGGCCGCCGGCATCGTCGCCGAGGCGATGGTCGCGCTCGTGCTGGCCGACGCCGTCGTCGAGAAGTTCGGCGGCGACTCGGTCCCCGAGACCCGCCGCAACGTCCGCTCGTACCTCGACAACCTGCAGATCCGGTGACCGCCGGGCCACTGGTCGTCCTCGTCGGACCCATGGGGTCCGGCAAGTCCACGGTGGGAGAACTCCTCGCCGCAGGCCTCGGCGTCCCCTACCGGGACACCGACGCCGACATCGTCGCGGCCACCGGCCGGGAGATCTCCGAACTCTTCGTCGACGAGGGCGAGCCGTACTTCCGCGAGCTGGAACGGCAGGCCGTCGCGGCCGCCGTCGCCGAGCACACCGGCGTCCTCTCCCTCGGCGGCGGAGCCGTCCTCGACGAGGGCACCCGCGGGCTGCTGGCCGGCCTGCCCGTCGCCTACCTGTCGATGGACGTCGAGGAGGCGGTCCGGCGCGTCGGCCTGGGCGCCGCGCGCCCGCTGCTCGCCGTCAACCCGCGCCGCCAGTGGCGCGAGCTGATGGAGGCCAGGCGCCACCTGTACACCGAAGTCGCGCGCGTCGTCGTGGCCACCGACGACCGCACCCCCGAAGAGGTCGCGCAGGCGGTCCTCGACGCTCTGGAGTTGAAGGACGTATGACAGACCAGGTGACGCGCATCCAGGTCGGCGAGAGCGCCGGACACGACGCGTACGACGTGCTGGTCGGCCGGCAGCTGCTCGGCGAGCTCGGCTCCCTCATCGGCACGAAGGCCAAGCGGGTCGCGGTGATCCACCCCGAGGCGCTCGCCTCGACCGGTGAGGCGCTGCGGGACGACCTGGCCGCGCAGGGCTACGAGGCGGTCGCCATCCAGGTGCCGAACGCCGAGGAGGCCAAGACGATCGAGGTCGCCGCGTACTGCTGGAAGGCGCTGGGCCAGTCCGGCTTCACCCGCACCGACGTGATCGTCGGCGTGGGCGGCGGCGCCACCACCGACCTCGCCGGCTTCGTGGCCGCCTCCTGGCTGCGCGGCGTGCGCTGGATCGCCGTACCCACCACCGTGCTCGCCATGGTGGACGCGGCCGTCGGCGGCAAGACCGGCATCAACACCGCCGAGGGCAAGAACCTCGTCGGCGCCTTCCACCCGCCCGCCGGCGTGCTCTGCGACCTCGCGGCGCTGGACTCGCTGCCGGTCAACGACTACGTCAGCGGTCTCGCCGAGATCATCAAGGCCGGTTTCATCTCCGACCCGGTGATCCTCGACCTGATCGAGGCGGACCCGCAGGCGGCCCGCACCCCCGCCGGCCCGCACACCGCCGAGCTGATCACCCGCTCGATCCAGGTCAAGGCGGACGTGGTCTCCAGCGACCTCAAGGAGGCCGGGCTGCGGGAGATCCTCAATTACGGGCACACCCTCGCGCACGCCATCGAGAAGAACGAGCGCTACAAGTGGCGCCACGGCGCGGCCGTGTCCGTCGGCATGGTCTTCGCCGCCGAGCTCGGCCGGCTCGCGGGCCGGCTGGACGACGCCACGGCCGACCGGCACAAGGCGGTCCTCGCCTCCGTCGGCCTGCCGCTGACCTACCGCGGCGACCAGTGGCCCAAGCTGCTGGAGACCATGAAGGTCGACAAGAAGTCCCGCGGCGACCTGCTGCGCTTCATCGTCCTCGACGGGCTGGCCAAGCCGACCGTCCTGGAGGGGCCGGACCCCGCGGTGCTGTTCGCGGCCTACGGCGAGGTCGGGGCGTGAGCCGGCGCGTGTTCGTCCTGAACGGCCCGAACCTGGGCCGGCTCGGGTCCCGCGAGCCCGACGTGTACGGGGCCACCTCCTACACCGGGCTCGTCGAGAGCTGCCGCGCGGTCGGCGCGGAACTCGGCTTCGACGTCGAGGTCCGCGAGACCAACGACGAGGGCGAGCTGGTGCGCTGGCTGCACGAGGCGGCGGACGGCAGGATTCCCGTGGTCATCAACCCGGGCGCCTTCACGCACTACTCGTACGCCATGCGGGACGCGGCGGCGCAGCGCACCGCGCCGCTGATCGAGGTGCACATCTCGAACCCGTACGCCCGCGAGGAGTTCCGGCACACCTCCGTGATCGCCGCGGTGGCGACCGGCACCGTGGCGGGCTTCGGCATCGGTTCGTACCGCCTGGCGTTGCGCGCTCTGGCGGACGAAGTGACCGCCTGACGGCAGGGGTGGGACGCCGGCGGTCCGGGGTCATATAACGTTCTCGCATCAGTCGCCGGAACGAGACGGAGTGGCAGCGGATGCAGCAAGGAGTGGGAGGCGGCGCCTGGGGCGGGTCGGGACAACACCCGGCGACGCCCTCGCAGCCGCCCATACCCCCCGGGCAGGGCTGGCCGGGTTCCGTACCGCCGCCCCCGCCGGTCCCGCCCCAGCAGGCGGTTCCGGAGACGACGGGTCACATCCCGCTGCCGCCGGCCGTGGCCCCCGGCACCGGCGGCGCCACCCTCGCCGTCCTGCTGATCGGCCCGGCGGGCGCGGGGAAGACCACCGTCGCCCGCCACTGGGCGGCCACCCGGCCCGTGCCCACCGCGCACATCAGCCTGGACGACGTCCGGGAGTGGGTCTGCTCGGGCTTCGCCGACCCGCAGGCGGGCTGGAACGAGCACTCCGAGGCCCAGTACCGGCTCGCCCGCCGCACCTGCGGATTCGCCGCGCGCAACTACCTGGCGAACGGGATCTCCTGCATCCTCGACGACGCGGTCTTCCCGGACCGGCCCGTGGTGGGCCTGGGCGGGTGGAAACGGCACGTCGGACCGGCCCTGTTGCCGGTCGTCCTGCTGCCCGGCCTGGAGATCGTCCTGGAGCGCAACGCGGCCCGCTCCGGCAACCGGCGGCTCTCCGACGAGGAAGTCGCCCGCATCCACGGGCGGATGGCGGGCTGGTACGGGTCCGGGCTTTCGATCATCGACAACTCCCACCTGGACGTCGAGGGCACCGCCCGCGCGCTCGACGAGACCCTGGCCCGCGTCATCGGGGCCCCGCAGGCCTGAACCGGGACCGCGGGCCCGTACGGACCCGCTCGCCAGGCCGGATGGGCGGGGCGCTCGTAGGCTCGAAGACATGTCAGACGCCTACGCGGCCCGCAGGGGCCGGCTTCGCGACCGCTGTGCCGCCGCGGGCAACGCCGCCGCGTTGATCACGCGTCCGGCCAATGTCCGCTACCTCGCCGGGGCGTCCCCGCTCGGCGCCGTCCTGCTGGTCGGACCCGTCGAGGACGTGCTGTTCTGCGGCACCTCGCCCACCGGGGAGGCCGACGAGGGCCGCCTGGACGACCGACTCCGGCTGAACGTGCTCTCCGCCCCGGGCGGGGACCCCGCCGTGGCCGCCGCCGACATGGCCGCCTCCGCGCGGGCCGACTCGCTCGCCGTCGAGGAGCACCACATCACCGTCGGCCGCCACCGGGCCCTGCGCTCGGTCGCGCCCGGACTGCGCCTCACGGACCTCGGGACGTCCGTGGAACAGCTGCGCCTCGTCAAGGACGAGGAGGAGATCGCCTGTCTGCGGATCGCCGCCGAGATCGCCGACCAGGCGCTCGGCGAGCTGCTGGAGTCCATCCTGGTCGGCCGGACCGAACGCCACCTCGCCCTGGAGCTGGAACGGCGCCTGGTGGACCACGGCGCCGACGGCCCGGCCTTCCCCACCTCGGTCGGCACGGGACCGCACTCCGGCCGCTCCCGGCACCGGCCGTCGGACCGCCGGGTGGAGGAGGGCGACTTCCTCTCCGTCTGCCTGGGCGCCAACTACCGCGGATACCGCTGCGAGATCGGCCGCACGTTCGTCATCGGCACCACCCCGGCCGACTGGCAGATCGAGCTGTACGACCTGGTCTTCGCGGCCCAACGGGCCGGTCGGGAGGCTCTCCTGCCGGGCGCCGCCTACCGGGACGTCGACCGCGCGGCGCGGTCCGTGCTGGGCTCGGCCGGCCACGGCGAGGCCCTCGCTCCGTCCACCGGACACGGTGTCGGTCTCGAAATCGACGAGGACCCGCAGCTTGCACCTACGGCAATGGGTAAACTGGACGCTTGCGTGCCGGTCACCGTCGAACCGGGGGTTCACCTCCCGGGCCGGGGAGGTGTCCGGATCGATGACACGCTCGTCGTGCGCCCCGAGGCGGACGGCGGTCCCGAGCTACTCACCATTACGACCAAGGAGCTGCTCGCGCTGTAGTCCGCCCAACCGGACCGTGCGCGCCTTCCTGGTCTTCCAGTGCAGGAGATTCCGCAACCGTGGCTTCCACGAACGACCTCAAGAACGGCATGGTGCTGAAGCTCGACGGGGGCCATCTCTGGTCCGTCGTCGAGTTCCAGCACGTCAAGCCCGGCAAGGGCCCGGCCTTCGTGCGCACCAAGCTCAAGCACGTGCTCACCGGCAAGGTCGTCGACAAGACGTTCAACGCCGGCACCAAGGTCGAGACGGCCACCATCGACCGCCGCGACATGCAGTTCTCGTACATGGACGGCGAGTACTTCGTCTTCATGGACATGGAGACCTACGACCAGCTGATGGTCGACCGCAAGGTCGTCGGCGACGCCGCCAACTTCCTGATCGAGGGCTTCACCGCCTCCGTGGCCCGCCACGAGGGCGAGGTGCTCTACGTCGAGCTCCCGGCCGCCGTCGAGCTGGTCATCCAGCACACCGACCCGGGCGTCCAGGGCGACCGCTCCACCGGTGGCACCAAGCCGGCGACGCTGGAGACCGGCCACGAGATCGCGGTCCCGCTCTTCGTCAGCACCGGTGAGAAGATCAAGGTCGACACCCGCACGAGCGACTACCTCGGCCGGGTGAACAGCTAACCGTGGCTGCCCGGAGCAACGCGCGAAAGCGCGCTTTCCAGATCCTCTTCGAGGCCGATCAGCGCGGTGTGCCCGTGCGCGAGGTCCTCGCGGACTGGATCCGCCACGCGCGGTCGGACGACCGCCAGTCGCCGGTCAACGCCTACACGATGGATCTTGTCGAGGGTTACGCCGACAAGGTGGACCGCATCGACGATCTGATCGCCACCTACGCCGTGGACTGGGACCTCGACCGCATGCCGGTCGCGGACCGGAACATCGTGCGGCTCGGCGCCTACGAGCTGATCTGGGTGGACGACACCCCGGACGCCGTGGCGATCGACGAAGCCGTCCAGCTCGCCAAGGAGTTCTCGACGGACGAGTCGCCCTCGTTCGTGAACGGACTGCTGAGCCGGTTCAAGGACCTGAAGCCGAACCTGCGCCGCAGCGAGAGCTGACGCACAGGCCACGCACACACGGAAGGGCCCGCAGCGCACGCGCTGCGGGCCCTTCCGTCCGTCCCCGTGGAACCCCGGAGCCCGGGGGACGGACGGGAGCACGGCCGGGGGACGGGCGGGAGCACACGGAAACGGCGGCCGCCGGGACCCCTGAGGGGGACCCCGGCGGCCGCCGGTACGTTTCTGCTGGGCCTGGGCCCCGGGACTAGATGTCCTCGTGCGCCACCGCGCGACGCGCGTCCGCGTCCAGCACGCCCCAGCTGATGAGCTGCTCGGTCAGGACCGAGGGGGACTGGTCGTAGATGACGGCGAGGGTGCGCAGGTCGTCCTGGCGGATCGACAGCACCTTGCCGTTGTAGTCGCCGCGCTGGCTCTGGATCGTCGCCGCGTAGCGCTGCAGCGGACCGGCCTTCTCGGCGGGCACGCCCGCGAGGCGCTCCAGATCCAGACGGAGCTTCGGCGGCGGCTCGGCGGCCCCGCCGGGAGTCGTGCCCGGCAGCAGCTCCTGCACCGGCACCCCGTAGAAGTCCGCCAGCTCGGCGAGGCGCTGGACGGTCACGGCGCGGTCCCCGCGCTCGTAGGAACCGACCACCACGGCCTTCCACCGGCCCTGGGACTTCTCCTCGACACCGTGGAGGGAAAGGCCCTGCTGGGTGCGGATGGCACGGAGCTTGGCCCCGAGCTGTTTGGCGTATTCGCTGGACATAACGCTCCCGGACGCTGTGACGCTGTGACGACATGGACAACGTGCGGCTCCGCCGCGCGGCTGGTAACTCACTGTGAGGTTACGCAGCGTTACTTGGATGCGTCAAGCCGAATGGTCTTCGTCGCCCCCTCGCAAGGGCCCCGGCCCGGGCCCGGCGCGAGGAGCGCCGAATCGCCCTGGTACCGTGGAACGCGTAGATCAGACGTCCTTTAAGGTCCGTCCCGTGAGGCGGAGAAGGAGGTCCTTTTCATGGACACCCAGCACAGCCCGGACACCCGGCACAGCCCCGATGACATGCGCCCCGTACTGGACGCGCAGGACATCGCACGTGTCCTGACCCGTATCGCCCACGAGATCGTCGAACGCGCCAAGGGCGCCGACGACGTGGTGCTCCTCGGCATCCCCACCCGCGGTGTGTACCTCGCCCGCCGGCTGGCCGCCAAGCTCGAAGAGATCACCGGCACCAAGATCCCGGTCGGCTCCCTCGACATCACCATGTACCGGGACGACCTGCGCCTGAAGCCCGCCCGGGCCATCGGCCGCACCGAGATCCCCGACGACGACATCGACGGCCGCCTCGTGGTCCTCGTCGACGACGTGCTCTTCTCCGGCCGCACCATCCGCGCCGCCCTCGACGCCCTCGGCGCCATCGGCCGTCCGCGCGCCGTGCAGCTCGCCGTCCTCGTCGACCGGGGCCACCGCGAACTGCCGATCCGCGCCGACTACGTCGGCAAGAACCTCCCCACGTCGCTGCGGGAGACCGTCAAGGTCCAGCTCCAGGAGGAGGACGGCCGTGACGCCGTGCTGCTCGGCCAGCGGACCGCCCCGGCAGCAGGGCAGCAGTAGCCCACACCGGCGCGCGGCCCTCCACGGGGTCCACGCCGCGGTACGCCCTGCCCGCACGCCAGTCAGTCCACCTGCCTGCCCTCCTGACCTACGGAGCACCCGGATGAAGCGCCACCTCATCTCGGCCGCCGATCTCACGCGCGACGACGCCGTCCTGATCCTCGACACCGCCGAGGAGATGGCCCGCGTCGCGGACCGGCCGATCAAGAAGCTGCCCACCCTGCGCGGCCTGACCGTCGTCAACCTCTTCTTCGAGGACTCGACCCGCACCCGGATCTCGTTCGAGGCGGCCGCCAAACGACTGTCCGCCGACGTCATCAACTTCTCCGCCAAGGGGTCCTCGGTTTCCAAGGGCGAATCCCTGAAGGACACCGCCCTGACCCTGGAGGCCATGGGCGCGGACGCGGTCGTCATCCGCCACCACGCCTCCGGCGCCCCCTACCGGCTCGCGACCTCCGGCTGGATCGACTCCGCCGTGGTCAACGCCGGCGACGGCACCCACGAGCACCCCACCCAGGCCCTGCTGGACGCCTTCACCATGCGCCGCCGACTCGTCGGCCGCGACGCCGGACTCGGCAAGGACCTGAACGGCCGCCGGATCACCATCGTCGGCGACGTGCTGCACAGCCGCGTGGCCCGCTCCAACGTCCAGCTGCTCCACACGCTGGGCGCCGAGGTCACCGTGGTGGCCCCGCCCACCCTCGTCCCGATCGGCGTCGAGAGCTGGCCCTGCGAGGTCTCGTACAGCCTCGACGAGGTGCTGCCGAAGTCCGACGCGGTCATGATGCTGCGTGTGCAGCGCGAACGCATGAACGCCGCCTTCTTCCCGACCGAGCGCGAGTACTCCCGCCGGTACGGGCTCAACGGCGACCGCATGGCGAAGATGCCCGAGCACGCCATCGTGATGCACCCCGGCCCGATGAACCGCGGCATGGAGATCACCGCCGAGGTCGCCGACTCCGACCGCTGCACGGCCGTCGAGCAGGTCGCCAACGGCGTGTCCACCCGAATGGCCGTCCTGTACCTGCTGCTCGGTGGTTCCGAGCCCGCCGTCACCGCCCCCGCCGCTTCCCGTACCGAGGAGAGCAAGTAATGAGCAAGATCCTGATCCGTGGCGCGAAGGTACTCGGTGGCGAGGCGCAGGACGTCCTGATCGACGGCGAGACCATCGCCGCCGTGGGCACGGGCCTGGACGCCGAGGGCGCGACCGTCATCGAGGCCGAGGGCCAGGTCCTCCTCCCCGGCCTCGTCGACCTGCACACCCACCTGCGCGAGCCCGGCCGCGAGGACTCCGAGACCGTCCTGACCGGCACCCGCGCCGCCGCGAGCGGCGGCTACACCGCCGTCTTCGCCATGGCGAACACCTTCCCGGTCGCCGACACCGCCGGCGTCGTCGAGCAGGTCTGGCGGCTCGGCAAGGAGTCCGGCTACTGCGACGTGCAGCCCATCGGCGCCGTCACCGTCGGCCTGGAGGGCAAGCAGCTCGCCGAGCTCGGCGCGATGCACGACTCCGCCGCCCGCGTCACCGTCTTCTCCGACGACGGCAAGTGCGTGGACGACGCCGTGATCATGCGCCGCGCCCTGGAGTACGTGAAGGCCTTCGGCGGCGTCGTCGCCCAGCACGCCCAGGAGCCCCGCCTCACCGAGGGCGCCCAGATGAACGAGGGCGTCGTCTCCGCCGAACTCGGTCTCGGCGGCTGGCCCGCCGTCGCCGAGGAGTCGATCATCGCCCGCGACGTCCTCCTCGCCGAGCACGTCGGCTCCCGCGTGCACATCTGCCACCTCTCCACCGCCGGCTCCGTCGAGATCGTCCGCTGGGCCAAGTCCCGCGGCATCGACGTCACCGCCGAGGTCACCCCGCACCACCTGCTCCTCACCGACGAGCTCGTCCGCTCGTACAACGCGGTCTACAAGGTCAACCCGCCGCTGCGCACCGAGCGCGACGTGCTGGCCCTGCGCGAGGCGCTCGCCGACGGCACGATCGACATCGTCGCCACCGACCACGCCCCGCACCCGCACGAGGACAAGGACTGCGAGTGGGCCGCCGCCGCCATGGGAATGGTGGGCCTGGAGACCGCGCTCTCCGTCGTCCAGCAGACGATGGTGGAGACCGGACTCCTCGACTGGGCGGGCGTCGCCCAGCGGATGTCCTTCGCCCCGGCGCGCATCGGCGGCCTGGAAAACCACGGCCGGCCCGTCTCGGCAGGTGAACCCGCGAACCTGACCTTGGTCGACACCTCGTACCGTGGTGTCGTGGACCCCGCACACTTCGCCTCCCGCAGCCGCAACACGCCCTACGAGGGCCGCGAGCTGCCGGGGCGCGTCACTCACACATTCCTGCGGGGCCGGGCAACGGTCGTGGACGGGACGCTGGCGTGACACCTGCAGTAATCCAACTGGCCGCCGAGGCCGCCGAACGACAGTCGGCGGAGGTGACGGACTGGGGCGCACGCATCTCGTGGGTCGTCGGTCTGCTCGTCTTCATCGCGTTCGTGTACTGGCTGATGCGGCAGGGCTGGAAATGGCGCGGCGCCCTGCAGAGCGATCTGCCGGAACTCCCCGCCGCCCCGAGCGGTCTCCCCGAGCACCGGCTGGCGCTGACCGGCCGGTACCACGGGTCGACCACCGCCGGGCAGTGGCTCGACCGGATCGTCGCCCACGGCCTGGGTGTCCGCAGCCGGGTGGAGCTCACGCTCACCGACGCGGGCCTCGACGTGGTCCGACCGGGTGCCACCGACTTCTTCGTACCGGCCGCGCGGCTGCGCGGCGCCCGCCTCGACAAGGGAATCGCGGGCAAGGTACTCACCGAGGGCGGTCTGCTCGTCGTCACATGGGCGCACGGCGACAAGCTGATCGACTCCGGATTCCGCTCCGACCGCGCGGCCGAACACGCCGCCTGGGTCGAGGCGATCAACCACATGAACTCATCCATCACGACGGAAGGCGCCGAACGATGACGACCTCCACCAGGGGAGCAGCCAAAGCTCCCGCCGTACTCGTCCTGGAGGACGGTCGGATCTTCCGCGGCCGCGCCTACGGCGCTGTGGGGGAGACCTTCGGCGAGGCCGTGTTCTCCACCGGCATGACCGGCTACCAGGAGACCCTCACCGACCCGTCGTACCACCGACAGGTCGTCGTGATGACCGCCCCGCACGTCGGCAACACCGGCGTGAACGACGAGGACCCCGAGTCCTCCCGCATCTGGGTCGCCGGCTACGTCGTGCGCGACCCCGCCCGCGTCCCCTCCAACTGGCGCTCGCGGCGCTCGCTGGACGAGGAGCTGGTCAAGCAGGGCGTCGTCGGGATCTCCGGCATCGACACCCGCGCCCTGACCCGCCACCTGCGCGAGCGCGGCGCCATGCGCGTCGGCATCTTCTCCGGCGAGGCCTGGGAGGGCGTCCGCGACGAGGCGCTGCTGGCCAAGGTGCAGGCCGCCCCGCAGATGAAGGGCGCGAACCTCTCCGCCGAGGTCGCCACCAAGGAGGCGTACGTCGTCCCCGCGATCGGCGAGAAGAAGTTCACCGTCGCCGCCGTGGACCTCGGCATCAAGGGCATGACCCCGCACCGGATGGCCGAGCGCGGCATCGAGGTCCACGTGCTGCCCGCCACCGCCACCGTCGAGGACGTCTACGCGGTCTCCCCGGACGGCGTGTTCTTCTCCAACGGTCCGGGCGACCCGGCCACCGCCGACGGCCCCGTCGCCGTCATGCGGGCCGTGCTGGAGCGCAAGACCCCGCTCTTCGGCATCTGCTTCGGCAACCAGATCCTGGGCCGCGCGCTCGGCTTCGGCACCTACAAGCTGAAGTACGGCCACCGCGGCATCAACCAGCCGGTCCAGGACCGCAGCACCGGCAAGGTCGAGGTCACCGCGCACAACCACGGCTTCGCCGTGGACGCGCCCCTCGACAAGGTCTCCGAGACCCCCTACGGCCGCGCCGAGGTCTCCCACGTCTGCCTGAACGACCAGGTCGTCGAAGGCCTGCGGCTGCTCGACCAGCCCGCCTTCTCCGTCCAGTACCACCCCGAGGCGGCCGCCGGCCCGCACGACGCCGCGTACCTCTTCGACCGCTTCGTATCCCTGATGGAGGCCGAGCGTGCCTAAGCGCACCGATATCCAGTCCGTCCTGGTCATCGGCTCCGGCCCGATCGTCATCGGACAGGCCGCCGAGTTCGACTACTCCGGGACCCAGGCCTGCCGCATCCTCAAGGCCGAGGGCCTGCGGGTCATCCTGGTCAACTCCAACCCCGCGACGATCATGACCGACCCGGAGATCGCCGACGCCACGTACGTCGAGCCGATCACCCCCGAGTTCGTCGAGAAGATCATCGCGAAGGAGCGCCCCGACGCGCTGCTGCCCACCCTCGGCGGCCAGACCGCGCTCAACACCGCGATCTCCATGCACGAGCAGGGTGTGCTGGAGAAGTACGGCGTCGAGCTGATCGGCGCCAACGTCGAGGCCATCAACAAGGGCGAGGACCGCGAGCTCTTCAAGGGCGTCGTCGAGGCCGTCAAGGCCAAGATCGGCTACGGCGAGTCCGCCCGCTCGGTCATCTGCCACACGATGGACGACGTCATCAGCGGCGTCGACACCCTCGGCGGCTACCCCGTCGTCGTGCGCCCCTCCTTCACCATGGGCGGCGCCGGCTCCGGCTTCGCCCACGACGAGGAGGAACTGCGCCGCATCGCCGGCCAGGGCCTCACGCTCTCCCCGACCACCGAGGTGCTCCTGGAGGAGTCCATCCTCGGCTGGAAGGAGTACGAGCTGGAGCTGATGCGCGACACCAAGGACAACGTGGTCGTCGTCTGCTCCATCGAGAACTTCGACCCGATGGGCGTCCACACCGGCGACTCGATCACCGTCGCCCCCGCGATGACGCTGACCGACCGCGAGTACCAGCGGCTGCGCGACATCGGCATCGCGATCATCCGCGAGGTCGGCGTCGACACCGGCGGCTGCAACATCCAGTTCGCGATCGACCCGGTCGACGGCCGCGTCATCGTCATCGAGATGAACCCGCGCGTCTCGCGCTCCTCGGCGCTCGCGTCGAAGGCCACCGGCTTCCCGATCGCCAAGATCGCCGCCAAGCTGGCCATCGGCTACACCCTCGACGAGGTCCCCAACGACATCACCGAGAAGACGCCGGCCTCCTTCGAGCCGTCCCTCGACTACGTCGTCGTCAAGGCCCCGCGCTTCGCCTTCGAGAAGTTCCCGCTCGCCGACGCCACCCTCACCACCACCATGAAGTCGGTGGGCGAGGCCATGGCCATCGGCCGCAACTTCACCGAGGCCCTCCAGAAGGCCCTGCGTTCCCTGGAGAAGAAGGGCTCGCAGTTCACCTTCGTCGGCCCGGTCGGCGACAAGGAAGAGCTGCTGGCCACCGCGGTCCGTCCGACCGACGGCCGCATCAACACCGTCATGCAGGCGATCCGCGCCGGCGCCACCCAGGAGGAGGTCTTCGAGTCCACGAAGATCGACCCCTGGTTCGTCGACCAGCTGTTCCTGATCAAGGAGATCGCCGACGACCTGGCGGCCGCCGACAAGCTCCGGCCCGAGCTGCTGGCCGAGGCCAAGCGGCACGGCTTCTCGGACCACCAGATCGCCGAGATCCGGGGCCTGCGCGAGGACGTCGTCCGCGAGGTCCGGCACGCCCTCGGTGTCCGCCCGGTCTACAAGACGGTCGACACCTGCGCCGCCGAGTTCGCGGCCAAGACCCCGTACTTCTACTCCTCGTACGACGAGGAGTCCGAGGTCGCGACCCGCACCAAGCCCGCGGTGATCATCCTGGGCTCCGGTCCGAACCGCATCGGCCAGGGCATCGAGTTCGACTACTCCTGCGTCCACGCCTCCTTCGCGCTCAGCGACGCCGGCTACGAGACCGTGATGGTCAACTGCAACCCCGAGACCGTCTCGACGGACTACGACACCTCCGACCGCCTGTACTTCGAGCCGCTGACGCTGGAAGACGTGCTGGAGATCGTCCACGCCGAGTCCCTCGCCGGCCCCATCGCCGGTGTCGTGGTCCAGCTCGGCGGCCAGACCCCCCTCGGTCTCGCCCAGGCCCTCAAGGACAACGGCGTCCCCGTCGTCGGCACCCCGCCGGAGGCCATCCACGCCGCCGAGGACCGCGGCGCCTTCGGCCAGGTCCTCGCGGAGGCCGGGCTGCCCGCCCCCAAGCACGGCACGGCCACCACCTTCGCGGGTGCCAAGGCCATCGCGGACGAGATCGGCTACCCGGTCCTGGTCCGCCCGTCCTACGTGCTCGGCGGCCGCGGCATGGAGATCGTCTACGACGAGACCCGCCTGGAGTCGTACATCGCGGAGTCCACCGAGATCTCCCCGACCCGCCCCGTGCTGGTCGACCGTTTCCTCGACGACGCGATCGAGATCGACGTCGACGCGCTCTACGACGGCCACGAGCTCTACCTCGGCGGCGTCATGGAGCACATCGAGGAAGCCGGCATCCACTCCGGCGACTCGGCCTGCGCCCTGCCCCCGATCACCCTCGGCGGGCACGACATCAAGCGCCTGCGCACCTCCACGGAGGCCATCGCCAAGGGCGTCGGCGTCCGCGGCCTGATCAACATCCAGTTCGCGATGGCGGGTGACATCCTCTACGTCCTGGAGGCCAACCCGCGCGCCTCCCGGACCGTGCCCTTCACCTCGAAGGCGACCGCGGTCCCGCTGGCGAAGGCCGCCGCCCGCATCTCGCTCGGCACCACCATCGCCGAGCTGCGCGAGGAGGGCATGCTGCCCAGGACCGGGGACGGCGGCACCCTGCCGCTCGACGCGCCGATCTCCGTCAAGGAGGCCGTGATGCCGTGGTCGCGCTTCCGCGACATCCAGGGCCGCGGCGTCGACACGGTCCTCGGCCCGGAGATGCGCTCCACCGGCGAGGTCATGGGCATCGACTCGGTCTTCGGCACGGCGTACGCCAAGTCGCAGGCCGGCGCCTACGGCCCGCTGCCCACCAAGGGCCGCGCCTTCATCTCCGTCGCCAACCGCGACAAGCGCTCGATGATCTTCCCGGCGCGCGAGCTCGTCGCCCACGGCTTCGAGCTGATGGCGACCTCGGGAACGGCGGAGGTGCTGCGCCGCAACGGCATCAACGCCACCATCGTGCGCAAGCTCAGCGAGGGCGAGGGCCCCGACGGTGAGAAGACCGTCGTCCAGCTCATCCACGACGGCCAGGTCGACCTGATCGTCAACACCCCGTACGGCACGGGTGGCCGCCTCGACGGCTACGAGATCCGTACGGCGGCCGTGGCGCGCGGCGTCCCGTGCCTGACCACGGTCCAGGCGCTCGCCGCCGCCGTCCAGGGCATCGACGCGCTCAACCGCGGCGACGTCGGCGTGCGCTCGCTCCAGGAGCACGCGGAACACCTGATCGCGGCCCGCGACTAGCAGCCCGTACGAAAGGGGGGCACCGGCACAGCGACCGGTGTCCCCCCTTTCATGAGCGCACAAGGGATATTTCGGACGATGTACAAACTGTTCTTCAACCTCGTCTTCAAGCGCATGGACCCGGAGCAGGCGCACCACCTGGCCTTCCGCTGGATCCGTCTCGCGGCCCGCACCCCCGTGCTGCGGACCTTCGTCGCCGGCCGGCTCGCGCCCCGCCACAAGGAGCTGCGCACCGAGGCCCTGGGCCTGCGCATGCACGGCCCCTTCGGTCTCGCGGCGGGCTTCGACAAGAACGCGGTCGCCATCGACGGCATGGCGATGCTCGGCTTCGACCACGTCGAGATCGGCACCGTCACCGCCCAGGCGCAGCCGGGCAACCCCAGGAAGCGGCTCTTCCGGCTGGTCCCCGACCGCGCCCTGATCAACCGCATGGGCTTCAACAACGAGGGCTCGCAGGCCGTCGCCGCCCGGCTGGCCGCCCGCAACCCCGTCTTCAAGACCGTGGTCGGCGTGAACATCGGCAAGACGAAGGTCGTCCCGGAGGCGGAGGCCGCGGCGGACTACGTCGCCTCCACCGAGCGGCTCGCCCGCCACGCCGACTACCTCGTCGTGAACGTCTCCTCGCCGAACACCCCGGGCCTGCGCAACCTCCAGGCCACCGAGTCCCTGCGCCCGCTGCTGACGGCCGTACGGGAGGCCGCGGACCGGGTCGTCACCGACCGCCGGGTCCCGCTGCTGGTCAAGATCGCCCCCGACCTCGCCGACGAGGACGTGGACGCGGTCGCCGACCTGGCCCTGGAACTCGGCCTCGACGGCATCATCGCCACCAACACGACCATCGCGCGCGAGGGCCTGGGCCTGAAGTCCGCCCCCGCCCTGGTGAAGGAGACCGGCGGCCTGTCCGGCGCGCCCGTCAAGGAACGCTCTCTGGAGGTCCTCAGGCGGCTGTACGCCCGCGTGGGCGACCGCCTGGTCCTCGTGGGCGTCGGCGGCATCGAGAACGCCGAGGACGCCTGGCAGCGGATCCTGGCCGGCGCGACGCTGATCCAGGGTTACAGCGCCTTCGTCTACGAGGGTCCGCTCTACTCCCGCGCCATTCACCGCGGCCTGGCCGCCCGCCTCGCGGACAGCCCGTACGACTCGCTCGCCGACGCGGTGGGCGCCGAGACCCGGAAGGCCTCGCTGTGACCTCTGTGACCCCCTTCGGTGCCCGCCTGCGCGCGGCGATGGACTCCCGGGGCCCGCTGTGCGTCGGCATCGACCCGCACGCCGCCCTGCTGGCCTCCTGGGGCCTGGACGACGACATCGCGGGGCTGGAGAAGTTCTCCCGCACGGTCGTCGAGGCGCTGGCGCAGGAGGTCGCGGTCTTCAAGCCGCAGGCCGCCTTCTTCGAGCGGTTCGGGTCGCGCGGCATCGCGGTGCTGGAGCGGACCGTCGCGGACGCCCGGGCGGCGGGCACCCTGGTCGTCATGGACGCCAAGCGCGGGGACATCGGTTCGACGATGGCCGCGTACGCGGAGACCTTCCTGTCGCCGTCCTCGCCGCTGTTCTCCGACGCGCTGACGGTCTCCCCGTACCTGGGCTACGGCTCGTTGGCCCCGGCGGTGGACCTGGCGCGCGCGTCGGGCGCCGGCCTGTTCGTGCTGGCCCTGACCTCGAACCCGGAGGGCGCGGAGGTCCAGCGCGCGGTGCGCGAGGACGGTCGCACGATCGGCGCCACCATGCTGGGACACCTGGCGGCCGAGAACGCGGGCGCCACCCCCATGGGCTCCTTCGGCGCGGTGGTGGGCGCCACCCTGGGGGACCTGTCCTCCTTCGACCTGGACATCAACGGGCCGCTGCTGGCCCCGGGCATCGGCGCGCAGGGCGCGACCGCGGCCGACCTCCCGGGCGTGTTCGGGGCCGCCGTGCGCAACGTCGTGCCGAACGTGTCGCGCGGCGTGCTGAAGCACGGTCCCGACGCGGGTGCGCTGCGCGCCGCGGCGGCCCGTTTCGCGGACGAGGTCCGGACCGCGGTGGCGTCGGCCTGAACCCCGGCGGGGCGGTGGGCGGGGCCGACGTGACGCGGATCACGTCGGCCCCGCCCACGGGGCGGCCTCGGGGCGCGGAACGGGGCCGTTCGGGGAGCCGTGGGCGGGACACGTCGCACTGCTTGACGAAATTCGAACGTCCTTCACCGGACAAAACCGAGGTAGTTTGTCCGTGATGTACGGTTCGGCGAAGGCTGACCAGGACTTTTCGTCCGTTCTCGCTGACGGGAGCGGCCTTGGCCGCTAGTCTCCGACCAGAGTGAACGAGCAGCGATCGAGCACCACCGCTGTTCGGGGGCTCGCCTGGTGTGATGCCTTCCGGCATCCCGCCGGTCCGTATCCGACAGTTCGACATCCGAGGTGACGTAGGCGTGGCTCTTCCGCCCCTTACCCCTGAACAGCGCGCAGCAGCGCTCGAAAAGGCCGCCGCGGCTCGCCGGGAGCGGGCCGAGGTGAAGAATCGACTCAAGCATTCCGGCGCCTCCCTCCATGACGTCATCAAGCTGGGCCAGGAGAACGACGTCATCGGCAAGATGAAGGTCTCCGCTCTTCTGGAGTCCCTCCCCGGCGTGGGCAAGGTCCGCGCCAAGCAGATCATGGAGCGCCTCGGCATCTCCGAGTCTCGACGTGTTCGAGGTCTCGGCTCCAACCAGATCGCCTCTCTGGAGCGTGAGTTCGGCGGCAAGCCCGCCTGAGGCTTCGCACGAAGTTCTCCCGGCGTTCTCAGGCAGTCCCGAGAAGCTGGATAATCGCTCTATGGCAGCAGAGGTTCGTCCGCGGCTGACCGTGCTCTCCGGCCCCTCGGGGGTCGGCAAGAGCACGGTCGTCGCGCATATGCGCAAGGTTCACCCCGAGGTATGGCTCTCGGTGTCGGCCACCACCCGCAAGCCGCGGCCCGGTGAGCGACACGGAGTCCACTACTTCTTCGTCAACGACGACGAGTTCGACAAGCTGATCGCCAATGGCGAGCTGCTGGAGTGGGCCGAGTTCGCGGGCAACCGCTACGGCACACCGCGCGGCGCGGTACTGGAACGCCTGGAGAACGGCGAGCCGGTCCTGCTGGAGATCGACCTCCAGGGCGCCCGACTCGTCCGCGAGTCCATGCCCGAAGCCCAGCTGGTCTTTCTCGCCCCGCCGAGCTGGGAGGAGCTGGTCCGCCGGCTCACCGGTCGCGGGACCGAGTCGGCCGAGGTCATCGAGCGTCGACTCGGCGCGGCCCGCGTCGAACTCGCTGCCGAATCGGAGTTCGACACCACCCTCGTCAACACCTCCGTCGAGGACGTGGCGCGCGAGCTGCTAGCCTTGATGGAAGTTGTCTGATCGTTGATCGATGTTCTTTCGATCGATGTTTGAATCTTCACCCATCTTCGGAAGGTAGAGCGTGTCCTCTTCCATGACTGCGCCCGAGGGCATCATCAACCCGCCGATCGACGAGCTGCTCGAGGCCACCGACTCGAAGTACAGCCTCGTGATCTACGCGGCCAAGCGTGCCCGTCAGATCAACGCGTACTACTCGCAGCTCGGCGAGGGCCTGCTTGAGTACGTCGGCCCGCTGGTGGACACCCACGTCCACGAGAAGCCGCTTTCGATCGCGCTGCGCGAGATCAACGCGGGTCTGCTGACCTCCGAGGCCATCGAGGCCCCGGCTCAGTAAGCACCGAGAATTCGTTTCATCACAGGCCCGGCAGAACATCTGTCGGGCCTGTGGTGTGTCATGGGTGTCAGTGATGTTCCGCGAAGGGGAGTGTGTGGTGGGCAAGCCGAGGGTCGTGCTGGGGGTCAGTGGCGGAATCGCCGCCTACAAGGCCTGTGAGCTGCTGCGTCGGCTGACCGAGTCCGGGCACGACGTACGGGTGGTGCCCACCGCGGCCTCCCTCAACTTCGTCGGCGAGGCCACCTGGGCCGCGCTCTCCGGCAACCCGGCCTCCCAGCAGGTCTGGGAGACCGTGCACGAGGTGCCGCACGTGCGCATCGGCCAGTCGGCCGACCTGGTGGTCGTCGCGCCCGCCACCGCCGACATGCTCGCCAAGGCCGCCCACGGGCTCGCGGACGACCTCCTGACGAACACCCTGCTCACCGCGCGCTGTCCGGTCGTCTTCGCACCCGCGATGCACACCGAGATGTGGGAGCACCCCGCCACCCAGGAGAACGTGGCCACGCTGCGCCGTCGGGGCGCCGTCGTCATCGAGCCCGCCGTCGGCCGGCTCACCGGCAAGGACACCGGCAAGGGGCGACTGCCCGACCCCGAGGAGATCTACGAGGTCTGCCGCCACGTCCTGCGGGGCGCCGGCCGCGCGGACGGCGCCGCCGGACCCGACCTCGCCGGCCGGCACGTGGTGATCAGCGCCGGCGGCACCCGGGAGCCGCTCGACCCCGTCCGGTTCCTCGGCAACCGTTCCTCCGGCAAGCAGGGCTACGCGCTCGCCCGCACCGCCGTCGCCCGCGGCGCCCGCGTCACGCTGGTCGCGGCCAACACCGCGCTGCCCGACCCGGCCGGGGTGGACGTCGTACGGGTGGGCACGGCCCTCCAGCTGCGGGAGGCGGTCCTCAAGGCCGCCGCCGAGGCCGACGCGGTGGTGATGGCCGCCGCCGTCGCCGACTTCCGGCCCGCCCGCTACGCGGACGGAAAGATCAAGAAGAAGGACGGGCAGGAGCCCGAACCGGTGGCCCTCGTGCGCAACCCCGACGTCCTCGCGGAGGTCTCCGCCGACCGGGCCCGGGAGGGGCAGGTCGTGGTGGGATTCGCCGCCGAAACGGACGACGTGCTCGCGAACGGACGTGCGAAACTCCGCCGCAAGGGATGCGACCTTCTCGTCGTCAATGAAGTGGGCGAGAGCAAGACCTTCGGTTCGGAGGAGAACGAGGCGGTCGTCCTCGCTTCCGATGGGGCTGAGACGGCGGTGCCGTATGGTCCGAAGGACGTACTGGCCGACGTGATCTGGGATCACGTCGCGCACCGATTCGCGCCACGACGCGCCTGAATGGGACGCTTCCCGCAGACATGCTCCTGGGTCAGAATGGAGTGCCGCAGGTCACACGGCTCCCACAAGGCGAGACGGGTGGTCCGACAGACGGCGGCGACCGATAAACTGCACTCGGAACGTGATCGGGCGCAGCCCCCGATGTGGTTCCGCCAAATGATCAGCCAGCAGCCGCTGCAACCCCAGGGAGCGTTGTGTCCCGTCGCCTGTTCACCTCGGAGTCCGTGACCGAGGGCCACCCCGACAAGATCGCTGACCAGATCAGCGACACGATCCTCGACGCGCTTCTCGCCGAGGACCCGACTTCGCGCGTGGCCGTGGAAACCCTCATCACCACCGGTCTCGTGCACATCGCGGGAGAGGTGACGACGAAGGCCTACGCCCCGATCGCGCAGCTCGTCCGCGACAAGATCCTCGAAATCGGCTACGACTCCTCGAAGAAGGGCTTCGACGGCGCCTCCTGTGGCGTGTCGGTGTCCATCGGCGCGCAGTCCCCCGACATCGCGCAGGGCGTCGACACCGCGTACGAGAAGCGGGTCGAGGGCGACGAGGACGAGCTGGACAAGCAGGGCGCCGGCGACCAGGGCCTGATGTTCGGGTACGCCTGCGACGAGACGCCCGAGCTGATGCCGCTCCCGATCCACATCGCGCACAAGCTCTCGCGCCGACTGTCCGAGGTCCGCAAGAACGGCACCATCCCGTACCTGCGCCCCGACGGCAAGACCCAGGTCACCATCGAGTACGACGGCGACAAGGCCGTGCGCCTGGACACGGTCGTCGTGTCCTCGCAGCACGCCGCCGACATCGACCTGGACTCGCTGCTCGCCCCGGACATCCGCGAGTTCGTCGTCGAGCACGTGCTGGCCCAGCTCATCGAGGACGGCATCAAGCTCGACACCGAGGGCTACCGCCTCCTGGTGAACCCGACCGGTCGCTTCGAGATCGGCGGCCCCATGGGCGACGCCGGCCTCACCGGCCGCAAGATCATCATCGACACCTACGGCGGCATGGCCCGTCACGGTGGCGGCGCCTTCTCCGGCAAGGACCCGTCCAAGGTCGACCGCTCGGCCGCCTACGCCATGCGCTGGGTCGCCAAGAACGTCGTCGCCGCCGGGCTGGCCTCGCGCTGCGAGGTGCAGGTCGCGTACGCCATCGGCAAGGCCGAGCCGGTCGGTCTCTTCGTGGAGACCTTCGGCACCGCCAAGGTCGACGTCCAGAAGATCGAGGAGGCGATCGGCCAGGTCTTCGACCTCCGCCCGGCCGCCATCATCCGCGACCTGGACCTGCTGCGGCCGATCTACGCGCAGACCGCCGCGTACGGCCACTTCGGCCGTGAGCTGCCGGACTTCACCTGGGAGCGCACCGACCGCGTCGACGCCCTGCGCACCGCCGCCGGTCTGTAGTCAGGACCCCGGGCGCGGACACGCCCGCACGTACGGCCCCGGACCGCGCGGTCCGGGGCCGTACGTCGTTGTCACCGGCATTTGGTAAGAATTCGGGTGTGAGCAGCGAGAGCGATTCCGAAGAGCGGCCCGAGGACGGGAGTCCCGGTGGTCCGCCGGAGCAGCTCGCGCTGATCCGGGGGATGGTCGCCGAGGCCAAGGCGACGGCCGAGGAGAAGGCCAAGCCCCGCACCTGGCGGGGAGCGCCGCTGGCCAAGGACCTGCCGATCGCCAGGATCCTCGTCAACAAGGGTGTCCTGCACCTCGACCAGACGTGGGACTACGCCGTCCCCGAGCACCTGGCCGAGGACGCCCAACCGGGCGTCAGGGTCCGGGTCCGCTTCGGGGCCGGAGAGGGCCGCGTACGCGACGGACGCCGCGAGGGCGGCGGCCTGATCGACGGCTTCGTGATCGAGCGGATCGCGGAGACGGACTACACCGGGCCGCTGGCCGCACTGGCGCAGGTGGTGTCCCCCGAGCGGGTGCTGAGCCCGCGGATGGAGAAGCTCGCCCGGGCCGTGGCCCAGCGCTACGCGGGCAGCCTCGCCGACGTCCTCCAACTGGCGATCCCGCCGCGCCACGGCCAGGCCGAGAGCCGCCCGTCCCCGGAGCCGAGGCCCGCCCCCGGCGTGCCGGAACCGGGCGGCTGGGAGCGGTACCCGGCCGGACCGGGCTTCCTGCGCGAGCTGGCGTCCGGCGCGAGCCCCCGCACCGTGTGGACGGCGCTGCCCGGCCCGCACTGGCCGGACGAGCTGGCGCGCGCGATGGCGACCACCCTGGCCTCCGGCCGCGGCGCGCTGGCCGTCCTTCCCGACGGGCGCGCCGCCGCCCGGGTGGACGAGGCGCTGACCGCCCTGGTCGGCAAGGGGCTGCACACCCTGCTCACCGCCGAATCCGGTCCCCAGAAGCGCTACACGCAGTGGCTCTCGGTGCACCGGGGTTCGGTGCGGGCCGTGATCGGGACCCGCGCGGCCATGTTCGCGCCCGTCCGGGACCTGGGGCTGGTCGCCGTCTGGGACGACGGGGACTCCAGCCACAGCGACGACAACGCCCCCTTCCCGCACGTGCGGGAGGTACTGCAACTGCGCTCGCTGACGGAGGGCTGCGCCTTCCTCCTGGGCGGTACGAGCTGCACGGTCGAGGCCGCCCAACTCGTCGAGTCCGGCTGGGCCCGGCCCCTGGTGGCCGACCGGACGACGGTACGCGCGCACGCGCCCCGCATCCGGACCGTCGGCGACGAACTCCTCGCGCGGGACGAGGCGGCCCGCGCGGCCCGACTGCCCAGCCTGGCCTGGGAGACCGTACGGGAGGGCCTGAAGACCGGGCCCGTGCTCGTCCAGGTGCCCCGGCGCGGGTACGTGCCCCGGCTGGCCTGCGAGCGGTGCCGGACCCCCGCGCGGTGCGGGGCCTGCGCGGGCCCGTTGGAGGCGCCCGACGCGCGGGAACTGCACTGCGGATGGTGCGGCCGGCAGGAGAGCGCCTGGCACTGCGAGGAGTGCGGGTCCTTCCGCCTGCGGGCCCAGGTGGTCGGGGCGCGCCGTACCGCCGAGGAACTGGGGCGCGCCTTCCCCGCCGTGTCCGTGCGCACCTCGGGGCGCGACCACGTGCTGGACCGGGTGCCCGACGCCCCGGCCCTGGTGGTCTCCACGCCGGGTGCGGAGCCGGTGGCGGAGGGCGAGGGCTACGCGGCCGCGCTGCTCCTGGACGGCTGGGCGATGCTCGGTTTCCCCGACCTGCGGGCGAGCGAGGAGGCGCTGCGACGGTGGATCGCCGCGTCGTCCCTGGTGCGCGGCAGCGGCCAGGTCGTGATCGTGGCCGAGCCCACGCTGCGCCCCGTACAGGCGTTGGTCAGGTGGGACCCCGTGGGACACGCGCTGCGCGAGCTGGCGGAGCGCGCCGAGCTGCGCTTCCCGCCGGTGTCGCGCATGGCGTCCGTCATCGGCCGCAAGGAGGCGATCGAAGGCTTCCTGGCCGCCGCGGACCTGCCGTCGGACGCCGAGATCCTGGGCCCGGTGCCACTTCCGGCGCGGCGCGGGGAGGCCTCCTCGGGCGAGCGGGCGCTGGTTCGGGTCAGGCCCGGCAACGGCGCGGCCCTGGCGGCGGCGCTCAAGTCGGCGCAAGCCGGTCGGATGGCCCGGGGCGTGTCGGCGGCGGATTCGGTCCGGGTCAGGATCGACCCGCCGGACATCGGCTGACGCCCGCCCCGGGCCGGCGGGTCCCTCTCACCGGGGAGACGGGGCGTCGAGTGGTCGGGGGCGTCGGGCGGCCGGGACGCCGAACGCCCCCGGCGGGGCGACCGTTCGGATCGCCCGCCGGGGGCGGGAACCGCTGTACCGCGTCAACGGATCGGCCCGGCCGTCGGGGGTCGGCGTCCCGGCGGCGGGGGCCGATCAGCCGTTCCGCGGTCCCGGGAACGCCGGCGAGCGGGGGACCGCCCCCGCCGTGGCTCCGGCCTGGGATCCCGCCTGCGACTCCTCGCGCACGGGCTGCGGCGGTACCGAGCGGGCCGCCGGGATCGTGGGGAGCGGCCCCAGGGTGCGGGTGGTGGTGGTCGCCTCGGCCGGCGGCTCGGTCGACTCGACGGGCTGCGCCCGCCGGGCCCCGTAACGCCGGTGCACGGCCTGCTTGGTGACGCCGAGAGCCGAGCCGACCGCGTCCCACGAGAAACCGAGCGAGCGGTCGAAGTCCACCGCGGCGGTGACCAGCGTCTCGACGCTGTCCCGCAGTTCCTGCGCGAGGCGGACGGTGGGCGCGGGCGCCCTTCCGTAGACGACGAAGCCCGTGGAGGGCCCTGAGCGGCGCGGGCGGTACACGTTGCCGAGCTGGGCGGTGAGCGTACGCAGGGCATCCACCTGCCGGCGAACCCGCTCGATGTCCCGCACCAACAGGTGCAGGCTGGCCCGTGCTTGGGCGTCGTGGGTGGCGTGGTCGGCCATGAAGTAGCCTCTCGAACCGGTGCTGAAGAGCGGAGAGGCCGCAGACACCGGTGTGATGCGCGGCCCGTTTCGGTCAATCTCTCTTGACCAACGCTCCAGCCGGTGCGCAGGTCACGCTGTGGGGGCGTGTCGGCATATGCGAGGGGCGCGCGCGTGTGCGTACGCCCCCTCAGGACCACAGGTGAGCCGCCTCGCGCGCACGCCCATAGACTGGTGTGCTGCTGACAGCCGAGATAGCGAGGTAGTAACCGGTGAAGCTCGTCTTCGCAGGCACCCCCGAGGTCGCCGTGCCCGCCCTGGACGCCCTGATCGCCTCCGGGCGGCACGAGGTCGCCGCCGTCGTCACCCGGCCCGACGCGCCGGCGGGTCGTGGCCGACGCCTCGTCGCGAGCCCCGTCGCCGAGCGCGCCGAGGAGGCGGGGATCGAGGTCCTCAAGCCCACCCGGCCCCGCGACCCCGAGTTCCAGGCCCGGCTGCGCGAGATCGACCCCGACTGCTGCCCGGTCGTCGCCTACGGGGCGCTGCTGCCCAAGAGCGCGCTGGAGATCCCCCGGCGCGGGTGGGTCAACCTGCACTTCTCGCTGCTTCCCGCCTGGCGCGGCGCGGCCCCCGTACAGCAGTCGATCATGGCGGGGGACCAGGTCACCGGCGCGTCCACCTTCCAGATCGAGGAAGGTCTCGACTCCGGCCCGGTCTACGGGATCCTCACCGAGGAGGTCCGGCCGACCGACACCAGCGGCGACCTGCTGACCCGACTCGCCTTCGCCGGGGCCGGTCTGCTGGCGGCCACCATGGACGGGATCGAGGACGGGACGCTGCGCGCCGTCGAGCAGCCGGCCGACGGGATCTCGCACGCGCCCAAGATCACGGTGGAGGACGCCCGGATCGACTGGAAGGCCCCGGCGCTCCGCGCCGACCGGGTGGTGCGCGGCTGCACGCCCGCCCCCGGGGCGTGGACCGTCTTCCGCGGCGAGCGACTCAAGCTGATCTCGGTCGGCCTGGTGCCCGACCGCACGGACCTGGAGCCCGGGGTGCTCGCCCCGGCCAAGAACAACGTGTACGTCGGCACCGGTTCGCACGCCGTGGAGCTGCTCTGGGTGCAGCCGCAGGGCAAGAAGCCGATGAAGGGCGCCGACTGGGCGCGCGGGGTGCGGATCGCGCCCGGCGAGCGCCTCGGTGGAGTCGACGTAGGCTGATCTCCGTCGTCCCCCACCCCCGCAGACCCGTAGCACCTCGTACATCCGGAGCACCTTTCACGTGAGCGAACAGCCTCGCCAGCCTCGTCGTCGACCCGCCGCCACCGGGGGAGGCAAGCCGTCCGGGGCCCAGGGCGGCAAGCCGGGCAAGCCGTACCGGCGTCCGCAGAAGGACCCCGTGCGGATGCTGGCCTTCGAGGCGCTGCGGGCGGTGGGGGAGCGGGACGCGTACGCCAACCTCGTGCTCCCGCCGCTGCTGCGCAAGGCCCGCCAGGACGAGAACTTCCAGGCGCGCGACGCGGCGCTGGCCACCGAGCTGGTGTACGGGACGCTGCGCCGCCAGGGGACGTACGACGCGGTCATCAAGGCCTGCATCGACCGACCGCTGCGGGAGGTGGACCCGCCGGTGCTGGACGTGCTCTCGCTCGGCGCCCACCAACTGCTGGGGACCCGGATCCCGACGCACGCGGCGGTCTCCGCGAGCGTGGAACTGGCGCGGGTGGTGCTCGGCGACGGACGCGCCAAGTTCGTGAACGCCGTCCTGCGCAAGATCGCCGCGCACGACCTGGACGGCTGGCTGGAGAAGGTCGCCCCGCCCTACGAGGACGACGCGGAACAGCACCTGGCGGTGTACCACTCGCACCCGCGCTGGGTCGTCAGCGCGCTGTGGGACGCCCTCGGCGGGGGCCGCGCGGGCATCGAGGACCTCCTGGAGGCCGACAACGAGCGGCCCGAGGTCACCCTGGTGGCGCGGCCCGGGAGGTCCACCACCGAGGAGCTGTTGGAAGCGGTGGGCGAGGACTCGGCGCTGCCCGGGCGCTGGTCGCCGTACGCCGTGCGGATGGCCGAGGGCGGCGAGCCGGGCGCGCTGGAGGCGGTGCGCGACGGGCGGGCCGGCGTGCAGGACGAGGGCAGCCAGCTGGTGGCGATGGCCCTGGCGGCGGCTCCGATCGAGGGCCGCGACGCCCGGTGGCTGGACGGCTGCGCCGGCCCCGGCGGCAAGGCGGCCCTGCTGGCGGCGCTCGCCGCACGGCGGGGCGCGTTCCTGCTGGCCTCCGAGAAGCAGCCGCACCGGGCACGCCTGGTGGAGAACGCGCTGGCCGGCAACCCCGGTCCGTACCAGGTCATCGCCGCCGACGGCACCCGCCCGCCGTGGCTGCCGGGCTCCTTCGACCGGGTCCTGATGGACGTGCCCTGCTCCGGCCTGGGCGCCCTGCGGAGACGCCCCGAGGCCCGCTGGCGGCGACGCCCCGAGGACCTGGACGGCTTCGCGCCGCTCCAGCGCGGTCTGCTCCGGGAGGCGCTCTCGGCGGTCCGCGTCGGCGGCATCGTCGGCTACGCGACCTGCTCCCCGCACCTGGCGGAGACCCGGGTGGTGGTGGACGACGTCCTGAAGGGGCGCGGCGCCGGCGCGTCGCCCGTCTCCGCCGAACTCATCGACGCCAGGCCCTACATGGGCGGCGTTCCGGCCCTGGGGGACGGCCCCGACGTCCAGCTCTGGCCGCATCTGCACGGTACGGACGCCATGTACCTGGCGCTGCTGCGCCGCACGGCCTGAGGGCCGGCCCGCCGCCCCCGGCCGAGGGGGGCGGCGCGGTGGGGCGGTGGCGGGATCCCTCTGCGGCGGCGGTGCGCGCGGAGCGGTCGTGCCGGGGGTGGTGACGAGGGGCGAGTGGGGCGAGGCCCATGATCACCCGCGCGTCCCGCACCGTACGGAGACTTCCGGGGTCATGGCCGGAACCGGGCGGGGGCATGGCAACCTTGGGGCATGGCCGTTCAGATCAATCCCAGCATCCTGTCCGCCGACTTCTCCCGGCTCGCCGAAGAGGCCAGGGCCGTCGAGGGCGCCGACTGGCTGCACGTCGACGTCATGGACAACCATTTCGTCCCGAACCTCACCCTCGGCATGCCGATCGTGGAGTCCCTGAGCCGGGCCTCGGACATCCCGCTCGACCTGCACCTCATGATCGAGGACCCCGACCGCTGGGCGCCGCAGTACGTGGAGGCCGGCGCGGGATCGGTCACCTTCCACGCCGAGGCCGCCGCCGCGCCGGTGCGCCTCGCGCGGGAGATCCGGGCCAAGGGGGCGCGGGCGTCGATGGCGCTCAAGCCGGCCACGCCGATCGAACAGTACGAGGACCTGCTCCCCGAGCTGGACATGGTGCTGATCATGACGGTGGAGCCCGGCTTCGGCGGACAGGCCTTCCTCGACATCATGCTGCCCAAGATCCGGCGTACCCGGGAGCTGATCGCCAAGCACGGGCTGGAGCTCTGGCTCCAGGTCGACGGCGGGGTGTCGGCCTCGACGATCGAGCGGGTCGCCGAGGCGGGCGCGGACGTGTTCGTCGCCGGGAGCGCGGTCTACGGCGCGGTCGACCCGGCCGCCGCCGTGCGGACGCTGCGTGAGCAGGCGAGTGCGGCCATCGCCGCCGCGCCCTGGGGTTGCGACCACTGAGACAAGGCTTGGTGAACAGCTTGGTGAACGGGGGCTGTCCAGGCTGATCAACGGCCGTCGGATCTGACAGGATGAACGGCGAGTCGAGAGTGTGAACACGAGAGTGTGAACAGCAGCAGTGAGGAGAACGCGGTGTCTGCAATGTCGGCGGGACGGTCAGCCCTGCGGATGGGACCCGCGGAGCTGGTGCAGGCGGCGGCCATGGCGCGCCGCTTCTACCTGGAGGGAAAGTCCAAGATCCAGATCGCCGAGGAGTTCGGCGTGAGCCGCTTCAAGGTGGCCCGGGTCCTGGAGACGGCGCTGGAACGCGATCTCGTGCGCATCGAGATCCGGGTCCCGGCCGAGCTGGACGCGGAGCGGTCGGACGCGCTCCGGGCCCGGTACGGGTTGCGCCACGCGGTCGTCGTGGAGTCGCCGGCCGACGCGACCGAGGACGCTCCCGACCCGGAGAACCTCGGCGCGGTCGCGGCCGACCTCCTAGGCGAGCTCGTCAACGAGGGCGACGTACTGGGTCTGGCGTGGGGCAGGTCGACCATTCACATGGCCGCCTCCCTGCACCGCCTGCCTCCCTGCACGGTGGTCCAGCTGACCGGCGTGTACGACGCGGGGACCGCCGAGCGCGGCTCCGTGGAGGCCGTACGCAGGGCCGCGCAGGTCTCCGGCGGCGACGCGCACCCCATCTACGCCCCCATGCTGCTGCCCGACCCGGCGACGGCCGCCGCGCTGCGCGGTCAGACGGGCATCGCGCGCGCCTTCGAGTACTTCGACAAGGTGACCGTCGCGGCCGTCTCCATCGGTTCCTGGGAGACGGGCATCTCCACGGTCCACGACATGCTGACGGACGAGGAACGGGAGCACTACGCCTCCTTGGGCGTCGCCGCCGAGATGTCCGCGCATCTGTTCGACGCCGAGGGTCGTCGGGTCGGACGGGACCTGGGCGAACGGTGCATCACCGTCGAGGCGGACCGACTGCGCCGGATCCCCGAGGTCGTGGCCATCGCGGGCGGGCTGCGCAAGGCCTCCGCGATCGGGGCCGTGCTCCGGTCGGGCCTGGTGACCAGCCTCGTCACGGACACGGCGGTGGCCGACTACCTGCTCACCGAATCCGCGCCGGGGCTGCGGCCGGCGCTGGAGCGGGCCGACCCGGACGACTGACCGGGCCCCGTCGGGGGTCGGTGGTGCGGATGGTGCCGGAATTGAGATCCGAACGGCGGACCGTGAGGCGGCCTGTGGGGCGCATACTGGGTTCAATGACAAAGTCAGCAGTACCTCGCCGCCATTTGCCGTCCAGCCCGTTCAAGGCCCCTGTGGAAGCGCCCTTGCGGCACTTCAACGTGGGCGACCGGGTTACTCACGACGAACACGGTCTCGGCCGTGTCGTCGGTATCGAGGAGGGGATCGCCGTTCTCGTCGACTTCGGGTCGGTCCAGAAACGAATCCTGAGTCCCTACACCAAGATGGCCGCGCTCTGAGGCCACCGGGCGATTCGCGAGCGAATCGGATATTTGGCACGATCGGTGCATGATCTTTCGGAACGTGCCCCGATCGTTGCTGCGTGTGCTGGGGGCGCTGTTCCTCTGTGTCGCGCTGGTCGGTGCGGCGGGCTGCGGCGCGAAGAATCCCGCGCCCACCGCCGCCACGCCTGCCTCCGGCTCGGCTTCCGCCCCCATCGGGGGCGACGCCGCCGTGCCGAAGTGGGCGAAGGGGATGGCCACGGTACGCGCGGACGCGCTGCCGCGGCAGGCGCGTGACGTGCTGGCGCTGATCGACAAGGGCGGGCCGTACCCGTACCGGCAGGACGGGACCGTCTTCGGGAACTTCGAGAAGGCACTGCCCCGGCAGAAGCGCGGTCACTACCACGAGTTCACCGTGACGACACCGGGGGCGCGCGACCGCGGGGCCCGGCGGATCGTGACGGGCGAGGGCGGGGAGTTCTTCTACACGGACGACCACTACGAGACCTTCAAGGCGGTTCTCCGATGACCCTCGAAGCGCAGCCGCTGGGCCCGGCACTCGCCGCCGCGAGGAAGGCGGGGTGGACGACCCTGGACCTGGACCTGGACGGGGTGCGGAGCAAGGCCGAGCTGATGCGGCGCCTCGGCGAGACGCTGCGGGTCCCCGAGTGGTTCGGCGGCAACTGGGACGCTCTGGCGGACGCGCTGATCGACCTGTCGTGGCTGCCGGCGGCGCCGGGACGGCTGCTCGCGGTGACCTCCTGGCGCGGGTACGAGCGGGCCCGACCGGGTGACTGGGAGACCCTGCGGGAGATCCTGGAGGAGGCCGCGGACTTCTGGGCGCGGGACGACGAGGGACCGCCGACCCCGCTGGCCGTGTTGCTGGCGGACGGGCCGGCGGCGGATGGCGGGGACTCGCCCCGGCCGCCGCGCCGCGGCCCTCGGCGGGACTGAACCGGCGGGACTGAACCGGCGGGGCGGGAAGGTGGGGGCCGGGGCCCCCACCGGGTCACGGGGTCTTGGGCGGCTTGGGGACCCACGGCGGGGTCTGGCCCCAGGACCAGACCGGGATGTCGGCCGCGTCGACCGGCGGGGGATTGGCGCCCGAGTAGATCAGCGCCATCCGGGTCCCCCATTCGATGTAGTAGACGAAGACCGCCCGGAACTCGGGGTCCGTCGGGAGCTTGACCTCGTCGGCGGTGTCGAGCAGCAGGTCCACCCAGCGGCGGCGCTGCTTCTCGGTGATGCCTCGGCCCAGGTGCTTGGTGGCCATGTGCCGGTGGCCGCCGTGGTGGGCGGTGTAGTCCCTCGGGCCGCCGAAGACCTCCGACAGCCAGACGGCGACGTGCCGGGGATGCTCCGCGTCCATGCCGGCGAAGACCGGGGCGAGGATCTCGTCGCGCAGCGCGTGTCCGTAGAAGGTGTCGGCGAGGCGGTTCATCGCCTCCTCGCCGCCCATCCACTCGTAGATGGTGGGGGTGGTGTCGGGCGAGGCGCTCATGACCGGGAGGCGGCCTTCCCCGGGCCGACCACGTCGGTCACCCGGTAGTGCTTCATTTCCTCGATGTTGCTCACGTACGGGCGGATCGCGCTGAAGAACGCCGGGAACTGCTCGCCCTTGCGGAAGCCCTCCAGGTGGTCCGCGACCGAGGTCCAGCGGATGCGGAGGATGTAGCGCTCGGCCTCCTCCTCGCTGTGGGCCAGCTCGTAGTCGATGCACTCGGGCGAGGCGGCGAGCGACTCGGCGGCCCGGGCGTACGCCGCCTCGAACTCCTGCTGATCGCCCGGGGCGATCCGGTAGCGGATGTATTCGACGGTGGTGGTCATGGTGTGCGTGCCTCTCCCTGGGTTCAGGTGGTCCCGGCCAGCCTTCCGCGATCTTGCGTTCCCGGCGACGTTTTCGGCTATTCGGACCCGGACTTCTTGATGTTGGAGTCCGTGTCCGCGTCGAGGTCGGGGCCCTGGGAGCGGACCTGTCGGACCTTGTCGAGGGAGTCGCGGAGCTCGGTGAGCCACGCGTCGGTGTTGCGCTCGACCAGGCGTACGCACCAGGCGAGGGCGTCGGCCCGGCTGCGCGCGACGCCGCCGGCCACCAGGGTGTCGAGGACCTGGCGTTCGCTCTGGCGGAGCCGGGTCATCACGGGCACCGCGAGGTGGGTGAAGACGGTGGTCTCCGCGCCGGAGCGGACGCCCCAGGCGACCTTGCGGCGGTAGAGCTCCTCCGCCTCGCGGGCGACCTCGACGCGCTGCTCGCGGGTGCGTTCGCGGAAGTCCGCGGCCGATTCGTTCGCCGGCGCGGTCCCGATGACCGTGATCTCCTCGCGGTCGACGGTGACCGACACCAGCGACGCGTAGACGTCCACCGGCAGGCGGTCAGAGAACCAGGTGCGGAGCTGTGTCTGTTGCTCGGCTGTAATCATGTAATCAACGTTGCATCCGTTGCCCGCTTGATCGCAAGCGTCCGGCGGGCAACGGAGGCCGTGTTCGCTCTCAGCCCATCGAGCGGTAGCGGTGGATCAGGGAGACCGCCATCGCCCCCTCGCCCACCCCCGAGGCGACCCGCTTGACGGAGTGGGCGCGCACGTCGCCCGCCGCGAAGACCCCCGGCACGCTCGTCTCCAGGGGGTAGGGCGCGCGTTCCAGGCTCCACTCCTGCGGGAGCTCCCCGCCGTTGGCGATCAGGTCGGAACCGGTCAGGACGAAGCCGTACTCGTCGCGCTCCACCACCCCCGCCAGCCAGTCCGTGTGCGGGCGGGCGCCGATGAAGGTGAACATGAAACGGGCTGGCACCTCCTTGTCCTCGCCGGTCTCCGCGTCGTGCAGCGTCAGCCGCTCCAGGTGCTCGTCACCGTCCAGCGAGACCACCGTCGTCCGCACCCGGACCTCGATGTTGGGGGTCCGCTCGATCTCGTCGATCAGGTAGCGGGACATGCTGTCGTCCAGCGAGGCCGCCCGGACCAGGATCGTCACCCGGGCCGCGTACTTGGCGAAGTGCACCGCCGCCTGCCCGGCCGAGTTCGCGCCGCCCACGATGAACACGTGCTGCGAGATGCAGGCCGAACTCTCCGTGGTCGCCGCTCCGTAGTACAGACCGGCGCCCTCGAAACGGTCCGCGCCGGGGGCCTGGAGCCGGTTGTACGAGACCCCGGTCGCGAGCAGCACCGTCTCCGCGCTGATCTCCGTGCCGTCCGCCAGGGTCAGGATCTTCGCCGGGTCGTCCCGGGTCAGCGAGACCACCTCCACCGGGTGCAGGATCTCGGCGCCGAAGCGCGAGGCCTGGATGGTCGCCCGGCGGGTCAGGTCCCCGCCCGAGAGGCCCGAGGGGAAACCCAGGTAGTTCTCGATCAGGCTGGAGGTGCCCGCCTGGCCGCCCGGGGCACGGGAGTCCAGCATCAGGGTGGACAGGCCCTCGGACGCCGAGTAGACCCCGGCCGCCAGCCCCGCCGGGCCCGCGCCGACGATCACGCACTCGTAGTGCGGGCGGGAGGCGGTGGTGGCCAGGCCCAGCCGCTGGGCGAGTTGGGTGTCGGTCGGAGCGGAGAGCACCGTCCCGTCCGGGAACCGGACCAGGGGGAGCGCCGCGTCGGCGTGCGCGGAGGCGATCACGGTCAGCGCCTCGGGGTCCCGCTCCACGTTCAGGAAGCGGAACGGCTGCCCGTTGCGGGTGAAGAAGTCCCGGACGGCGTGCGTGCCGGGGGAGACCAGGTGGCCGGCGACGATGATCCCGTCGTACGCGGGCCGGTAGTTGGCGAGCCAGTCCGAGAGCAGGTCGTCCAGGACGGGGAAGAGCCGCTCGTGGGGCGGGTCCCACGGCTTGAGCAGGTAGTAGTCCAGCCGGACCCGGTTGATGGCGGTGATCGCCGCGTCGGTCTCCGCGTACGCCGTCAGCAGGACCCGGCGGGCGTCGGGGAAGCGGCTGACCGCCTCCAACAGGAACTCGACCCCCGTGACGTCCGGCATCCGCTGGTCGACGAGGAAGAGCGCCGGGTCGTGACCGCGTTCGTCGAGGGAGTCCAGGATCTTCAACGCGTCGGCGGCGGAGGAGGCGCCGAGCACCCGGTACCGGTCGCCGTAGGCGCTGCGCAGGTCCCGACGGACGGCGCGCAGGACCTGCGGGTCGTCGTCCACGGCCAGGATGACGGGCTTGCGGTTCTCGGTGCGTTCGGCGGCGGTGCCGCTCCCCGCGGGGGCGACGCGGGCCCCCTCCCGGGCCGCGCTCACGCCGGGTCCAGCATCAGCTGGTCCGCGTAGCACCAGGCCCAGTCCTCACCGGGCTCGTGGGAGGCCGCGATGGGGTGCTCCGTGGTGCGGTAGTGCCGGGTGGCGTGACGGTTCTTCGAGGAGTCGCAGCAGCCCACGTGCCCGCAGCTGAGGCACATCCGCAGGTGCACCCAGCCGTCCCCCAGGACCAGGCACTCCTCGCAGCCCTCGGTGCCGGGTTTCACCGGACGTATCCGGTCGACGTGTGTGCACAACAGGTCCATGGTCATCGTCCCCGTCCCTCTCCTCGCGCGCTCGTCCCGATCGCGTGCGGTTGTGGTGCCGCTCATCGCGCCAGTGATTCACGGCGCGTCCAGACCATAAGTCGGGCCTTCGGGAATGGTTCACCGATTCGGCCGAGGTCATGAAGTGTCGGGGCTACTTCATGACCTCGCGAGATGACTACGTGAGGTGTCGGGCCGGGCTGCCCTTCTACCTCACGAAGTCGCACACGGGCGCTTTGACGCAGGCCCCGGGCGGAAGCAGTGTGGGGGACGCCAACGACAACAGGCGGCGCCTGGAGGAATCCGTGAGCAGAAAGATTCTGGTCATTGTCTCCGAACACGGTTACTGGGCCGAGGAATTGATCGGGCCCGTATCGAAGTTCGACGAGCGGGGCTACGAAGTCGTATTCGCCACACCCACCGGAAAGCGGGCGCACGCCCTCCCGCCGAGCCTCGACGCGCACTACGTCGACCCACCGCTGGGCCGTTCGGTGACCACCGAGGAGAACGCCCGGCTCGGCCGCGAGTTCGAGCAGTCGAGCCGACTGGACTCGCCGATCGACATCGAGGCCTGGGCCCCCGAGCGCCCGTACACCAGCGACGCGGACTACCTGCCCCGGCTGGAGCAGTACCACCGCGATCTGGACCGACTCCAGGAGGAGATCGCCGGATTCGACGCGATCCTCGTGGTGGGAGGCAGCGGGCCGATCGCGGACCTCGCCAACAACGAACGCGTACACGCCCTGATCCTGGCCTTCAAGAACGCCGGCAAGGTCGTGGCCGCCGAGTGCTACGGGGTCGCCTGCCTGGCCTTCGCCCGCGACTGGGGCGACCGCGAGAGCATCATCCGGGGCAAGCACGTGACCGGCCACTGCAAGGAATACGACTACAAGGACGGCACCGGATTCCTCGGCACCGACTTCAACATGGGGCCGCCGCCGTACCCGCTCGAATACATCCTGCGCGATGCCACCGGTCCGAACGGCGCGTACCACGGGAATTTCGGCCACCCCCTGTCGGTGATCGTCGACTACCCGTTCGTGACGGGTCGTTCCACCCCCGATTCCTATTTGACGGGGCAGAAGATCGTGGAAGTGCTGGAGGACGGTCTCACCCGTTACGGGTGGTAGGGGGAATTCATGGAAGCCACTCCCGGACGGGAAAGGCTGATCGAGCAGTTCAAGGCCGACGGTCTGCACGTGATGTTCGGAAATCCGGGGACGGTGGAACAGGGGTTCCTCGACGCGGTCGACGCGGCGGCGGACTTCCACTACGTCCTCGCCCTCCAGGAGACCGTGGCGGCCGGCATCGCCGACGGCTACGCCCGCGCCACCGGCGGTGCGGCGCTGCTCCAGCTGCACTCCGGCGTGGGTCTGGGCAACGGCATCGGCATGCTGTACCAGTCGCTGCGCGGCCACACCCCGCTCGTCGTCGTCGCCGGTGACGCCGGGGTCCGCTACGACGCCATGGACGCGCAGATGGCCTGCGACCTGGTGGCGATGGCGAGGCCGGTCACCAAGTACGCGACCCGGGTCACCGACCCGCGGTCCGTGCTGCGCACCGTACGACGGGCCGTCAAGATCGCCCTGACCCCGCCGCGCGGACCGGTGTTCGTGGCCCTGCCCATGGACGTGCTGGACGAGCTCAACTCCGAGCCCGTGTTGCCCACTTCGGTGCCGCTCACCGACGTGGCGCCCTCACCGGCCTCGGTGGGGCGGGCGGCCGAACTCCTCGCCGCCGCCGAGCGGCCGGTCGTCCTGATCGGGGACGGGGTGGCCCTCTCCGGGGCGCAGGCCGAACTCGTGGCGGTGGCCGAGCTGTTGGGCGCCGACGTGTACGAGGTCGACTCCTCCGAGGTGAACATCGCGGCCTCCCACCCGCTGCGCCGCGGCCAGACCGGCCACATGTTCGGCCCGCACAGCAAGGAGCTGATCGGCGGCGCGGACGGGGTGCTGATCGTCGGCACCTATGTCTTCCCGGAGGTGTTCCCCGAGCTGGAGAGCCCCTTCCGGGCGGGCGCGAAGGTCGTGCACATCGACCTCGACGCCTACGAGATCGCCAAGAACCACCCGGTGGACCTCGGCCTCGCCGCCGACCCCAAGGAGGCGCTGCGCGCGCTGGCGGGCGTACTGCGACAGCGGCAGACCACCCGGCAGCGCGCCGCCGCGGCGGCCCGGCTGGACGCGCGGGCCCGCGAGCGGGCCCGCGCCGCCCTCGACGGCGGGCGGAGCGACGACGACGGCACGCCGATGGCCGTCTTCCTGCGGACCCTCGCCGAGCGGACCGGGGGCGACCTCATCGTCTTCGACGAGGCGCTGACCACCTCGCCGCTGGTCACGAGGTACCTGCCGGCGGAGCGGCCGGGCGACTACCACCTCACCCGGGGCGGTTCGCTCGGGGTGGGCCTCCCGGGGGCGGTCGGGGCCAAGCTGGCCCGCCCGGACCGGCTCGTCGTCGGCTTCGCCGGGGACGGCGGCTCGATGTACACGTACCAGGCGCTGTGGACCGCCGTCCGGCACGGGATCGACGCCAAGTTCGTGGTCTGCAACAACCGCAAGTACCGGCTGCTCGACGACAACATCACCCGGTACTGGCAGGAGCGGGACATCGCCGAGCACGCCTTCCCGGGCTCCTTCGACCTCTCCCACCCCGAGATCGACTTCGCCGGCCTGGCGCGGGCCCTCGGCGCGGACGGGACGCGGGTGGAGAAGCCGGACGAGGCGGTCACCGCCGTCACCAGGATGCTGGCCCACCCCGGCCCGTACCTCGTCGACATCCAGATCTGAGTCCCCGCACCACCTCATCTGAGTCCCGCACCACCTCACCGGCACGGACAGGAGGAGACCGCATGCCCGCCGAACGGCTGACCGAGGACGCGATCCGCAGCTTCATCGAGGACTGGTACGTGGCACTGGACCAGCACCTTCCGCCGGCCCGGGTGCTCGCCCTCGTCACGGAGGACCTGGAGTTCAAGGTGCCCGAGGACACCTTCCTCGGGCACGAGGGCTTCGGCCGCTGGTACGCGGCCGTCACCCACCGGTTCTTCGACGAGGTCCACACCGTCACGAAGGTCGAGCCCGTCATCGAGGGCGACCGGGCCATCGTCCGGGTCCTCGTGAACTGGCAGGCCAAGATCTGGGACCCGCCGGCCGCCCGCAGCCAGTGGCTCGGCTTCGACGCCGACCAGACCTGGACCCTGGTGGCCGGCCCGGACGGGCCGCTGATCAAGCAGTACACCGTCAACGAGCTGGCGCCGATGCCCGGTTCCGGCGCCCTGTGAGCGCCGGCGACCGCGAGGAGGAGCGGCGATGACCGAAGTGACACGGGAGCGGGTCGAGGCGGCCTACCGGGCCCTGGGCTCCGGGGACCGGGCGCGCGTCCTGGAGTACTACTCCGAGGACCTGCGCTGGCTGGTGCCGGGCAACCACCCGCTGGCCGGCTGGTACGAGAGCCTCGACGCCTTCCTGGAGCTGATGGGGCAGACCCACAAGCTCACCGGCGGCACCTTCCGGATGGACGTCCAGGCGGTGCTCGTCGGCGAGGACTGCAGCGCCGACGTGTGCCGCAACGTCGCCCTGCGGGACGGCGCGGACCCGGCGAGCACGTCCCCGTACGAGCGGATGGACTACCCGGTCTTTCACTTCATGCGGTGGCGCGACGGCCGGATCGTCGAGGGCCGCGACGGGCTCTTCGGCGACACGGCTTCCGCGTTCAGCCAGTTCTGGGCGCCGTTCGCACCGGACGGAACCCGCAGGGACCGATAGGGGAGGAGCGCGATGAGCGCGTCGGACGCACGAGAGAGCTCGACCGAGATCCTTCGGAAGTACTACGAGTACGCCAATGCCGGTGACTGGGACCGCTGGTGCGACCTGTTCGCCGACGACCAGGTCATGGACGAGCAGCTCGCCGGCCACATCGAGGGCCTGGAGACCCTGCGCTCGATGATGAAGGGCATGGGGACGATGTACCGGGTCTTCCGGAACGAGCCCGTGCACTTCCTCGTCGACGGGGAGAAGGCCGCGGCCGTGTCCCACCTGACCGCCGTCGCGGCGAACGGCGGGGCCATCGAGGCCGAGGTCATGAACTTCTTCCGGATCGTGGACGGAAAGATCGCCTACATGGCGAACCACCACGACACGGTCCCCTTCCAAGTCCTGAGCCGGGACTGAGGGGGCCCCGCGATGACCGTGGACGCATACGACTACATCGTGGTCGGCGCCGGCACCGCCGGCAGCGTGCTCGCCAACCGGCTCTCCGAGGACCCCGACGTCACCGTCCTCGTCCTGGAGGCCGGAGGCCCGCGCATCCCGCCCGAGGTGGACGACCCCTCCTCCTGGTACAAGCTGCTCGGCGGACCCCTCGACTGGGGGTACACCAGCGTCCCGCAGCCCGGCCTCGACGGCCGGCGCACCTACGAACCCCGCGGCAAGGCCCCCGGCGGCAGCAGCAACCTCTACATCATGATGCACGTCCGGGGCCACGCCTCGGACTTCGACAACTGGGCCTACCAGGGCGCGGCCGGCTGGTCGTACGAGGACGTACTGCCCTGGTTCGCCCGGCTGGAGGGACAGGAGGACGCCACCGCGGCGACCACCGGCACCCGGGGCCCCCAGCGGATCACGCACGCCGGCCGGCACCACCCGAACCCGACCTCCCGCGCCTTCATCGACGCGGCCGTGGAACTCGGCCACGAGGAGATCGCCGACTTCAACACCGACGGCCCCCGGCGCGGACTGTTCGGCACCGGCTGGCACCACATCGACGTGGCCGACGGCCGCCGGCAGGGCGCCCTCGCCGCCTACCTCGAACCGGCGCTCGACCGCCCCAACCTGACCCTGCGCACCCACGCGCAGAGCACCCGGCTGCTGTTCGACGGGAACACCTGCACGGGCGTGGAGTACACCCGCCTCGCCCCGCCCGCGGAGTTCCCCGGCCGCACCGTCCGCGACGGCCACGGCGACTCGGGCTCGCCCGGGACACACACCGCACGCGCCCGCCGGGAGGTCGTCGTGGCGGCGGGGGCCATCGAGTCCCCGAAACTGCTGCTGCTCTCCGGCATCGGGCACCCGGAGCAACTGCGCGCCCACGGCATCGAGGTCACCGCGGCCCTGCCCGGCGTCGGGGAGAACTTCCACAACCACGTGCTGACCGGGCTGATGGCCGAGGTCACCCAGCCGCTCCCGGCGCCGACACAAAACCTCTCCGAGAGCGCTCTGTTCCTGTCCTCGCGGCCCGGCCTGCCCGCCCCCGACCTGCAGATCGCCTTCGTCCACGTGCCGTTCGACGTGATCGTCGGTCAGGACCACCCGAACACGGTCAGCATCCTGCCGGGCGTCGTACGCCCCGTCTCGCGCGGCTGGATCAGGCTGGCGAGCGCCGACCCGCTGGCCCACCCGCTGATCAACCCGAACTACCTGGGCGACCGCTGGGACCTGGAGCGGATGGTGCAGGGCGTCAAGATCGCCCGGGAGCTCTTCGCGACCTCCGCCTTCTCGCCCTGGTACAAGCAGGAACTCCAGCCCGGTCCCGGCTTCGTGAGCGACGAGGACCTGCGGACCTTCGTGAAGCGGAAGTCCGAGAGCTACCACCACCAGGCCGGCTCCTGCCGCATGGGCATCGACGACCTCTCCGTCGTCGACCCCGAGCTGCGGGTGCACGGCGTGCGCAACCTGCGCGTCGTCGACGCGAGCGTGATGCCCGCCGTCCCGTCGGGCAACTGCCACACCGCCATCGCGATGATCGCCGAGCGCGCGGCGGACTTCCTCAAGGGAGAGTCCCGTGCCTGACGCCGTACCGCGCGAGGGAGCGCTGTCAGGGACCCGGATCGCGGTCCTGGTCGAGAGCGACTTCTACGAACCGGAGATCTTCTACTACCGACACCGCTTCGCCGAGGAGGGCGCCGAGGTCGACTTCCTGACCCGGCTGTGGGGCAACGACTCCCTCACCTTCACCGGGCACGAGTACCGGGCGCCGTTCACCGCCGACCGCTCCCTGGAGGGGCTGACCGACGAGGAACTGCGCCGGTACGCGGCGATCATCGTGCCCTCGGGCATGGTGGCCGACCGGCTGCGCTACACCGAGGACGTGGACGTGCTCGCGCCGGCGACGGAGCTGCTGCGCAGGGCCTTCGAGGAACCGACGGTCCTCAAGGGGATCATCTGCCACGGCATGTGGCTGGCCGCCTCGATCCCGGACAAGATCCGCGGTCGCAAGGTCGTCTGCCACAACAACCTCGTCGGTGACGTCCGGAACATGGGCGCCCAGTACGTGGACGAGGACGTGGTCGTCGACGGCGACCTGGTCACCGGCCGCACCGGCGCCCACCACCACCTCTTCGCCCGGCGGATCATCGAGCTGATCGCGGCCGGCCGCGGCCGGGGCGCCGACTGATGGCGGCCGTGGTCTGGTCGCACGTCGGCCTCAACTGCGCCGACCAGAAGGCCACCGAGGAGTTCTACACCCGGTACTTCGGCTTCCGGCGGGCCCGCGTGGTCGACCTCGGAGAGTCGACGATCGTCTTCCTGCGCCAGGGGGACGCGTACCTGGAACTCTTCGCGGCCGGCACGGAGCCGGCGATCCCCGCCCACGACGACGGGCCCCAGGCGCCCGGGCGGCTGCGTCACCTGGCCTTCCAGACCGACGACGTGGACGCGTTCCTGGCGGAGCTGGGGGACGCGGCCGAAGTGACCCTGGGACCAATGGACTTCGACGACTTCATCCACGGCTGGCGGACCGTGTGGGTCCGCGACCCCGACGGGGTGATCGTCGAGGTCAGCCAGGGATACGAGGACGAGCACGGCACGCCGCGACAGCCCGGTGGGCCCTTCAACGAAACGGACGGTGCATGACATGGCGGATGCCGTGAGCTTCTCCTTCTCCGACACCATCGCCGGTTACGTCAGCCGCTTCGACTCCGGAACCCGGCTGCTCGGCCTGAAGACCGCGGACGGCCGCGCCTTCGAGGTGTCGCTGGCCGGCGACCCGAGCGCCGAACTGGTCCGCAACCTCGACGAGCCCTACGTCGACGCCTCCGGGCACCTCGACGAGATGCTCTCGCCCGGCCGCTTCCTCTACGTCTACGGCATCCACTACCCCGAGCACGGAGGCCGGTTCGACGCCAAGCGGCTGGTGTTCCTCGGACGCGGCGCGGAGGACTACCGGTTCGAGGAGCCGAGCTGGTGGATCAAGCAGATCGAGTCGCTGGCCACCTTCTACCGGCGCGCGCAGTTCGGCGACGGGCCGGTGGACTTCACCGAGTACCGCACCGAGATCCGCCTCGGCGGGGACAAGACGGCCAGTCATGTCCAGGAGACCGACACGATCTCCCGCCTGGTCTACGGCATGGCCTCGGCCTACCTGCTGACCGGCAAGGACGAGTACCTGGAGGTCGCCGAGCGAGGCACCGAGTACCTGCGCAAGCACATGCGGGTCGTGGACAGCGAGGAGGACGTGGTCTTCTGGTACCACGGCATCAGCGTGGACGGGGACAGCGAACGCAAGCTGTTCACCTCGGAGTTCTCCGACGACTACGACGCGATCCCGATGTACGAGCAGATCTACGCCCTGGCCGGCCCGATCCAGACCTACCGGATAACCGGCGACGTCCGGATCAAGAACGACGCCGACGCCACCATCCGGCTCTTCGACAAGTTCTTCCACGACCCGGAGCAGGGCGGCTACTACTCGCACATCGACCCGATCCTCTTCAGCGCCGACCACGAGTCGTTGGGGGAGAACGCGGAGCGCAAGAACTGGAACTCGGTCGGCGACCACGCGCCCGCCTACCTGATCAACCTGTACCTGGCGACCGGCGAGCAGAAGTACGCCGACTTCCTGGAGTACACCTTCGACACCATCGCGGACCGCTTCCCGGACTACAAGAACAGCCCGTTCGTCCAGGAGCGCTTCCACCGCGACTGGTCGGCCGACACGGAGCACAGCTGGCAGCAGAACCGCGCCGTCGTCGGTCACAACCTCAAGATCGCCTGGAACCTGATGCGGATGAACTCGCTGAAGGCCAAGCCGGCCTACGAGGAACTGGCGCGCAGGATCGGCGACATCATGCCGGCCGTCGGCAGCGACGTGCAGCGCGGCGGCTGGTACGACGTGGTCGAGCGGACCAGGTCCGGCGACGAGGAGACACACCGTTTCGCCTGGCACGACCGCAAGGCCTGGTGGCAGCAGGAACAGGCGATCCTCGCCTACCTCATCCTGAACGGCACCGTCGGCGGGGACGCGTACCGGCGCGAGGCCCGACAGGCGGAGGCCTTCTACAACACTTTCTTCCTCGACCACGACGAGGGCGCCGTCTACTTCAACGTGCTGGCCGGCGGCACGCCGTACCTCCTCGGCACCGAGCGCCTCAAGGGCAGCCACTCGATGTCCATGTACCACTCGGCGGAACTCTGCTACCTCTCCGCCGTCTACAACAACCTGCTCGTCAACGGTCGGGAGATGGACTTCCACTTCCAACCCGACCCCACGAACCTGCCCGACCGCGTGCTGCGCGTCTCGCCCGACCTGCTCCCCGCGGGATCCGTGGCCGTCGCGTCCGTCGAGATCGACGAGAAGCCGTGGACGGACTTCGACGCGGACGGCCTGACCGTCCGCCTGCCCGACGTCCAGGGACGGGTCAAGGTCAAGGTACGGCTCCGGCCCGTCACCCAGAAGTAGCGCTCAACGGGGGGCGCCCCGACACGAGGGGAAGACAATGACACTGAGTGTGAAGGAACGTCGGAACAAGACGGCCACCGTGCTCGTCGCCACCGGCGAGATCAACAGCGAGACCTCGGGCGCACTGCTCCAGGCCCTGCTGCCGCTGGTCCGCGAGGGCCGGCCACTGCGCATCGACCTCACCGCCGTCGACTACGTCTCCAGCGCGGGTCTGCGCACCCTGCTCGTCGTCTACCGCGAGGCGCAGCACGCCGGCGTCGCGGTGACCCTGTACGGGGTGAGCGAGGAGGTCCGGTTCGTCATGTCGGCCACCGGCTTCCTCGACTTCTTCTCGGCCGGCGAGGCCGCGGCCGCCGAGGCCAAGGCCAAGGCGAAGGCCGCGCGATGACCGAGTCCCGGTCCGAGCAGGTGCTGCGCGTCGACGCGTACCCGACCCACGAGGTGGGCGGGTACCGCGTCCGGGCGGGCAAGCCGTTCCCCTTCGGGGCCAACGTGGTCCCCGGCGGGGTCAGCTTCTCCGTCTTCTCCGACCAGGCCACCTCCATGACCCTGGTCCTGTTCCGGCGCGGCGAGCCCGAGCCGATGGCCGAGTTGGAGTTCCCGGAGGAGTTCCGCACGGGCAGCGTGTTCGCCATGACGGTCTTCGGCCTCGACCACGAGAACATCGAGTACGGGTACCGGGCCGACGGCCCCTACGACCCCGTCACCGGGCACCGCTTCGACGCCCGCCAGATCCTCTCCGACCCCTACGCCCGGCTGATCGCCGGCCGCGACGTGTGGGGCGTGGAACCCGACCGGGGCCGCGGCTACCAGTACCGCTCGCGGGTCTGCCTCCAGGACTTCGACTGGGCGGACGACACCCCGCTGCGGATCCCCGCCGAGGACCTCGTCGTGTACGAGGCCCACGTGCGCGGCTTCACCCGACACCCCTCCTCGGGGGTCACCGCCCCGGGCACCTTCGCGGGGCTGCGCGAGAAGATCCCGTACCTGAGAGAACTCGGGGTCAACTGCATCGAGTTGCTGCCGGTGTTCGAGTTCGACGAGAGCGACAACCCGCGGAGCAACCCGGAGACGGGCGAGAAGCTCTACGACTACTGGGGCTACAACACCGTGTCGTTCTTCGCGCCCAAGGCCGGCTACGCGGCCACCGGACGCTACGGGATGCAGGGCGACGAGTTCCGGACCCTGATCAAGGACCTGCACGCCGCCGGCATCGAGGTCATCCTCGACGTCGTCTTCAACCACACCGCCGAGGGCAACGAGCAGGGCCCGACCATCTCCTTCAAGGGGCTCGACAACGCCACGTACTACATGCTCACGCCCGAGGGGTACTACTTCAATTTCAGCGGCACCGGCAACACCGTCAACTGCAACCACCCCGTCGTGCGCAACTACGTGCTCGACTGCCTGCGCCACTGGGTCGCCGACTACCACATCGACGGCTTCCGCTTCGACCTCGCCGCCATCCTGGGCCGGTCCGCGGACGGCACCCCGCTGCCCAACCCGCCGCTGCTGGAACTCCTCGCCTACGACCCCGTCCTGCGCCACACCAAGCTCATCGCCGAGGCCTGGGACGCGGGCGGCCTCTACGAGGTCGGCAACTTCCCGGCGTACGGCCGCTGGGCGGAGTGGAACGGCAAGTACCGCGACACCGTGCGCAGCTTCCTCAAGGGCGATCCCGGGGTGACCGGGGAACTCGCCACCCGCATCGCCGGCTCGCCCGACCTCTACTCCGGGCGCGGAACCTCCGCGTCGGTCAACTTCCTGACCGCGCACGACGGGTTCTCGCTCGCCGACCTGGTCTCCTACAACGACAAGCACAACGAGGCCAACGGCGAGGGCAACAACGACGGGGGCAACGACAACGCCAGCTGGAACTGCGGCGTCGAGGGGCCGACCGACGACCCGGGGATCAACGCGCTGCGCGAACGCCAGATGAAGAACGCCCTCGCCATCCTCTTCACCAGCCAGGGCATTCCGATGCTGCTGTCCGGGGACGAGGTCGCACGCAGCCAGCAGGGCAACAACAACACCTACTGCCAGGACAACGAACTCTCCTGGTTCGACTGGGACCAGGTCGACGAGAACGCCGACCTGCTGCGGTTCACGCGCGAGATGATCGCCTTCCGCAAGCGCCACCGTGAGCTGCGCGCCACCGTCCACCCCACCGGCCGCATGCGCGACGGCCTCGGTCTGCCGGACATCAGCTGGCACGGGGAGCGGGCCTGGCAACCCGACTGGTCCGGCGACGCCCGGCTGCTGGCGGTCGCCCGCTGCGGCACCGGCGACGACGACGTGGTGTACGTGGCCATGAACGCGCACTGGGAGTCGCACGACCTGGAACTGCCCGCCCTGCCGGGAGGCCGGAGCTGGCACCTGTTCGCCGACACCGGCAACGAGGCGCCGTACGACATCCGCACCCCCGGGGCGGAGCAGGAACTCGACAACGCCGGCAAGTACCTGATCGGCCCGCGCTCGGTGGTGATCCTCGTGGGCCGCGCGAACGATCCCGAGACGACCGGGACCCTCTGACCGAAGGAGACCTGACATGCCGCTTTCCGTGTCCCTGAGCATCGAGGGCGACACCACCGTGATCGAACTGACGGGCGAGCTGGACGCCAAGACCGCACCGGAGTTCCACCAGACCATCGAGAAGGCCGCCGGTCACGGCACCAGCACCGTCGAGATCCGGATGGCCGGCGTCGGCTACATGGCGAGCGCCGGACTGCGCTCACTGGTCTTCGCCCAGCAGAAGGTCGCCGACCACGTCACCATCAAGGTGGTCGGCGCCATCGAGCCCGTCTCCCGGACCATCCGCACGGCCGGACTGGACCGGAGCATCATCCTCACCGATGAGTGACGGCCGTGGGTGACATGGTCGAACTGGCGAGGAAGCCCTGTGTGCTGGAGGTGCCCGCGACGGTGGGGGCACTGGGCGACATCGCCGCGTTCGTCCTGCGGCTGGCCGGCCGGGCCGGGCTCGGCAAGAGAGCCACGTACCGGATCCGGCTGGCCGTGGACGAACTGGCCACCAACATCGTGATGCACGGATACCGGGGCGGCGACGGACGGATCACCGTCCGCGGCTGCTCCGGCCCGGACGGGGTGCGGATCGTCATCGAGGACACCGCGCCCGCGTTCGACCCCGTCGCAGGGCGCCTGCCTCCCGCCGCCGGGGTCCCCCCGCAGCGGCGGCGGGTCGGCGGCCTCGGTATTCATCTCGCGCTGACCAGCGTGGACGCATACCACTACGCCCGCAGGGACAGCCGCAACATCAGCACGCTGACCGTGAAGGCCGAGGGGACGGATCCATGCCCTCCACGACCGTGATCATCCTTGACGAGTACCCCCCGCCCCCGGCCGAACTGCTCGACGCGCTCAGGCTGATGGACGCGGAACCCGTCTCGCGCACGCTGTCGCAACTGCTGCACGACCGCCAGGAGACGCTGCCCGCCGCCGACGTGCTGCTCGCCCCGGCCGAGGCCGACGGGGAGTCCGTACGGGTGGCCGTGCGCAGGCTGCGCCGCCGGGCCGGCGCCCCCATCGTGGTCGTCTGGACGGTGGCCGGGTTCACCGCGCTGGAGGAACACGTGCGGCTCGGGCACGACTACCTGGTACCGCCGTTCCTGCCGGCCCTGGTCGGGGCCCGACTGCACAGCTGCTCCGAGCGCGCCGGACTCGGACGAACCCTGCGGGAGGCCGACGCCCGCGCGGAACTCATGGGATACGAGAAGGAGTTGGAGATCGGTCGGGAGATCCAGGCGGGCTTCCTGCCCGAATCGCTGCCCGTCCCGGACGGCTGGGAGATCGACGTCTGCTTCCGGCCCGCACGCCAGGTCGCCGGGGACTTCTACGACGTTTTCGAACTCTCCCGGGGGCGCCGCCTCGCCGTCGTCGTCGCCGACGTCTGTGACAAGGGTGTCGGCGCGGCCCTCTTCATGGCGCTGATCCGCTCACTGCTGCGGCACACCGCCGAGAACAGCGGCCTCCAGCACCTGATGGCGGCGGGCCGCACCGGAGGGGGCCGGCGCACCCCCGTCGTCGGCGCCACCCCCCTGCTCAACGCGGTCACCGCCACCAACGGCTACCTCACCCGCAACCACCTCAGACAGGGGTACTTCGCCACCCTGTTCTTCGGCGTGCTCGACCCGCTCACCGGGAGCCTCGTCTACATCAACGGCGGCCACAACCCGCCCCTGCTGCTCTCCGGCTCGGGCGACGTACCCGTCCCGCTGGACGTCACCGGACCGGCCGTCGGGGTGCTGCCCGACTGCGTCTACACCCTCGGCTACGCCCAGGTGAACCCCGGCGACACCCTCTTCGTCTTCACCGACGGGGTGCCGGAGGCGCGCTGTCCCGACGGGGCCTTCCTCGGGGACGCGCGCATGCTCGAACTGCTCGCCGGCCCCCCGGTGAGCGGCAAGGACACGGTCGAGCGGATGGACCGGGCGGTACGCGAGCACACCGGCACCGCCGAACAGCACGACGACGTCACCATGCTGGCCCTGCACCGGCCACGTGCGGCGCGGGGGCCGCACGTGGACGGCGCCGGTCACAGGGTGGTGGCGTAGATGACCCGGACCATCGCGGCGCACTCGCACCGCGGCGGCACCGGGAAGTCCTCGGCCCTGGCCAACCTCGCCCTGCTGATCGCGGCCGGGGGGCGCCGGGTGGGGGTGGTCGACACCGACATCCAGTCGCCCACCCTGGACCTGCTCTTCCGACTGCCACCCGGCGCGGGCTCGCTCGCCGACTACCTGCTCGGACGCTGCGAGATCGAGGCCGCGGCCCAGCGGACCCGACTGCCCGGGCTGTACGTCGTGCCGGCCCGGACCGGGACCCCGGCCCTGCGCGAGCTGATGTCCACCGGGTACGACGTGGGGCTCCTGCCGGAGGGCTTCGACCGGCTGGCCGGGCACTTCGCGCTCGACGTGCTGCTGCTCGACACCCACGCCGGCCTCAACAACGAATCGGTGACCGCGATGGCGAGCGCCGACGTGGTGATGATCATGGCGCGGGCGGACCGGATCGACCTCTCCGGGGTCGAGGAGACCATCGCCCTCGTCGGCCGGCTGGCCTGCCGGCGAGCCCTGGTCCTGAGCATGGCGCCCGAGGGCATCGACCGGGCCGCGGTCCGACGGCGGGCCGAGGACGTCTACGGGGCGCCGCTCGCCGGAATCCTTCCGTATGTGCCGGAAATGGCGGCGCTCTACGGAGAACGCATATTTGCAGAAGCCCATCCCGACCACTCCCTGGTCGGTGAATTCCGCGCGATCCTGTCGGCGTTGGACGCACGTGACGAAGTATCACGGGCCTGACGCCTTCCCCTTACGCCTCCAGCAGGGGGCGTGTTGAATCGGCAGCGAATCCAGAACTAGGAGAGAATCATGAAGATTCTCGTCGTCATGACGGCAAAGGCCACGCTTCATCTGCTGGACGGGGAACAACACCCCTCGGGATTCTGGGCCGAGGAATTCGTGGTTCCCCATGAGCTGTTCCGGGCCGCGGGTCACACCGTGGACGTGGCGACGATCGGTGGAGTGGCCCCCACCGTCGACCCGACCAGCATCGACCCGCAGTTCCTCCAGTGGGTCCGCCCGGCGGGCTCCCCGAACGAGGACGCGGCCAACGCCGCCGAGTACGTCCGGGTCATCGAGGAGACCGACCAACTGCGACACCCCCTCGCGCTGGAATCCCTCGGCGAGAAGGACATCGCGCAGTACGACGGCGTCTACGTCAGCGGTGGTCACGGAGCCATCGGCGACCTGCCCAAGTCCGACGAACTCGCGCAGATCCTGCGCTGGGTCATCGCCCAGGACAAGCCGCTCGCCACCGTGTGCCACGGCCACACCGCGCTCCTCGCCCTGCGCGACGGCGAGGGCCGCTGGCCCTTCGAGGGCTACCTGATGACCGCCTTCTCGCACAGCGAGGAACTGGTCACCAACATGGCCGGCCGGCTCCCGCTGATCCTGGAGGTCGAGCTCACCAGGCTCGGCGCCCGGTACGAGAAGGCCGAGGCGATCTGGGACTCGCACGTGGTCGTGGACCGCGGGCTGACCACCGGCCAGAACCCGTACAGCTCGAAGGCCCTCGCCGAGACGTTCTTACAGCAGCTCGCGAAGGGCTGACACGCCCCCGCACACGACACCGGAAGGCAGCCATGACCAAGCGCGAGCTGAGCGGCAAGCCCCTGGCCAACCCCGGGAAGCTGTTCATCGGCGGCCAATGGGTCCCGGCCCGGGACGGCCGTACCGAACCGGACGTGAGCCCCGTGGACGGGCAGGAGATCGTGCCGGTGGCCCAGGCCGCCGCCGCCGACGCGGACGCGGCCGTGGCCGCCGCCCGCAAGGCGTACGAGGAAGGGCCCTGGAGCAGGCTGTCCGCCCAGGAACGCGCGCTGCGACTGAACCGGGTCGGTGAACTCATCGAGCGGGACCTGGAGGAGATCGCGCTGCTGGAGACGGTGGACATGGGGAAACCCTTCGCCTTCTCCAGCACCGTCGACGCCCCGATGGCCGCACAGCTCATGCACTACTACGCGGGCGCGGTCACCCGGGTGGACGGTTCCTCCCGGGCGCCGGCCGGCGGACAGCTCGCGTACACCCTGCGCGAACCGCTGGGAGTGGTGTGCGCCATCACCCCCTTCAACTTCCCGCTGCTGCTCTCGATGACGAAGATCGCCCCGGCCCTCGCGGCCGGGAACACGGTCGTCCACAAGCCCTCCCCGGCCACCCCGCTCACCGCGCTGAAGATCGCGGAGCTCTTCCAGGAGGCGGAGATCCCGGACGGGGTGCTGAACGTCATCACCGGTCCGGGGGTGGAACTGGGGGAGACCCTCACCGACCACCCGGACATCGACAAGATCGCCTTCACCGGCTCGACCGTCGTCGGCCAGGCCATCATCCGCAAGTCGGCCGGCACCCTGAAGAAGGTGACGATGGAACTCGGCGGCAAGTCCGCCAACATCGTCTTCGCCGACGCCGACCTCGACGCCGCCGAGGAACTCGCCTTCTTCGGCATCTACTACAACAAGGGCGAGATCTGCACCGCCGGCTCCCGGTTGCTCCTGCACCGCCCCATCCACGACGAGATGGTCGAACGGCTGGTCCGCCGGGCCGCCGCCCTCAAGCCCGGAGACCCCCGCGACCCCGAGACGCTGTTCGGTCCGCTGGCCCACCGCGGCCAGTTCGACAAGGTCAGCTCCTACATCGAGGTCGGCGAGAAGGAGGGCGCGATCCTGCGCACCGGCGGCGCCGGCTGGACCCCCGAGGGCGCCTCCAGCCAGGGCCTCTACTTCCTGCCGACCGTGTTCACCGGTGTCGACAACGGCATGCGCATCGCCCAGGAGGAGATCTTCGGCCCGGTCCTGTCGATCATCCCCTTCGACACCGAGGAGGACGCCGTGCGCATCGCCAACGACAGCGCGTACGGACTCGCCGCCGGTGTCCACACCAAGGACCTGCGGCGCGCCCACCGGGTCGCCTCGCAGATCAAGGCCGGCACGGTCTGGGTGAACTGCTACAACCAGTACGACCCCTCCGTGCCGTACGGCGGCTACAAGGCCTCCGGATACGGCCGCGAGTGCGGGCCCGAATCCCTGGAGAGCTACACCCAGACCAAGTCGGTCTGGATCGGCATGGACTGATCGACCCACCACCGTTCACGGAGGAGCGTCAATGAGGACAGGCGTCATCGGCACCGGGCGGATCGGTTCGACACTGGCCCGGATCCTCGTGGCCGCGGGCCACGAGGTCGTGTTGGCCAACGCGCGCGGACCGCGCTCGCTCGACCCCCTGATCGCCGAACTCGGCCCGACGGCCTCGGCGGCGCACCCCGCCGAGGTGGCCGCCCGGGCCGAGGTCACGGTGCTGATGGTCCCCTTCGAAGCCGTCCGCGGGCTGCTGTCCCAGGACGCCGTCCGGGACACCGTGCTCGTGGACGCCACCAACGCCTTCGGTGGACCGGACACCCCCCGCGACCCGGCCCGGGGATCCAGCGAACTCGTCGCCGAGTGGTATCCCGGCGCCCGGATCGTGAAATCCCTCAACACCATGCATTTCGAGACCCTCGCCGTCGCCGGCACCGCGGGAGGCGAGCGTCTGGCCCATTTCACCGCCGGCGACGACGAAAAGGCGAAAGGAATCGTCGCGGGAATCATCACGGATCTGGGATTCGTGCCCGTGGACACCGGACCGCTCCATTCCGGAGGAATTCTCCAACAGCCCGGCGGTCCGCTCTTCGACAAGCCGCTCACGGAAGCGCAGGCGCTCGCATGGATCTGACACTGAATGTCAACGGAAGACCCAGGGAATTCACCGCGGAGCCGAACGAACTCCTCGTGGAGCGGCTCCGCGACGGCCTCGGACTGACCGGCACCAAGGTCGGCTGCGACACCGGACAGTGCGGCTCGTGCGTCGTGCGACTCGACGGCAGGTCCGCGAAGAGCTGCCTGGTCCTCACCGTCGCCGCCGCCGGCTCCGAGGTGACCACCATCGAGGGCGTCGCCACCCCGGGCGGCGAACTGACCGGCCTCCAGGAGGCCCTGCGGCAGGAGCACGGCACCCAGTGCGGCTTCTGCACGCCCGGCATGGTCATGGCCCTGGGCGAACTCGTGGAGAACACGGCGGACGGCGACGCCCCCACCGAACCCGAGATCCGCGAGTGGCTCACCGGGAACCTGTGCCGCTGCACCGGCTACCACAGCGTCGTGCGCGGCGTGCAGCGCGCCTGCGCCTCGGCCCGGGCCGCGGCCCTTGGGACGGACGCCGTCTGCGACGCCATGGCCGACGCCGTGACCGCCGCGTCCGGACAGGAGGGTTGAGGGAGATGACCGCAGCGACGGGGGAGAGCGTCCTTCAGGGACAGGGAGTGCTCGGTCGGCCGTTGGACAGCCGCGAGGACCCGCACCTCCTGCGCGGCGAGGCCAAGTACGTGGCCGACATCGACCTGCCCGGAACGGCCCACATGGCCATCCTCGGCAGTCCGGTGGCCCACGCCCGGATCCTCTCGATCGACACCAAGGCCGCGGAGCAGCTCCCGGGCGTCCTGAAGGTGGCCACGGCCGCCGACTTCACCGACGTGATGCCGCTGCCCTGCATCTGGATACCCGGCGGGGTGGAGAGCCACTTCCCGCCCCACCCCTACGGACTTCCCGGCGCCCGCCCGGTACTGACCGGCGACGCCGTCCGGCACGTCGGCGACCCGATCGCCGCGGTCGTCGCCGAGACCCCGCGCCAGGCCGCCGCCGCACTGGCCGCGATCGACGTGGAGTACGAGCCGCTGCCCGTGGTCACCCGGGCCGACGAGGCCCTCCGGGAGGGCGCGCCCCAACTGCACGAGGCCGTCCCCGGGAACCTGAACGCGTACTGGACCTGCGGCGACAAGGACCGCACCGACGCGGCCATCGCCGCGGCCGAGGTCACCGTCGAACTGGACCTGGTCAACCAGCGCACCATCAACAGCCCCATCGAGCCCCGCGGCGCGGTAGGCGACTACGACCCCGCCACCGGCGAGTACACCCTGTACGCCTCCACCCAGGGCCCGCACAACCACCGCTTCCTGCTCGCCGCGCTGGTCCTCGGCATCCCGTTCAACAAGCTCCGCGTCGTCGCCCCGACCGTCGGCGGCAGCTTCGGCACCAAGGGCTACCTGTACCCCGACATGCCGCTCGTCCTGCTGCTCTCCAAAGCGCTGGGCCGGCCCGTGAAATGGGTGGACACCCGCACCGGGCTGATGAACTCCACCGTCCAGGGCCGCGACCACCGCCAGCACGTGACCCTCGCCGGCACCCGCGACGGCCGGATCACCGCCGTGCGGGCCACCAGCCACGCCAACCTGGGCGCGTACCCCTCCACCATCGGCCCCGGCGTCGCCACCGCCCTGATGGGCCGCTCCATCAGCGGCATGTACGACATCGACGCGGCCTTCTGCGAGGTCTACGCGGCCTTCACCAACACCGTCCCGCTCGGCGCCCAACGCGGCAGCGGGCGCGCCGAGGCGGCCTTCCTGATGGAACGCCTCGTCGACCGGTACGCGTCCGAGATCGGCATGGACCCGGTGGCCGTCCGCCGCAAGAACCTGGTGCCGAAGGAGAAGTTCCCGTACGACAACGGGCTCGGCTGGACCTACGACTCCGGGGACTACCGGCTGAACTTCGACCGGGCCATCGAACTGTCCGGCTACGCCGACATGCCCGCCCGCAAGACCGAGGCCCGCGCCCGCGGCAAGCGCCTCGGCGTCGGCATCGCCTCGTACGTCGCGGTCTGCGGGGTCGGGCCGTCCACCCGGATGTCCAAGGAGGGCATGCTCGGCGGCACCTGGGAGAGCGCGAACATCCGCGTCCACCCGACCGGCGAGGTCACCGTCACCGTCGGCTCCGCCTCCACCGGCCAGAGCCACGGCACCGTCTTCGCGCAGGTCGCCGCCGACGAACTCGGCATAGACCCGGACACCGTCCAGGTCTACGAGGGCGACACCCTCAAGGCCCCCTACGGGCAGGGCACCTACGGGTCCCGTTCCTACAGCATGGCCGCGCCCGCCATCGCGCTCACCGCCCGGAAGATCAAGAGCAAGCTGGTCAAGGCCGGCGCGGTCTTCCTCGGCGTACCGGAGGAGAAGGTCGTCTACGCGGGCGGCAAGGTGTACGAAGAGGGCAACGAGGAGAACACCAAGACCTTCGCCGAACTGGCGATGGCCATGTGGTACGGCTGGGGACTGCCCCCGGAAATCGAGCCGGCCCTCGACGAGACCACCCACTTCGACCCGCCGGACTTCAACTACCCCTTCGGCACGCACGTCGCCGTCGTCGAGATCGACGAACTGACCGGCGAGACCGAGGTCGTGGCCTACACCGCCGTCGACGACGCCGGCAACATCGGGAACCCGAAGGTGGTGCTCGGCCAGATCGAGGGCAGCATCGTGCACGGGCTCGGCCAGGCCCTGATGGAACACGCCGAGTACGACGAGAACGGCCTGCTCCTCAGCTCCGACCTGGGCCACTACGCCCTGCCGAGGGCCTTCGACGCGCCGTTCTTCTCCCTCGACAAGACCACCACCCCGTCCCCGCACAACCCGCTCGGAGCCAAGGGGGCCGGCGAGATCGCCACGGTCCCGCCCGCCGCGGCCGTGGTCAACGCCGTCGTCGACGCGCTCTCCGACCTGGGCGTCATCCACATCGACATGCCCGTCACCCCCGAGAAGGTCTGGCGCCGCCTGAGAGGGGAAGCCCGGTGATCCTCACCGAATTCGACTACGTACGGCCCGTCGCCCTCGACGAGGCCCTGACCCTGCTCGCCGGCGCCCCGGGCGCCCGGGTCCTCGCCGGCGGCCAGAGCCTGCTGCCCGACCTGCGCTCCGGCGCCGACCGGGCCCGGCTGCTGGTCGACGTACGGCACCTGGAGGAACTCCGGGGCATCGCACGCACCGCCGACGGGCTGCGCATCGGAGCGCTGACCACGCTCGCCGAACTGGCCGCGCACCCGCTGGTGTCGGCCGAGGCACCCGAGCTGGCGGCCGCCGCACGCGCCAACGGCGACCCCCAGGTCCGCAACCTGGGGACCGCCGGCGGGAACCTGGCCGCCGGCGGACGCGCCACCGACCTGCCGGTCGCCGCCATCGCCGCGGGCGCCGTCGTCGAACTCGCCGGGCCCGCGGGCCGCTCCACCCTCCCCGCCGAGCGGCTCGCCGTCTCCGGGGTGCCCGACGGCGCGGTGATCACCGCACTGCTGCTCCCGCCCGGCGGGCGGGCCGCCGCCTTCGAGAAGGCCCCGGACCGCGCCACCCGCTACCCGCTGTGCGCCGTCGCCGTACGGATCACCCCGGACGGGCCGCGGATCGCGGTCACCGGGGCCACCGCCCGCGCCCTGCGCCCGCGCGGCGTCGAGGAACGGCTGCGCGAAGGCCCGTACACCGCGGACACCGTCCTCGCGGCGTTCCGGGCCGAACCCCGGGAGCTGTTCGTCCCGGGACGCGGCACCTCGGCCGAGTACCTCGGCCACCTCGCGGGAGTGCTCACCGCCCGCGCCCTGGCGAGGGCCCAGGCACTCGCCTGACCACCGCACACCACGGGGGAGTTGACGCAGTGGCCGAACCGACCGAGACGACCGCGGGGGACATCGTGCAGCCGACCGGCCCGCCCGCCCGAGCGACAACGGGCCCCGGCTTCCGCGTGGTGGGCGCGATCCTCGTCCTGCTGATGCTCTCCTCCTCCGTTCCCTCCGCCCTCTACGTGCTCTACCAGCAGCGGTGGGGCCTGTCCTCCGGCACCATCACGGTGGTCTTCGCCCTGTACGCCGTCACCGTGCTCGGCGGACTCCTGCTGTTCGGTTCGCTGTCCGACACCCTCGGACGGCGCCCCGTGCTCGGCGCCGCACTGATCCTGGCGATCGTCTCCATGGCCCTGTTCGCCGGGGCCCAGGGACTGGCGCTGCTGCTCGCCGCCCGCGCCGTGCAGGGCCTGGCCGTGGGCCTGGCCACCGGCGCCATGGGCGCCGCCCTGCTGGAACTCACCCCGCCCTCGCGGCCGGCGCTCGGCGCCCAGGTCAACAGCGCGGGACCGACCGTGGGCATCGGACTCGGCGGGCTCGGGGCCGGGCTGCTCGTCCAGTACGCGCCCGCCCCGACCGTGCTGAGCTACCTCCTGCTGATCGGCGCGTTCGCCGTCACGCTGGCGGGCGTGGTCCGGATGCGTGAGAGCGCTCCCGGGGCCGGTGGGCGGTTCCGCGTGGTCCCGCACCGGATCCGGGTGCCGGCCGCCTCCCGCGGCCGGTTCGCCGTGCTCGTCCTGACCATCGTGGCCGTCTGGTCCGTCGGCGGCTTCTACCTCTCGCTCGGGCCGCACCTCGCCCTGTCCCTGCTCCGGAGCACCAACTACCTCGTCGGCGGAGCCACCGTGGCCCTGCTCGCGGGCGCCGCCACCGGCGCCCAACTGCTCCTCGGCCGCACCGAGGCGCTGCGCACCGCCGTGCTGGGACTGTGCGGACTCCTCGCCGGGCTGGCCCTGGTCCTGCTGGCGCTGGGTCTCGGTTCGGCGCCGGTGTTCCTCGTCGCCACGGCCGTCCTCGGCTGCGGCTGGGGCGCGGCCTTCCTCGGCTCCTTCCGGGCGCTCAGCGCCCTGGCGGACCCCGCACACCGGGGCGAACTGACCGCCGCCGTCTACGTCTTCGCGTACCTCGCCATGAGCGTCCCGGCGGTCCTCGCCGGAATGCTGACCAACATCCACGGACTGCACCGCACCTCGGTCGGCTTCATGGCCGCCGTCGCCGGGGTGTGCGCCCTGGCCCTGATCGTCACCCTGCGGCTGTCCGCCCGCGTCAGGGCCGAGGGGAGCACACCGTGAACACCGGACCGTGGAACACCGCGGAACTGCGATCGGCCCTGCACGAACTGGAGATCTTCGAAGGACTCACCGGGGAGCAACTCGACTGGCTGGTGTCGGTCTCCGAACCCCGCGTCCTCGCCGACGGGCAGATCCTCTTCCGCGACGGCGACGAGGCCACGTGCTTCCACGTCCTGCTCGCCGGCGGGCTGGTCGTCACCAAGGTGGTCGACGGGCGGGAGGAGGTGCTCACCCGACACTCCACCGAGGAGGAGAGCGCGGCCGCCGAGGGACACGACGGCAAGCCCACCGCCGCGCACCGGTTCACCGGGGAACTGCCGCTGCTGACGGACGGCTCGTACGTGGCGACCGCCGCCGCGAGCGGACCGGCGACCACCGTCGTCGGCTACCCGAAGGCGGTCTTCTTCGAGATGCTGACCCGCTGCCACGGGGTGGCCGCCGTACTCATCCCCGTGCTGGCCTGGCGGATCAAGTCCTCCGAGGTACAGGCCCGCAAACGGGCCACGGTGGAGGCGCTCGGCACCCTCGCCGCGGGACTCGCGCACGAACTGAACAACCCGGCCGCCGCCGTGGCCCGGGCCGCGCAGGAACTGGCCCCCGCCCTGGAACGGCTGACCCTCACCGCCCACGCCTGGGGCGCCGCCGCCGACGGAGCCGAGCGCGCCGTCCTCGACCGACTGGCCGAGGAACTGGACAAACTGCCGCCGCCGGAGACCAGCGACCCCCTGGCCCAGGCCGACGACGAGGAGGAGATCGCCGACTGGGCCGAGGACGCCGGCGCCGAACGGCCGGGTCTGCTCGGGTCAGGGGTCTCCGACCTCGGAGTGGGGCGGGCCTGGTTGTGGTCACGACTGGAGGGGATCGGCGAGCCCGCCCTGCCCGCCGCCCTGGACCATCTGGCGGCGCTGCTGGAGATCCGGTCGCTGGCCGCCGAGCTGCGGGCGGCCGGTCCGCGGATCTCCCAACTCGTGGCGGCGACCCGCGACTACGCCAATCTCGACCGGGCCCCCGAGCAGCGCTTCGCGGTGACCGAGGGACTGGAGAACACGCTGGTCGTGCTGCGCGCCAAGCTCGCCGGCATCACCATCGTGCGCGCGTACGGCGAGGGACTGCCCGAACTGACGGGCTATCCAGGAGAGTTGAACCAGGTATGGACCAACCTGGTCGACAACGCCGCCGAGGCCATGGACGGCGCGGGCACGCTCACGCTGCGCGCCTTCGCCGAGGGCGTCTGCATGGTCGTGGAGATCATCGACACCGGCCGGGGCATCCCCGAGGACGTCCTGCCGCGGATCTTCGAACCCTTCTACACCACCAAGGACGTGGGCAAGGGCACGGGCCTGGGGCTGCACCTCAGCTACCGGATCGTGACCCAGCGCCACCACGGGTCGATCGCGGCCCGCTCCCGCGTCGGCGAGACCCGGATGGTCGTCCGGCTGCCGCTCGCCACGCCGCCGGCACCAACCGCCGCGCGGAACCTCACCAGTTGAAACGGAGTCGAACATGCCCAAGTACGACATCGCCACACTGCACCCGGTCTTCGTCCGCCAGATGGAGGCGCTTGCCGCCCTGGACATCGAAGCGGTGATGAAGAACTACACCGACGACGCGGCCCTGTTGCGCTTCGAGGCGACCGCGGTGGGCATCGAGGCCGTTCGGGAGGCGCTCACCGGCTATCTCACCCTCAAGCCCACCCTGGTCGAACTCCAGGAGTACATCGAGACCGAGGACACCATCTTCTACCGGGCGATCATGAACCTCGACGGCGAACCGGAGCACGCTTTCGGGACACTCGTGGTCCGCGATGGCCGGATCTGGCGCCAGACCGCCGGATTCGGCGGCTGAACCCGAATATCTGGGTAGCGTGTGCGGGGAGGGCGCGACGGCGCCCTCTCCGCATGTTCGACCGAATGGCAAAGGGGAGGTCATGGAACGCGAAACCGCGCGGGTCGAGGCATTCAGTGACGGCGTATTCGCCATCGTCATCACGATCCTTGTTCTGGAACTAAAGGTTCCGGAGGAAACCGGAAGCGACTTCTGGCACGGTGTCGGGGAGCAGTGGCCGCACTACGCCGCATACGTGGTGAGTTTCCTGATCATCGGCGTCATGTGGGTCAACCACCACACGATCTTCAGTCACCTCAAGCGCGTCGACCGACCGCTGTTGTTCCTGAACCTCCTGGTGCTGATGGTGGTGTCGGTGATCCCCTACACCACCACCGTGCTCGCCGAACACCTCGTCGAGGAAGGCGGTTCGGCCAACGCCGCAGCGGTCCTCTACAGTTCCATCACCGTGCTCTACGCCTTGGCCTTCCTGGCCTTCTGGTGGTATGTCACACGGGTCGGCCACCTGTTCCACGAACGCGTGGACAAGGAGGGCGCGCGGGCGACCCGGATGCGGTTCGGCCTCGGCGCGATCGCGTATCCCCTCACAGTGCTCTTGTCGTTCTACTCCGCACCACTCACTCTTGTCGCACACTTCCTGATCGCGCTCTACTACGCGGCGAACCAGATCCCCATCCCGCTCGTGGTAGAGGAAGAGCGGCTCGAAACCGCCGGCGACCTCAGGAAGTAGCCGTCTCGGCCTACGGCCGTTCTTCGCGGTCAAGTAGGGTATTGGATCTAGCTGGTCGCGGGGGAGGCCCAGATGGCTCGCGTAGTCCTGCCGGAGGATTCCACGAAGGAAATCTCCGATTTGATCGACGTACTGATCTCGCTCTTCTTCGAGTCATTACCCCGGCGGGACCAGCGAAACTGGGCCCGCGTTTATCTGAATGGACTGGTGCGGACCACCGGGAAGAAAACAATCCGTAACATCGCCGGAACCGGGGCCAGTTCCGTCGAACAAAGTCTCCAGCAGTTCATCAGCAAATCGCCGTGGGACTGGACCCCCGTCAGACGGTCCCTCGCACAGCACCTCGAACGGACCGCCCAGCGCCCCCTGGCCTGGGTGGTCCAGCCCATGGTCATCGAGAAGGCCGGCGACGCCTCCGTGGGCGTCGGCCGCCAGTTCGTCCCCCAACTGGGCCGCACCGCCAACTGTCAGCAGGCCGGCGGGATCTGGCTCGCCTCCAGCGAAGCAAGCTTCCCCGTCGAATGGACCCTCACCCTCCCCGGGCCCTGGACCAGTGAACTGCTGCGCCGCACACGGGCGGGCATCCCGGACACCGCACGCTCGCTCACCCCCGCGCAGGACGCCGTACACGCCGTCCAGCGCATGGCCGCCACCTGGCAACTCCAACGCCGCCCCGTGGTGATGGAGGTGTCCAACGCCGAACTGCCCTACTGCGTCGAGTCCTTCGCCCTCCAGGACATCCCGTTCGTCTTCAAGGTCGACGGGTCGCTGCCCGTCTCCTTCGGCGGCGCGGGCCGCCACAAACCCGGACCGCACACCGCGCCCGCCCGCGAACTCATCGACTCGCTGCGCTCCCAGCGGCGCGTCGTGGAATGGACCCGGCACGGCCGCACCGAGGGGGCGGTGACCCTGCTGACCTCCGCCGCCATCCTCGCCGGCGTCGCCGAGGACCGGCCGCCGCCGGCCCCGCCCACCCCACTGCTGCTCGTGGGAGCCTGGACGGAAGCCGCCCTGCTGCCGTCCGAGTTCTGGATCACGAACATCGGGGACCGGCCGCTCGCCCAGCTCTTCCTGCTCGCCAAACTCACCGACCGGGTCTCCCTGGACTTCGCCGAGACCTGCGAACCCGTCGGCATCCGCGACTTCGAGGGCCGCTCCTTCCGGGGCTGGCACCACCACGCCACCCTCGCGAGCGTCGCCCACGCCGCACAGCTGCTCGGCTGCGCCACCGGCCGGGCCCCCGAACCGCACACCCCCCTGCCCTACCCGGGGCCGCCGAGGACCCCCGGCCGGCCTCCCGCCGCACTGCCGCCGCGCCCCCTCATCCCCGGGCAGACCACAAGACGCGAGTACATCCGCTGATGCTCGACATCGCCGCGGAACTACGCGCGTGGTGTGCCGAGCGGCGGGAGTTCGCCCTGGCCACCGTGGTCGCCGTCAGCGGCAGCGCGCCGCGCGGACCGGGCGCCTCACTGGCCGTGGACGCCGCCGGCACCGCCCTCGGCTCCCTCTCCGGCGGCTGCGTGGAATCCGCCGTGCACGCACTGTGCCTCGACGCGATCACCTCCGGCGAAGGCGGCGTGCACCGCTTCGGCTACAGCGACGACGACGCCTTCGCGAGCGGCCTGACCTGCGGTGGAGTCCTGGACGTGCTCGTCACCCCGGTGCGCGGACAGGACCCCGTGCGCCCCGTCCTGCGCACGGTCCTCGACGCCGCCGTCGGCGGTGCGCGGGCCGCGCTGGCCAGGGTGGTGGCCGGGCCGCCGGAACAGCTCGGTCGGGCGCTGGCCGTCCACGCCGACGGTTCCTACCAGGGCTGCCTCGGCGGCGCCCCGGCCCTCGACGAGAGCGCCGCGCGGCGGATCCGGGCCCTCCTGCTGGCCGGGCGGACCGGCACCGCGGAGCTCGGGACGGCCGGCGGGCTGTGCGGAGAGCCGCTGACCCTGCTCGTCGAATCGGCCGCCGAACGACCCCGGCTGATCGTCTACGGGGCCATCGACTTCGCCGCCGCCCTGGCGCGGATCGGCGCCTTCCTCGGGCACCGGGTCACCGTCTGCGACGCCCGGCCCGTCTTCACCACGCGGGCCCGCTTCCCGGACGCCGACGAGGTGATCGTCGACTGGCCGCACCGGCACCTCGCCGCGGAATGGGAGGCCGGGCGCCTGGACGCCCGTACGGCGGTCTGCGTACTGACCCACGACGCCAAGTTCGACGTCCCGCTGCTCGCCCTGGCCCTCGGGCTGCCCCTGGCCTACGTGGGAGCCATGGGGTCCCGGCGCACCCACACCGAGCGGGCCGGACGACTGCGGGAGGAGGGGGTGACGGAAGCCGCCCTGGCCCGATTGCGCTCACCGATCGGCCTGGACCTCGGCGGGGGAACGCCCGAGGAGACCGCCCTGGCCATCGCCGCCGAGTTCACGGCGGTCCGGCACGGCGGATCGCTGTTCCCGCTCGCCGAGCGCCGAGGGCCCGTCCACCGGCGCCCGGCGGACCGCGGGCCGTCCCCGATCGCAGGTCCCGAAGTCCCAGCCCGGACGCCCCGGCCCGCCCGGTTCGGGACCAACGTCCCGTAGGAAAGAACCACCCGGCCCGGTATGTCCTGGACGATCGACCCGGGCGGCACGAACAGCAGGACATGGGAGAATGAAGTACGTGCGTTTCCTCGGCTGCCCCGCCCGGGCATGACGGGCTCCTCCGAACGACTGGGATGTTCAGCACGTGCGTTTCCTCAATGACCTGAAGCCGCCGTACGACCTGACGTACGACGATGTGTTCATGGTGCCGAGCCGCTCCGCGGTCGGCTCCCGCCAGGCCGTGGACCTGTCCTCGCCCGACGGCACCGGCACCACCATTCCGCTCGTCGTGGCGAACATGACCGCCATCGCGGGACGCCGGATGGCCGAGACCGTCGCCCGCCGCGGCGGCATCGTCGTCATCCCGCAGGACATCCCCATCGACGTCGTCACCGACGTCATCTCCTGGGTGAAGACCCGCCACCACGTGCTCGACACCCCGATCACCCTGGCGCCCACCCAGACCGTCGCCGACGCGCTGTCCCTGCTGCCCAAGCGGGCCCACGGCGCCGGCATCGTCGTCGACGCCGACAACCGCCCGATCGGCGTCGTCACCGACCACGACCTCACCGGCGTGGACCGCTTCACCCAGCTCTCCGAGGTCATGTCGAAGGAGCTGCTGCTCATCGACGCCGACATCGACCCGCGCGAGGCCTTCAACAAGCTCGACGCGGGCCACCGCAAGCTGGCCCCGGCCGTCGACAAGGACGGCAGGCTCGTCGGGATCCTGACCCGCAAGGGCGCCCTGCGCGCGACCCTGTACACCCCCGCCACCGACGCTCGGGGCAAGCTGCGCATCGCGGCCGCCGTCGGCATCAACGGCGACTTCGCGGCCAAGGCCAAGCAGCTCCTCGACGCGGGCGTCGACACGATCGTGATCGACACGGCCCACGGCCACCAGGAGTCGATGATCAACGCGATCAAGGCCGTCCGCGCGCTGGACCCGCAGGTCCCGATCGTGGCGGGCAACATCGTCGCCGCCGAGGGCGTCAAGGACCTCATCGAGGCCGGCGCCGACATCATCAAGGTCGGTGTGGGCCCCGGCGCCATGTGCACCACCCGCATGATGACCGGCGTGGGCCGCCCGCAGTTCTCCGCGGTGATGGAGTGCGCGGCCGAGGCCAAGAAGTACGGCAAGCACGTCTGGGCCGACGGCGGCGTCCGCCACCCGCGCGACGTGGCGATGGCGCTGGCCGCCGGCGCCTCGAACGTCATGATCGGTTCCTGGTTCGCCGGGACGTACGAGTCCCCGGGCGACCTCCAGCAGTCCGCCGACGGTCGCTTCTACAAGGAGTCCTTCGGCATGGCCTCGGCCCGCGCGGTGCGCAACCGCACCTCCGAGGAGTCAGCCTACGACCGGGCCCGCAAGGCGCTCTTCGAAGAGGGCATCTCCACCTCGCGGATGTTCCTCGACCCGACCCGTCCGGGCGTCGAGGACCTGATCGACTCGATCATCGCGGGCGTGCGCTCCTCCTGCACCTACGCGGGCGCGGGCTCCCTCGCGGAGTTCGAGGAGAAGGCCGTGGTCGGCATCCAGTCCGCCGCCGGCTACGCCGAGGGCAAGCCGCTGCACGCCAGCTGGAGCTAGCCCACCCGCCCGACCGGCGCGTCCTTTCCGCGGCCCCGGGCCCGCCCCCTCCGGGCGGCCCGGGGCCGCGGGCGTCCGTGCGGCCCGGGGCGACGGGAGTCGCTGTGACCTTCCCGACCCGCTGTCTGCATCACCACCGCCCCGCCCCTCGTAGCCTGGTGACACCCCGTCAGGATCCGAGAGGCTCTTCTGTGACCACGTATCTCGTCGGCTCGCGCGCGAGCAATCTGGCCAGGACCCAGGTCCGCGAGTTCCTCGCCCCGCTGCGCGAACGGTTCCCCGACGTGGCGTTCACCCACCGGGTGATCCTCGAAGGCGGGGACCGGGACCGTCGCTCGCTCCTGGCCGATGTCTCGGCCGTCAGCGGCGGCTCGGCGTTCAGCAGCGAACAGGAGGCGGCGCTCGTCCGCGGCGACGTGGACGTCGTCGTGCACTCGCTCAAGGACCTGCCCACCGAGAACCCGGCCGGCCTGACACTGCTCGCGCCACCGGTCCGCGAGGACGTGCGCGACGCGCTCTGCGGATCCACGCTCGCCGGACTGCGCGAGGGGGCCCGCGTGGGCACCGGGTCCGCCCGGCGCAAGGCCCAACTCCTCGCCGTCCGACCCGACCTCGACGTCGTGCCGATCCGAGGGAACGTGCCGCCGAGGCTCCGCAAGATCCAGACGGAGGGGCTCGACGCGGTGGTCCTCGCGGCCGCCGGTCTGCACCGGCTCGGACTGGCCGACGCCGTGGGGGAGTTCCTCCCGCTCCGGGACTTTCCCCCGTCGCCCGGACAAGGCGCGCTCGGCATCCAGGTCCGCGAGGAGTCCGACGCGCTGCGCGAGATCCTCTCCATCGTCGGCGACCCCGACACCGAGGCCCAGGTGCGCGCGGAGCGCGCCCTGCTCGCGGAACTGCACGGCGGGTGCAGCGTTCCCGTGGGAGCCCACGGGCGCACCGCACCCGACGGCACCCTCACCCTCCACGCCCAGGTCACCTCCCTCGACGGCCGCCGCAGGGTGTCGGGAACCCTCAGCGGACCCGCGGACGCGCCCGAGAAGATCGGCGCCGCCCTGGCCGGTGAACTGATCGACGAGGGCGCCCGGGAGATCCTCGACGCGGTACGCGCCGCCCTCTGACGGTCGCGCCGCGCCCGAGTCGGAGCCGCCGGAGGCGGGTCAGTGCCGGTGCCGGCCCGGCGGCGGACCGGGTTCACCGGGCGCCGACGAGTGCACACCCGCCCGGTACTTGGGGATCCGCACGGTGATCTTCATGCCGGCGCCCACGCCGGTCTCGATGACGAGCCCGTACTCGTCCCCGTACACCTGCCGCATCCGCTCGTCGACGTTCGGCAGGCCGACGCCCGAGGAGGAGCCGGTCCGCTCCCCGGCCAGGATGCGCCGCAGCAGCGCCGGATCCATCCCGACCCCGTTGTCCTCGATGGTCAGTACGGCCTCCGAGCCCTCGTCCCGGGCCGCGATGGTGATCCGACACTCCTCGGTGGAGTCCTCCAGCCCGTGCTTGACCGCGTTCTCCACCAGCGGTTGCAGACACAGGAAGGGCAGCGCCACCGGCAGCACCTCCGGAGCCACCCGCAGCGTCACCTTCAACCGGTCGCCGAACCGGGCCCCCGCCAGGGCCAGGTACTGCTCGATGGAACGCAACTCCTCGGCCAGCGTGGTGAAGTCGCCGTGCCGACGGAACGAGTAGCGGGTGAAGTCCGCGAACTCCAGCAGCAGGTCCCGCGCGCGCTCCGGATCGGTCCGGACGAACGAGGCGATGGCGGCCAGGGAGTTGAAGATGAAGTGCGGGGAGATCTGCGCCCGCAACGCCTTGATCTCCGCCTCCATCAGCCGGGTGCGCGACCGGTCCAGCTCCGACAGCTCCAGCTGGACCGAAACCCAGCGCGCGACCTCCGTCGCGGCCCGCACCAGCACCGCGGACTCCCGCGAGCCGTACGCGACGAGCGCGCCCGACATCCCGTCCTCGCCGGTCAGCGGAGCGAACACCGCCCACTTCAGCGGACAACCCGGCTGCCGGCAGTCGGTGCGCAGGCTCACGCTCCGCCCCGACTCCAGCATCGCCGTCACCCGGGCCATCGCCCGCCGCTCGTGGTGATCGGCGCCCGGACCGTCCCAGGCCAACACCGCCTCCCGGTCGGTCAGACACAGCGCCTCCGTGCCGAGCAGCGACCGCAGCCGCCTCGCGGCCTTGCGGGCGGCGTCCTCGGTCAGGCCGGCCCGCAGCGGGGGAGCGGCCAGCGAAGCGGTGTGCAGCGTGTGGAAGGTGGCCCGCTCGACGGGAGTGCCGAGGTCGAGCCCCGACGCCCGGTCGCCGCGCCGCGCGTGCCACCGCCCCCCGGCCCAACCCGACGCCAGCAGCAGCGCCGCGCCCGCCAGGGCCGGAGCCGCGAGCGCCACCGCGCCCAGGGTGCCCGTCACCGCGCGTCCCCGGCCCGGTGCCCGGCCACGTCCTCCGGCAGGTGCAGCCGGGCCAGCGTCGCCGCGGTACCCGCCGGGATCCGGGACCTCGTACCCAGCGACACCACCACCATCGTCAGGAAGCCCAGCGGCACCGACCACACCGCCGGCCAGGCCAGCAGGGTGTGCGCCCAGCCCGGCGCCGCCAACCCGCCGCGGGTCGCGACCACCGCGCCCAGCGCCGCCCCGCCCCCGGCGATCAGCCCGGCCACCGCCCCCGGCGGGGTCAGCCCGCGCCACCAGATGCCCAGTACCAACAGGGGGCAGAAGGAGGACGCGGACACCGCGAAAGCCAGGCCCACCGCGTCCGCCACCGGTACCGCCGTCGCCGCCACCGCGCCCACCAGCGGCACCAGCATCGCGACCACCACCGCGAGCCGGAAGCTGCGCACCCCGCGCCTGGGCAGCACGTCCTGGTGCAGCACCCCGGCCACCGCCATGGTCAGCCCCGAGGCCGTCGACAGGAACGCCGCGAACGCGCCCCCGGCCAACAACGCCCCCAGCAGCTCGCCGGGCAGCCCGCCCACCATCCGCGCCGGCAGCACCAGCACCGCGGCGTCGGCGTCGCCCGTCAACGCCAGCTCGGGCGTGTAGATCCGGCCCAGGGTCCCGTAGACCGGCGGCAGCAGGTAGAAGACCCCGACCAGCCCCAGCACCACCAGGGTGGTGCGCCGGGCGGTGCGCCCGTCCGGGCTGGTGTAGAACCGCACCGCGACGTGCGGCAGGCCCATCGTGCCGAGGAAGGTCGCCAGGATCAGCCCGTACGTGGCGTACAGCTGCTGTCCCCGCCGCTCCCCGGACAGCGGCTCCGACCAGCCGGCCGGGCCCGGGCCGGACTCCGCGCGGGCGTCGGGCACCCGGCTGTCCGGCGCGAACTCCAGTCGGGTGCCGGACCGTACCGAGTGCTGCCCGGCGGCCAGGACCAGCGACTCGCCCTCGACGGCGCGCCCGTCCACCCGACCGGTCACCGTCACGGCCAACGGCTCGTCCAACGCGATCCGCAGATCCTCGCCCACCGTCACGGCGGTGTGCTCACGGAAGACCGCCGGCGCGTCGAAGCCCGCGCGCGGGGCCCCGTCCCCGGCCCAGGCAGCGATCAGGAAGAAGGCCGGCACCAGCAGGGCGGTGAGTTTGAGCCAGTACTGGAACGCCTGGACGAAGGTGATGCTGCGCATCCCGCCGGCCCCCACCGCCGCCGTCACCACACCGGCCACGACCAGCCCGCCGACCCAGGTCGGTGCCCCGGTGAGGATCTCCAGCGTCAGCCCGGCACCCTGCAACTGGGGCAGCAGGTAGAGCCAGCCGACCCCGAGAACGAACAGCACGGCGATCCGCCGCACCACCTGCGACTCCAACCGGGCCTCGGCGAAGTCGGGCAGCGTGTACGCCCCCGAGCGCCGCAACGGGGCCGCCACCAGCACGAGCAACACCAGGTAACCGGCGGTGTACCCGACCGGATACCAGAGCATCCGCGGCCCCTGGAGCAGCACCAGCCCCGCGATGCCGAGGAACGAGGCGGCGGAGAGGTACTCCCCGCTGATGGCCGCCGCGTTCAGGCGGGGACCCACGGTGCGGGAGGCGACGTAGAAATCGGAGGTGGTCCGGGATATCCGCAGGCCCAGCGCGCCGACGAGCACCGTGACCAGGACGACGACGGTGACCGCGGTCAGCGCGTACGTCTGGTTCACCGGGCGGTCCTTCGACGGGGAGATGCGGTGGGCGGCGGGGACTTTCGGAGTCTATGCAGCGCCCCGCACCGGCGAACAGGCGCGTTCCGGCACCTCCGCGAGGGATGCGCACCGCCGCGTCGGCGCCCTCCCCGTGCGGCGCGGGTCGGGGTGCACCGGGAGGGGGCCTTCAGTGGGCCGGGTCGCGGTGGTCCGCGCAGTCGCGCAGGGCGATCTCCAGCTCCACGTACGACTCCTCCGCGCGCCGGAAGGCCTGCATCAGGGCGGCCTCCGCGCGCGGCGGCAACTGCCGGCGGGTGCCGTCGTGGGCCTCGTACAACAGGTCCGCCCAACGGGCGGCCGCGCTGCGCAGCCGCGCCAGCAGGATCTCGGCCTCGGCCGGCCCGGCGGGCCGGGTCCGGGGCAGTCCGGTCAGCGTGTCCAACAGCGCCTCGATCTCGGACAACCGCTGCTCCTCCCACGCCGGAAGATCCACGATACGCGCGGCCGGCCGGCGCGGGGGCCGCCGAGGCGACCGGTGCGACCGACGGGCCCCGGGCATCGCCGTACGCCCTCCCCGGCGCGACGAACGGCGCGCCGGACGGTCGGCGGTCCGGAGGTCAGCCGGTGGCCTGGCGCATCAGGAGGTCGCGGAGTTCGCGTGCGTGGCGTCGACTGACCTGGAGTTCCGCCGAGCCGACCCGGACGGTCGTGGCGCCGCCGTCCAGGCGCAGTTCGTCGATCCGGCGCAGCGCCACCAGGTGCCGGCGATGGATCCGGACGAAGCCGCGGGCCGCCCAGCGTTCCTCCAGCGTGGACAGCGGGATCCGCACCAGGTGGCTGCCCTCGTCGGTGTGCAGGCGGGCGTAGTCGCCCTGGGCCTCCACGTGGACGATGTCGGAGATCGCCACGAAGCGGGTGACCCCGCCCAGTTCGACGGCGATCTGGTCCGGCGCGCGGTCGGCCACGACGACCTCCGGCGGTGTGCGGCCCGCCCCAGGCGCCGCCAGCGGCGGCGCGGCGCCGTCCGTCCCGGTCGCGGGGGTCGGGAGGTCCGCCGCAGGCGGCTCCTGCGCCCGGCCGAGCTGGGCGCCGACCCGGCGGACGGCCTCGGCCAGCCGCTCGGGACGCACCGGCTTCAGCACGTAGTCGACCGCCTTGAGGTCGAAGGCCTGGACGGCGAAGCCCTCGTGGGCGGTGACGAACACGATCAGCGGCGGTCGCGCGAACCCGGCGAGCAGTCGGGCGATGTCCAGGCCGGTCAGCCCGGCCATGTGGATGTCGAGGAAGACCACGTCGATGCCGTCCGGGCCGTCCGGGCCGCTCTCCAGCGCCCGGGTGATCCGGCGCAGTGCCTCGGTGGCGTCCGAGGCGCCCTCGGCGCTGCGCACCCTCGGGTCGGAGCGCAGCAGGTAGAGGAGTTCCTCCAGCAGGGGTCTCTCGTCGTCGACGGCCAGTGCGCGCAGCATGGGGCCGAGTCTAGGTTCCGCTCCGCCGGGGCGGAACGGGGCGCGACCCCCGCCGGGGGGAGGGGGCGGGGGTCGCGCGTTCAGGATGGTCCGTGGTGCCTACTTGGCGATGGTGATGAGCTTGCCCTGGGGGGAGACGGCGTACCAGGTGCCGCCGACGCCCTGGCCGTTGGTGTCGCCGGCCTTCTTGTCACCGCTGAAGGTGTAGATGGGCCAGCAGTCGATCGACTGCTGCTTCTTGCCGTCGGGGCGGTTCAGGACCGTGTAGCCCTTCTCGATGATGCCCTTGGCGTTGGCCTTGTCGACCGGGGCGACCGCCGGCCACTTCTCCGCGCAGGCGCCCTCGCAGTTGGACTTCATGGGCCAGGCGCTGTCCTTCTTGAACCGGTAGACGGTCATGCCGTTGCCGTCGACGATGTGCTCGCCGAGCTTCGGGTCCTTGGCGATGGTCAGCGCGCCGGCCGCCTCGCCCGCGCCTTCCGGAGCGGCGGGCGCCGCCCCCGCGCCTTCCGGAGCGGCGGGGGCGGGCGCCGCCGCGGCCCCCTTGGCCGCCTTCTTGCCGTCGGGGGCGGAGGCGAACCACGTGCCGCCGACGCCCTGGCCGTTGGTCTCACCGGCCTTGGTGTCCTTGCTGTACCGGTACATCGGCCAGCCCGCCACCGTCAGTTGCTTGCTGCCGTCGGCGCGCTCCACCTCGCCCAGCAGCGCCGGGTCCACGCCCGCGGCGGCCGTGACGTCCCCGGCGGGGACGATCGGCCACGTGTTCGCGCAGGCGCCCTCGCAGTTCGACTTCGGCGGCTTCGGGGTGTCCTTGTCGAAGCGGTACAGGGTGAAGCCGGCGCCGTCGGTGAGCACGGAGCCGAGCTTGTCGTTCTCGGCGACGGTCAGTTGACCGGCGGGCTTGGCCTCGGCGGCGGCCGCGGGGTCCGCGCCGGCGCCGGCGCCGTAGGGGTCGGCCGCGGGAGCCACGGCCCCGGCCGGCTGGGTGTTGCCGCCCGCCTTGTCGGCTCCGCCGCAGGCCGTGGCCGAAAGGGCGACTGCGACTGCGACGACGGCCAGGGTGGTTCCGCGCTTGAAGCCCATCTTGATCTCTCCCACGTGTGATGACTGCCGAGTCCGTCGCCGGATCGTCGGCAACTTGTGCAGGACACGTCGTCGGGGGAGCGAACCGTTCAGCGCGAGAGGTGTGTCGTCTTTCACCTATCCCGCGTCGAACCCGGACCGCCGCAGAGCCGTGCACACAGCGAGGCCGAGAACCTGGTGTCCGTTGTCGTTCGGGTGCAGTCCGTCCGCGAGGTGCTGGGGTCCCAGCAGGTCCCGCCCGGGCAGCAGCGCCAGTCGGGCGTCCCCGGCGGCCATCCGCTCGCGGGTGGCGCGCTCCATGGCGTCGCGCAGGGCGCCCAGGGTGGCGCCCAGCTTGTTCGGCGTGCGCTCGGCGTCGGGGCGCAGTACGGGGGACAGGAGCAGCAGCGGGGTGCTCGGGTGGCCCTGCCGGACCAGGTCGAGGAAGGCGCGCGTGGTCTCGTACAGCATCGCCGGGGTGAAGGGCGCCCGGGACCAGCAGTTGGTGCCGAAGGCCAGGGTGAGCACGTCGGCGGGAAGCCCCGCGAGCTGTTCGGCGGTGGCGAGTTCCCCGCACGCGGCGCCCGCGTAGCCGAGGTTGACGGTGTCCCAGCCCAGCGACCGGCCGGCGACGGCGGGCCAGCCGTGCGCGGGGCGGGTGGACCACCAGCCCTCGGTGATCGAGTCGCCGTGCACCACCCAGCGCGGGGTCGTCGGGGCGGGCGAGATCGGGCCGCCGATGCCGCGCACCCCGAGGATCACGGGGGACTGGGCCTCGGGCGGATGGACGGTGTACGGTCCGCGCCCGCCGGTGATGCCGACGCGTACGACGGCCTCCGCGGCCGGCTCGGTGAAGACCTCGGTGAGCATGCCGTGCCGGTTCCACAGCGCGAAGCCGTGCGCGAGGTCGCGCAGCGCGTCGGTGGGGCCGGGCACGGTCGCCCGGTAGCGGATCTCCAGCGCGTGCGCCGACTCGGTGGTGAACTCCAACCGCACCCCGATGGGCAGGGCGGCCCGCTCGCCGGTGTCCCAGGGCAGCCGCATGGTGTCCGCCGGGTCGGCGCGCACGGGCCGACCCTCGTCCAGCCAGGCGACACCGCGCAGGAAGGGCCCGGGGTCCAACCACCCGTCGTCCGCCGTCAGTGGTCTCGCCACGCTCACTCGTTCGCCTCCGATTGTCGGGTACGGGAACCTCGCGCGCCGACCCCGCGGTCGACCACCCCCGTCTGCCCCGTCACGTGCGGGAACACCCGTGAGGGCGGCGGCACCGTCCTGGCGGCACCGTGCGGCAGATCTGACGAAGTGTCAAGGAAGCGTCGTCGGGGAGGCCTGGAGGGGGGTCGCGCAGTGATCGATCGTCCGCGCGCAACAAAGGACCATCCAGGACAGATCCGCGCAACGATCGTGCGCCAATGTGCAAGGATGGTGCATTACGGGCGGTATCACTCAGCTCGTAGGCTCACTCGCTGTACGTGGAGTGGCGTGGACCGCCTGCTCGCGGTCCCCCATGCCCAGGCTGGCTCCTGCCCGCCTGCTCCTGCTCCGGATCGCTGCGGTCGATGCCTGAATCCCCACCCGCAGTGTCAAAGGAGTCCCCTCGTGCTCGAAACCGGCCAGGCGCCACCGCTCACCTCAGAGCCCCGCAAGCCTGCCCATCCTTTGCTGCGCCGCAAGCCGGTCGAGCAGCTGGTCGCCGAGGGCGGCCAGGGCGAGGGCGGCTCGCTGCGCCGCTCGCTCACCATGTGGCAGCTGACGATGATCAGCATCGGCGCCACCCTCGGCACCGGCATCTTCGTCGTCCTCGGCACGGCGGCCCCCAAGGCCGGCCCCGCCGTCACGATCTCCTTCGTCATCGCGGGCCTGACCGCCCTGTTCTCCGCGCTCTCCTACGCGGAGCTGGCCGGATCCGTGCCGGTCTCCGGCTCCTCGTACTCCTACTCGTACGCCACCATGGGCGAGCTCGTCGCCTGGGTCTGCGGCTGGTGCCTGGTCCTGGAGTACGGCGTGTCCGTCGCGGCGGTCGCCGTCGGCTGGGGCGAGTACCTCAACGAACTCCTCGACGGCACCATCGGCGTCACCATCCCCGAGGCGATATCCGCCCCGCTGGGCGAGGGCGGCTTCATCAACCTGCCCGCGCTGATCGTGGTCCTGCTCGCCATGGTCTTCCTGATGGGCGGCGCCAAGGAGAGCGCCCGGATCAACTCGATCATGGTGGGCGTGAAGATCGTCACGCTGCTGCTCTTCATCGGCATCGGCTTCATGGGCATCAAGGCCGGCAACTACACCCCGCTCGCCCCGCTCGGCATCACCGGCATCAGCGCCGCCGCCTCCACGCTGTTCTTCTCGTACATCGGCTTCGACGCCGCCTCCACCGCGGGTGAGGAGGCCAAGGACCCCAAGCGCGACCTGCCCCGCGCGATCATGCTCTCGCTGGGCATCGTCACCGTGCTCTACGTCCTCGTCGCCTTCGTCGCCGTCGGCGCCATGCCGTGGCAGGACTTCGAGGGCACCGAGGCCGCCCTGGCGCAGATCATGACCGACGTCTCCGGTCACACCTTCTGGGGAGTCGTCCTCGCCGCGGGCGCCGTCGTCGCCATCGCCTCCGTGGTCTTCGCCGTGCTCTACGGCCAGACCCGCATCCTCTTCGCCATGTCCCGCGACGGTCTCGTCCCCAAGGTCTTCGCCAAGGTCAACCCGAAGACCGGCGCCCCCCGCGCCAACGTCGTGATCGTTTCCCTCTTCTGCGGGATCCTCGCGTCCTTCATCCCCCTCGGCAAGCTCGCCGACGCCACCAGCATCGGCACCCTCTTCGCCTTCGGCCTGGTCAACGTCGCCGTCATCATCCTGCGCCGCACCAAGCCCGACATGCCGCGCACCTTCAAGGTGGCGCTCTTCCCGATCACGCCCATCCTCGGTTTCCTCGCCTGCGGCTACATGATGTTCAGCCTGGACACCGTCACGTGGATCGTTTTCGGTGGCTGGATGGCAGCGGGTCTCGTGTTCTACTTCCTGTACGGCATTCGCCGCTCCCGACTGGCCACAGCAGAGAAGTGATCCACCCGCAGTGCGACTGAACGATCTCGACGAACGCATCGTGCACGCCCTCGCCGAGGACGCCCGACGTTCCTACGCGGACATCGGCTCCGAGGTCGGACTCTCGGCCCCCGCCGTCAAACGGCGCGTGGACCGGCTGCGTGCCGAGGGAGCCATCACCGGCTTCACCGTCCGGGTCGACCCCGCCGCCATGGGCTGGGAGACCGAGGGCTTCATCGAGATCTACTGTCGCCACAACACCTCGCCGGACGACATCCGGCGAGGGTTGGAGCGGTACCCCGAGGTCGTGTCCGCGTCCACCGTCACCGGTGACGCGGACGCCCTCGTCCAGGTCTTCGCCTCCGACATGAGGCACTTCGAACGCGTACTGGAACGGATCGCGGGCGAGCCCTTCGTGGAACGCACCAAATCGGTCCTGGTCCTCTCCCCGCTGCTGCGCCGCTTCACCTCCGGCGCACCCGCGTAGCCGCCGAAACGCCCCGGTCCACGGACCGGGGCGTTTCGGCTGTCCGGGGGCGTGCGACGGACCGGGGCGTTCAGCAGTACGCCTGGCGCGCCACGGCCGCGCCCTTCGTCCAACCGTTCGAGAACTGCCGGTTCGCCGACGGCGGCGCGGTCGCGTCGCAGCTCCCCTTGACCGCGTCCCACCCGGCGACGACACCGGCCTTGTACGGGTCGCCGCCCGCCCGGGCGTGCGCGTCCGCCTCGTCCGGGCCACCGCACTTGGTGTCCCGGCCGCCCTGGGAGACGGTGTAGGCACCGCTCTGCCGTTTCGGAAGGGTGAAGGCGCCGTCGGGACCCACCTCGAACCGGCCGCCCTGGGCGGTCGGCGAGGACAGGACCGCGGGCCCCGGCGCGAACCCGCTGCCGGACACGGACACCGTTCCGCCCGGCCGGGTGGCCGACGTGGAACAGGTGGCCGTCGGCGCGGCCGCCCCGGCGCCGCCCGAGGAGATCACCAGGGAACCGACGGCGAGGGCGCCGGTCGCCAGCGGGGTGAGCACGGTCAGACGAAAGCGTCGCTTCATGGGTGTTCCTCTCGTGGGACCCCCGGTCGACAGAACCTCGTCACGCGGCCGATGCGCCATCGCGCGGCCGATGCGCACAGCCGGTCAATTTTATCCCGGCGGCAACGGCGCCGCCCGCTCTCGCCGACCCACGGCCCGCACCCGGCCGGGGGTGCCGCAAGGGGTGCCGGACCGGGGCAGCGAAACGGGCCGGACGCATTCACACGTCCGACCCGTCGCCGCCCGTCCCGCTCGCGCGCGGGCCGGACGCTCTTCTACACATGGGCCGGGGCGCGACGACCGCCCAGGAGGGCGTGCCGCTCCTCCTCGGTCAGGCCGCCCCAGACCCCGAAGGCCTCACGGGTGCGCAGCGCGTGTTCGAGGCAGGCCGTGCGCACCGGACATCCGGCGCAGATCCGCTTGGCGGCCTCGTCCCGGTCCTCGCGGTCCTCGCCACGCTCACCGGCGGGATGGAAGAACCGGGCGGACCCCAGGTCCCGGCACGCCGCCCGGGATTGCCACTGCCAGTTGTCGGGGGCGGAACCCGGCAGGCGGGAGACGTCGGTCATGGGAGTTCCTTTCCGAGGGGTACGTGGGTTCCCCCGCGTGTGACCGCTCCGTGCCCCCTGAAACATCCACGCCCGCAAGGGAATCCCGGCCCGCCTGCCCACCCGTCGAAGCGGGCGGCGCGAGGGACCGCGGGGTGGGGGCGCGGGCACGCGGGGAAACGCCGACTCCCCGCTCAGGAAGGGGCGTTGGGCGTCGCCGGGCCCGATCGGGGCCGGACGCCTGGGAGTTGCTCAGGAACGGCGCGGCGGGGCGCAGGCCCGCCGCGCGCCGACGCGGGTCCGGGAGTGCCGGCGGACCGACCTCGTCGGAGCGAGCCGGGGGGTGGGATGGGCGCCCGCACACTGCGTGTCCACCGCCACCCCCCTGTTCATCGCTACCCACCCCGAACCTAAGGCGCCGGACACGCTCACTCAATGAACCCCGTGTTAAGCCTTCTTTTCGTCGCCCGGGGCGCCCGGGGTCCGCACCCCGATGAACACCGGCTCGCGGCGCAGCACGAAGCCCATCGACGTGTACAGGCGGATGGCGTTCACATTGCTCGCGGCGGCGTGCAGGAAGGGAACGTCCCCGCGCTCGCGGATGCCGGCGGCCACCGCCCGGATCAGCCGCGCCGCCAGGCCCTTCCCCCGGTGCTCGGGGTGCGTGCACACCGCGCTGATCTCCGTCCAGCCCGGCGGCCGCATCCGCTCCCCGGCCATCGCCACCAGCCGGCCCTCGTGCCGGATCCCGAGGTACGTGCCCAGCTCGACGGTGCGCGACAGGAAGGGCCCCGGCTCGGTCAGCCGGACCAGCTCCAGCATCTCGGGGACGTCGGCCGCCCCCAGCCGCACCGCCTCGGGCGCCGGCTCGCCGGGCACCGCGCTGCCGTCGAGCTGCACGCCCGGTACGGCCAACACCGTCTCCCAGCCGGCGGGCGGCGTCGGCAACCCCGTCAACCAGACCTCCGTGCCGGGACCCACGAGCGCCGCGAGGTCCTCCCAGGCGCGGGGGTCGTCCGGGTCGTCCAGGGCGGCGAAGGGGTTCGCGTCCGTCCGGTAGCGGGCGGCGCGCCCACCGGGCACCGCGAAGTCGCGGTGCGGGCCGCTCAGCGCCGCCCAGACCGGGTTGTCGAGAGGATGTGTGGCGGTGTCCGTGTCGGGGGACATGAGGTGCGGGGATCCTTCCGTCGAATACGCGGGGTCGTCGGTTCGTGACCGACTTCTTGACGGCCTCGCGCGACGCCGTGAGACTGCGGGGGACGGTCAGGATCGTCAGCGCCCGCGACGGGCGGGTTTATGCCCCGAGGACAGGACGAGATCGGTGGAGATGGCCCGGACACCCGAGGCGGGGACGCGTCCCCTGCGCCGCTCGTGGCTGACCCGACGCCTGCACATCGACCTGCTCCGCGTCTGCAGCGCCTTCGCCGCGCACGCCTGAAGCCCTCCCCACCTCCCGGCCCGGCCGATCAGGCCCCGCCGACCCGTGGTCTCGCCACGCCCCCGCGCCGACGCGTGCGGGCGGCGGCCGGGGCACCTTCCCGTGCCCCGGCACGGCCGGGCCGCTCGCGCCGCGGCGTCCCCTTCCCCACCCGCCGCGCCTCGTCCTGCCCGGCCCCGGGGCCCCCTGGCCCGGGCACCGCTCACCGACGCCCCCCCCCGCGGCCCCGGGGGCCCCGGTACCGACGACCGGGGAGAGCTAGGCTCCAGATCACCCCGCCCCGCCCCGCCCCCGCCCCGGC
>NZ_LGDE01000056.1 GCF_001279725.1 Streptomyces sp. WM4235 | reverse complement strand
GTCCGGTAGCTGACCGGCTGTGCCTGCAAGGCATCTTGTACGTGCTCTGCAACGACATCGCCTGGCAACTCCTGCCGATGGAGCTGGGGTTCGGCTCAGGACAGACCTGCCGGCGGTGGTTGGAGCGGTGGCAGCAGGCGGGCGTCTTCGACCAGCTGCACCGCGTCCTGCTCGACGAACTGAACGCAGCCGGCCGGCTCGACTGGTCCAGGGCCTGCGTGGACGGCTCCCACATTCGGGCGAAAAAGGGGGAGCCGACACCGGCCCGTCGCCGGTCGACCGGCGGAAGACAGGCAGCAAACACCACCTGATCCGCGACGGACGCGGCACCCCGCTGAAAGTCATCACGACCGCGGCCAACGTCACCGACGTCACCCAAACCCTCGCCTTGGTCGACGGCATCCCACCCGTCGCCGGCCGCCCCGGGCGACCCCGAAGGCGTCCGGAAGCCCTGCTCGGCGACAAGGGCTACGACTCCAACCCCAACCGGCGGACACCGAGGTGGCCCGGTGGCAAACGATCGCCTTGATCCGACGGACCTGGGCGCGACCGCTCCGGCCATTGCCGATCACCCCGTTGGGGATGTCCATGTCGGTGCCGGTACCTGCGATGACAGCCATGTGGCTGGACTTCTCTTGTTTCACGAGTTTCTTGTCCTTGGTGTGCACCCGTCCATGAACAGCCCGGGTTTCCCTTCTGTCGTCGAATCCTAGGAATGCCGACACCGCACGTACTTGAACCTCCGCGACGTTCGTTCGGAACCTCAGCGCCATACGGGTGGCGAGTGGCTGTGTAGGTGAGTTTCGGGTTCTGGCTCACCTTCCGTGGAGGGCTGACGGAGTGTGATGTCAGTGCTGTGTGGTGGGATGGCCGGACTCTGCTGCCGTGGCCTGCTGGGAGTCCGCCTTGATGCCTGTGTACTCGTCTCTGACTCACGCCCTGGCCGAGGGTTTGGTCGATGTCCTGTGGTTCATTGAGGGCACTGAAGACGAGCAGATGGATCCGGACGACGCCGTCAAGGTCATGGAAGGCGTCGCCCACCTGGTCAGCATGCTGTCGAGCGACCAGCGGAACGAGTTGATCGAACTGCTTGGAACCATGGTCGAAGCCGAGTCTGACCCGGCACGGCGCGAGTTCCTGGAAGGGTTCCCGGAGGGCTTCGGGCTCCTTGCAGATGGGGTCTGACCTGTGCTTCACGAGTGGAGCAGGACACGCTCGCGGAGAAGGGCGAAGCCGACCCGGCCGAACATCTGACGTTTGAGCGTCTTGATTCGGTTGACCTGGCCTTCGACGACGCCTGAGCTCCAGGGCAGGGTGAGGCCCGCGATGACCGCATCGCGGTCACGATCGATACCCGCAGCAAGCGTGTGGGGGCCAGGCAGATCGTCTTGCCGGACGGCATCGAGCCACTGCGGCAGCCGTTCGCCTGGCGCTCGGTGAGCATCTGGCCGAAGGAGCGGACGTGGCCGGTGAGGGCTTCGAGTTCAGGGCAGTGAACCAGAACGGCTTTGAGCCGAAGGCGCTCCGTCTCGTTGAGGGTCTCCGGTCGGCGGAGGATCCATCCGGCGACGACGCGGGTGACGGTGGCCGAGCTGTGACGGGGCCCGGCGAGAGCGCTTTCAGGCGCGGCCCTGCGGTTGCGGAGAGGGCAGTGGCGAGGCCGCGGCTCGGGTGGCCGCCGTTGGTGGACAGTTCTTTGAGCCGGTACGCGGACAGCCACGCTTCCACGGCGTGCGTCTGGGCGGGGTCGGTGGCGGCCCGGGTGACTGGGGTCCTGTGCGCGCGAACGGTGCCGACGACCTGCTGCCCGTTCACGGTGGCGGGGCCGCTCCAGCCCTTGACGCACCGCATGAACAGCACCGTGCGCCGGCCGGCCAGGGTGTCGGCGACGGCCTGGGCGAACTCGGCGTGGAAGGCCTCGTGTCCGTCGTCCGGGATGGTGACGGTGCGGGCGTGCCGGCCGAGCCCGGCCGTGTACGCGGTCATGGCCCGCTCGTCGAGGCCGGCGAGGAGGCTGCGGGCGCACATGCAGAAGCCGTTGAGGTGGACGGGCGGCAGCACCGGGGTGCCGGGCAGGGCGTGGGCGGCGAGTCAGGCCGCAGCCGTGATCGCGATCTCGCACTCGCCGTCCCCGAGGACCGCCACGATCACCCGGCCGGGGCCGGAGGCCAGGGCGGCGCCCTGGGCGAAGGGCAGGCAGCAGCCGAGCCGGCCGCCGAGGAAGTCCCCCTGCGGGCAGGGCCGGGCCGGCCTCGGATCCGCCACCTCGGGGAAGGACCGGCACAGGTCCAGCAGGCCTTGCTCCGCGATCCCAACCGCTCCCGCCGACCGCTCCCGCCGATCGCTTTCGATCTTGCTGCGGGAAAAGGTCGTCTGTGAGAACTTCGAAGGACCCCGGTCGGCGGCCGGGTCCTTCGGTTCGCAGCGGTGGTGTCAGTGGCTGGTGAGTTCGCCGGTGAGCTTGCCGTGAAGGTCGGCACTGGGGTCATTGAGTCCGGTGATCTGGACCGTCTTGCCGCGCTGGGCGTACTTGGTCTCGATGGCGTCAAGGGCGGCGACGGAGGAGGCGTCCCAGATGTGCGCCTTGGACAGGTCGATGACGATCTTGTCAGGGTCGGTGGCGTAGTTGAACTGGCCGACGAGGTCGTTGGAGGAGGCGAAGAACAGCTCGCCGGTCACGGAGTAGACGACGCTGGCGTTGTCGGGGTCGGGGGCGGCTGTGACCTCGGCGAGGTGGGCGACGCGCTTGGCGAAGATGACCATCGCGGTGATGGAGCCGGCGACGACGCCGATGGCGAGGTTGTGGGTGGCGACCACGCAGGCGACGGTGACGACCATGACGGTGATCTCGCCGGCGGGCATCCGCTTGAGGGTCTTGGGCGCGATGGAGTGCCAGTCGAAGGTCGCGAAGCAGACCATGACCATGACGGCGACGAGCGCGGCCATCGGGATGTCGGAGACGACCGGGCCGAAGACGATGCACAGCACCATCAGGAAGACGCCTGCGAGGAAGGTGGACAGGCGGGTGCGGGCGCCGGACACCTTCACGTTGATCATGGTCTGGCCGATCATGGCGCAGCCGCCCATGCCGCCGAAGAAGCCGGTGACGATGTTCGCGATGCCCTGGCCGATGGACTCGCGGGTCTTGGAGGAGTGGGTGTCGGTGATGTCGTCGACGAGCTTGGCCGTCATCAGGGACTCCATCAGGCCGACGAGCGCCATCGCGAAGGCGTACGGAGCGATGGTGGTCAGGGTGTCCAGGGTGTAGGGCACGTCCGGCAGGCCGGGTACCGGCAGGGAGGACGGCAGGGCGCCCTTGTCCCCGACCGTGGGGACCGCGATGCCGGCCGCCACGGTGATCACGGTCAGGATGACAATCGAGACGAGCGGCGCGGGGATCACGGTGGTGATCTTCGGGAAGTACACCATGAGCGCCAGGCCGCCGGTGATCAGCGGGTAGACGGGCCAGGGCACGTCGTGCATCTCGGGGACCTGGGCCATGAAGATCAGGATGGCGAGGGCGTTGACGAAGCCGACCATCACCGAGCGAGGGATGAACCGCATCAGCTTCGCGATGCCCAGCGCGCCGAGCGCGATCTGGAAGACGCCGGCCAGGATGACGGCGGCGACCAGGTAGCCGAAGCCGTGCTCACGGTTCAGCGGCGCGGTCACCAGCGCGACGGCACCGGTGGCGGCGGAGATCATCGCGCGGCGGCCGCCGACGATCGAGATGACCACGGCCATCGTGAACGAGGCGAACAGTCCGACCGCGGGGTCGACACCGGCGATGATCGAGAACGAGATCGCCTCGGGGATCAGCGCGAGCGCAACGACCAAGCCCGCGAGGACCTCGGTACGCCACACCTTGGGGTCGGAGAGCCAGTTCGGGCGCAGGGCGCGCAGCCGTGCGGCGGGGGACGTCAGGGAAGCAGAAGACAAGGGATCGGGAACCTGTCGTGCTCGGGCACACCCCGCTCCGGTCAGGCGGAGGCTGTGCGGCAGGACGCGGGAAGACCGGGCCGGCATCCACGCGGACGGCCCACGCGAGCGGACCGGAAGAAGAGGGAACGGAGCGGGGCCTGCCCGAAGGGCGCGGCCGGGCTGCACGTCAGGGGCGAAGCATCACGGCGGGCAGGCGACGGAGCTGAGCGACATGGGCTCGCGCACGCTCGCTCCTGCAAGAATCGGATCTTCGCCGGGGGCACCATCGGCCCCGACACTGCAACAGCGGGGCAGCGGCAGGCCGCCCGCACCATCAGGCACTCTACCCTCAGCGGCCTGAGGAGTATGTGTGGCTCTGGGTCTCTACACCCGACTACGCCGCGTCCGACGCCGCGTCGGAGGCGGCCGCAGCCGACGTCGAGCCTACCGCCGCCGAGCGCGAGGAGGAGCAGCGGGTCGTCCGGGCGCGCGTGGAGGCCAACGACTCCGACGCCGGTGCCGACCTCACGGTCGACGAGGAAGTGTGCTGCGTCGCGAGTGCGGCGAGGAGTGCGTCCGGGAGTTCCGCACGGCGAAGGCTCTGGCGGTCGAGGCGTACTCGACTGCCTGGTCAAGCCCAAGGTCGGCGCGGCGGCACGGGCGGCAGCGTTCGCCGCGCCCGCGGGAGCCGGTACCTCATCGGCCACGACGGCGTACGCCACCACCGCGGGGGCCACGACGGCCCCCTTCGCGTCGACCAGCCCGCAGTATCCGGGGGTCGGCACGATCGTGAACCAGGTTGGCGTGGCCATCCAGATCTACTCCAACGACCACGCCCGCCGCACGCGCACGTCAAGGGCAAGGGGAAGGGCAAGGGCAAGGGCAAGGCCGCGGAGGTCCGGATCGGCATGAACGGCAAACCGATCCTGGAAGAGAAGCCGCCGACGAAGCTCAACAGGCTGTCATCGACAGCAATATCCGTACCATCAGGGGGAACGTCCGAGCCGCCATGGAAAGGTTCAAGGCCAATGGCAAATGCTGAGGTGACCCCGGAACTCCGGCACGCCCTGCGGCAGCTTGAGGAGCGGGTCGGAACGACCGTGTCCGACGTGACCGACGGACACGCGCGCTGGGAGCTGTACAGGGCCGCCCTCGCGTCCGATACGGCGCGGCCGGGGCTGCTGGCCGCGGTCACTGCAGAGGCGGACGGAGCGCTCGCGTCGGCCGTCGTCGGCGAAGCCCTGGAGCGGGTGCCCCGCGCCGACCGGGAGACCTGGGTCCAGGCCCTGGCCCCCTCGGTGCGCGCGTTCAGCGAACGCCGGGCACGCGAGCTGGGAATCCTCGAGGAGCTCCGGTCCAGAGCGGAAGCGCCGACACTCGGCACCGAACTCGTCGACGGCTGGAGCGACTGGCTTCAGCTGCGGATCGGCGCCGAGGTCTCCGAGCCGTCGGTGCTGAGAGTTCTGGCCGAGTCGGGCCGGACGAAGCGCATCCGGCGGACCGCCACCGAGGCGCTCGCCGGCTGACGTCGAAGCACGAAAGAGACGATGGCCTCCCCTCCTTCACGGGAGGGGAGGCCGTCGTGATGTGCGGCTCCCGGGAACATACGGGGTCGGTCGGGCTCGATCGAGGCCTCTCGCCGCCGACTCCATGAACCCGGCACCTCGGGAGCAGTAGTAGGGGAACGCCACTCCCCTTGTGTTTGCCGACGTCACAAGCCGGACCCTTCAGCGGATCGAGCTGACGAGCTCGTGCACGGTAGGTGGTGAGGCGTCGAGGATTCCGGCGGGGCTCGGTGTTCACACGGAGCGGGGGTGAGCCTGGACCATGCCGCGGTGGGTGCCGGGGGGAGAGGTGGTTCCAGCCATCGAAACGTGTGGGACGGGGTTGGCTCTCTGAACGTGGCCGCCTGGTGCGGAGTGCATCCACGGCCTCGATGGGTGGAGACAGGGATTAGATTCCAGATCTCTTCCCGCAGGCCGCCCAGGACGTAGCCCGGCGTGCTCGGGGAGGGGGCCGGTCCCGGCCGGGCTCGTGGTGCTGGTGAGTACTCGGTCACCAGCCGCCGGTGAGGGTGGTGGGGCTTGCGAAGGTGGCGTCGTTGTGGCCTGCCCAGCTGCGCAGGTCGCCGGTGTTGTCGTCGCGGGCGATGAGGTCGGCCTTGCCGTCGCCGGTGAAGTCGGCTGCCGTGGTCTGGGAGAAGGGGCTCCAGCCGCCGGTGACGGTGAAGGGGGCGTTGAAGTAGCCGGCGGCGTTGTGCGTCCACATCTTGAGGTTCCCGGAGGCGTCACGGGCGATGATGTCCGCCTGGTGGTCGCCGTTGAAGTCGGCCGCCGTGGTCTGCGTGAAGTCCCAGCCGCTGCTCAGGGCGGCGCCGGCGCCGAAGGTGCCGTCGCCGCGGCCGGCCCAGATCTTCAGGTTCGCCGAGGAGTCGCGGGCGATCAGGTCGGCCTTGCCGTCGCCGTCGAAGTCCGCGGCAGTCGTCTGGGTGAACTCCCAGCCGCCCGTCACCGTGATCGCCGAGCCGAAGGTGCCGTCGCCGTGGCCCTTCCAGAGTTTCAGGGTGCCCGAGGATTCGCGGGCGATGAGGTCGGCCTTGCCGTCACTGGTGAAGTCGGCGGCCGTGGTCTGGGAGTAGGGGCGCCAGCCGGCGGTCACGTCGGTGGAGGAGGCAAAGGTGCCGTTGCCCCGTCCGAGCCACATCTTGAGGGTGCCCGTCGAGTCCTGGCGCGCGACGAGGTCCTGGATCCCGTCGCCGTTGAAGTCAGCGGCCGTGGTCTGGGACATGGCGAGGCTGGGCGCGTCAGCTGCCCGGACCAGGGTGTCGGCGAGGACCTTGGTGCCGGCGTCGCCGAAGTGGAGGTGGTCGCCGCCCGGCTTCAGCATGCTCGGCAGGAGCTGGGACGGCATGTCGGGGTCACGGGTGGCGAGGTCGAAGTCGGTGGGGGCGTCGGCCTCCGTCATCGTCCTGATGGCGGCGTTGACCTGCTGGCGTGCGGTCTCCTTGGCGTCGCTGTAGGCGGAATAGCCGCCGAATGCGGGGAGGGTGGCGACGATGACGCGGATGTCGCGTGCCTTCGCCCGTGCGCAGATGCGGCGGATCGCGTCCGTCACCGACTGGGCGGAGGCGTTGTCGTGGGCGAGGTCGTTGATGCCCTCGTAGACAACGACCGTACGGACGTTGCTCTGGGCGAAGACGTCCCGGTCCAGTCTGCTCAGGGCGCTGGGTCCGGCGGTGTCGGCGCGGTCGGTCAGCAGCCGGTTCGCGCTGATGCCCGCATTGACGACGCCGGTGGGCCGGGAGGCGGCGTTGAGCGCCGCGGCGTAGTGGTCGGGCCAACGCTGGTTGCGGTCCGGGGTGGAGTGGGCTCCGTCCGTCTGGGAGTCGCCCAGGGTGACGACGGTTCCGATGTTCTCGGCTGCGGCGACGTCGATGCCGTTGACCAGCGTCCAGTGGGAGAGAGTGCCGGGAAATGCCGTCGCGGCAGTGTCGGCCGTGTGATCTCCCGCCTGGCGGTTGCTGATGAAGGAGGTCGTCAGGGCGTAGTCGTGCGTGGGCGCCGTCGTGACCTGGTCGGGGAGGTAGATGCTGACCAGGAGGTTCTTTCCGGCGGTGACGGGGAAGGCGACGGGATCGCTGTAGATCTCCCCGCCGGCCGGAAGGGTGGTCTCCGCTGCGCCGCCGAAGGTCAGGGAGACGGGTACCTGGGTCGCGGCCGCTCCCCCGGCCGCCGCCTGGGCTGCGACCGTCACGTGCCCGAGCCGGATCGGCTGCGGGGAGAAGGTGTTGGCGAACCGGATACGGGCGGTGCCACCGCTGGTGTGGGGGTTCACGACCATGCGCAGGGTCTGCTGGGCCCAGCCCGGCTGGGCAACCGGCTGGGCGGAGCCGAAGGAGGCACCCCAGCTGCCGGCCCAGAACTTTCCGCCCGGAGCGGCGGGTGTGCTGCGTACGGCGAGGTCGAAGACGTGCAGCGCGGGGGCGCCTGGTGCGGCGGAGCTGCCGGTCTTCGGCAGGGTCACGGACGCGACGGTCTTGTGCGGGTCGAGCGGCACGGTGACCGCGTGGAGCCGGGCGGGGGCCGTCTGTTGTCCGGACGGGGTGTTGCGGTGGTCCAGGCTGAGGGCGGCCGTGGTCGTCGCGCCCGCGGTCCAGTCGGGGACCTCCAGGGTCTGCTGTGCCGATGTGCCGTCGGTGTAGGTCACGGTGACGGGCGCGGCGACGGGGCCGGATGTCGCAGATGCCAGGAATCCGAGTGCGTTGCCGGCGCCCCGTGTCGTCAGGATCTGGCCTGCGGCCATGACGTTGTCGGGTTGACCGGGGGCGACATCGGCCCGTGTGTAGGTCGTTGCGCCGATCGTGACGCGGGTGCCGCGGCGCCAGCCCGCCTTGTCGAGGTCGGTGGCCGACAGGCTGCGTCCTGCGGCGTCGAAGTCGGCTGCTGCGGGTTCGCCGTCCGGGCTGATCGCCGTGTTGTTGAACGCCTCGCGCACAGTGCCATAGGTAGCGGCGTGTGCGGTGGTGGCGTGTGCGGTCGTGGCGGTCGTCGTGATCAGTCCGCCGGCGGCCAGGGAGAGAGCCAGTGGCAGGGCCGTGGTCCTCATGCGGCGGAAGGCACGTCTCGAG
>NZ_LGDE01000055.1 GCF_001279725.1 Streptomyces sp. WM4235 | reverse complement strand
GGCAGGGTCGGTGCGGTCGGTGAGAGGGGTGCGGTCGGTGGGGCCGAGGCCCGCTGGACCGGCACGGAAGTCGAAGCCCCGGCGCGGGAACCGGGGGGCTGCGGCGCGGCGACCGGCGCCGTCTGCGCGGGCGCGGCCGTGAGGGGAGCGCCGAGGGGGGAACGTCGCCCGGCGGCCGGCAGGGAGTCGGAGGGGCGTGGGGCGTCGACGCGCGGGGCTTCGACGTGCGGGGGGACGGGTGTGCGGCCGGTCGCCGGACTCCGTGCCGCGACGTGCGCGGCGCTCGCCGCCGGGGTCGTCGGTGCCGTCGGCGTCGTGGCCTCGGGCGTGGGGTGCGCGGGGGACGGAAGGGGCGCACCGAGCCCCGCACGGGGAGGCGCGGCATGGCGCTGCACCGGTCCAACGGGCGCGGAGTCGCTGGAAGCACGGGTGCGCGGGGCGGTGGTCGGAGCCGTTGTCGGGGTCGGGAACTCCGGGCCGGGACTCGGGGCAACGGGTCCGAGCCGCGACCCCGTACGGCCGGGAGCCGCCGGGGGTGCGGCCGCGGACGCGCGACGGACGACGGGTGCCGGTGCGCCGGGGGACGGGGGCGGGGGGTGAGGGGGGGGTTGCCCCGCCGGCGCCGCCGTGGCCGGACGGTGATCCGGGGAGGTGGCGGCGGGCAACGGGGTGGCAGCGGAAGTCCGGACGGCCGGAAGCTGTTCGGGGCGCGCCGCCCGGGGCGGGAGGGGGGAGGCGGCGGACCGGGCGGCGCGCGGAGACGCGGGAACGGGTTCGGCGGGTGATACCGCCACCGGGGTCGCCGGGGCCACGGCGCGCTGTACGGCCGGAGTGCCGAGAACGTGCGTCGGGTCGGGTGCGCCGGACCGGGGCGTGGCGTGCGGAGCCGGTCGGGGCGTCCCCGAGGCGTCTGCCGCCGCAGGGGCAGGCGCAGGGGCCGTGGGCGGTGCCTGCGGGGGAGCGGCGTGTGTCGCCGGTGCGTCGGGGCCGGCCGTCGGGCCACCACTCTGGGTGGGCGTGGGCGTGGGCGCGTGCGGTCGGGCGTTCCGCTGGACCGTGGGCCCGGCGGCCGGGCCGGCGGGCACCGTGGGGGAGCGGCGAGCGCCGGCCGGAGCGGGCGGTGTCGCTCCGGGCGCGGGTACTGCCCGCTGAACGGGCGCATCGGGCCCGTACGTCGGCGTCCTCCCGGCCGAGGCGGGCTGCGGCGATGCCGGGGACGCGGCTGCCCCGGACTTCGGCGCGGGGGAGGGCGGGGAGACCTCCCGCGCGGAGCCGGAGGCACCGGTCACGGGCGACCTCTCCCCCTCGCCGGGCGTGTCCGTGCGCGGCGCCTTCGCGGCGGGCGGCGCGCCCTGCGGGGACACCTCACGCGGCCCGGTGGACGCCGCCCCGAATGCCGCCGACCCCGGCGTGCCCGGAACGCCGGACCCACCCGGAACAGTCGATGCGCCGGCCCCACCCGACGGGCCTGACCCGCCCGGTGTGCCGGATCGCCGTGCGGAACCTTCGGTTCCGGACACTGTCCTGCGCTGTACGGGCGCGCCAAGTCCCGCACGCACGACGGCGGGACCGCTGCGTTCCGCCGACGCGGCACGCGGCGAGGTGTCCCGTACGGGAGCGCCCGGTACGGGACGGTCCCGCAGGGGACGGGTGACCTGCGGCTCGCCCGCCGGCGTGGGCGGAACGACGGAGTCATCGAGGGACGCCGGACGGGCCGGGGACGCCGGACGAGCCGGGGACGGGCGAGGTGTAGGGGACGACGCGCGGTCGGAGGACGACGCGCTCGTCGAGGACGACGCACTTTCAGAGGGTGCCGAATGCCCAGGGGATGCCGAACGCCCAGGAGATCCAGAACGCTCGGGAGGTGCCGAACGGGCCGGGAACGACGAAGGGGCCGGGGACGCTGCCGGGGGTGCAGCGTCCCCGGCAGCGGAAGGACCGCCCGGGCGGGGAGTCGCAGCCCGCTGCACGGCGGGCACGACACTCGGGGCGGAGGCGGAGGCGGAGGCGGAGGCGGAAGAAGCGGCGGAGGCGCCGAGGCCGCCCCGGTCGTCCTCGGCAGCCGAGGCCGCCGGGGAAGCCGAACCCGGCGCGGACGGCGTCGCCGCCGGCGCACGGGTGGTCCCGCGTGTCGCGGGCAGGGTCCGTCGGCCGGCCGCGGGGGCGGGCGGCGCCTTGGCCAGGAGCTGCCGTGTCCGGGGCGGAGCCGGCCGCACGGGCGTCACCTGGACACCGCGGTTCGCCGACCGGGCCGGGGCAGGCCCCGACTCCGGCGCCGGCGTCGGCGCCTGAGTCCGCGTCTGCGACGGCCGGTCGGCGCGTGAGCGCTGTACCGGAGGCGCCGGGGCCACGGCCACCGCCGGCGCGGACCCGACGGGCCGCGCCGCCTCGCGCGCCGAAGCAGATGCCGAAGCCGAAGCCGATGATCGTGCCGGTGCCGATGGGGCCCCGGTCGCCGCCGGGGACACCATGCGCTGCGGGATCGCCCGCAGGGGCGCCACCGGCAGGCTCCGTACGGCGGGCTCGCCGGCGGGACGGCCCGACGGCAGGTCCGGGGCGGGCCGTCCGAGGCCCACGACCGGCCGGGCGGACTCGGTCAGCGCGCCCGAGAGCAGGCTGCCGCCCGCCGCGGGGTCCAACACCGCGGGGGAGGAGCCCCGGGTGAAGGAGGGGTTCTGCCAGGTCGGCAGTCGCCCGCCGAAACCGGCGTCCGCGACGCCCGTCGGTGCGCCGCCCGTCGTCCGCCGCATCGGCGGCAGACCGGCCCAGGCGGCGACGGCCACCGGGGCCGCGGAAGCCACCGGGGCCCCGGAGGCCACCGCGGACGACGTGCCCGCGGGTCGTTCGGTGTCCGGAGTGGGGGAGCCGCCCGGCGCCGTTGTGCCGCCGTCGCTCCGCCGCCCCCTCAGCCGGTCCAGGAATGCCACGTGCTCAAGCCTCCGGCGCGCCGCGCGTCACGAGGGACGCGATCTGCTCGGTGTACCGGCGTCGATCCTGGTGCTCCAGGTCCAGGATCGCGTCCGGACCCCAGTGGAAGTGGTAGGCGACGTACGCGATCTCCTCGTGCAGCCGGTCGGTCGCGTACGTCACGATTCCCCCAGGCGGCTCCCGCCGAGCTCCACCTCGAAGGGCTCCGAGCAGTGCGGGCACTGCACGGCCGCGCGGGTGTGGCCCTCCGCGTTGATCTGGCGGTAGAAGTCCTGGAGGAACGCCAGGTCGGACGCGAACATGTTCTCCACGATCCCGTCGTGCACCATCGACAGCGTGCCCAGCCGGACGATGACCCGGCCGAGCAGCACCACCGAGAGGTACGCCGGGTTCTCCTGCACGCGAACGTCCCGCAGCGGGACCAGCTCGTCGCGCGCCGTGGACAGCCGCATGACACCGTCACGGTGCACGGTGCCCGCGTCGTCGACGTACCCGCGCGGCAGCTCGAAGGGGAACTCGGTACGCAAGGACTGCCTCGGGGTCTGGTCGGTCGGCGGGCCGGCGGGTCCGCGGTCCGGTGCGGCGGCGGGAGCCGAGCGGGGGAACTCCGCCCCCGCCGCCGCGGTCTGGGGCGCCATCGAGGCCGGGGCCTTGGCGGCCGAACGCCGCATTACTCGATGACCAGTTCTTCGAACACGATGGTGACGGTCTCGGTCAGCGCCGCCGCCTCGCCGGCCTTCACCGTGCTCGCGTCGATCTTGCTGCACCAGGCGTTGCGCAGGTTGTAGCGCTTCACCGGGTTGTTCTGGAAGTCCATCATGATGATGGAGGCGTTCTTGCGGGCCGTGCTCATCTGGCCGCGGATCGAGTCGTTGATCCACTGCGTGAACGAGGCCGACTGGGTCATGCCGCGCACGACCGTGCACTGGCCGTTCTTCTGCACGCCCGGCAGCAGCGACACCTCGGCCCGACCCTGCGCGCTGTTCTGCTGGTAGGTGATGACGTCCTGTTCGAGGGTGAGACCGCTGACCTCGGCGAGATACTCGACCATCACCCCGTCGATCTGGAGACCGAAGTTGTGTGAGGTGAGGGCGTCACCCGGCTGGAGACTCATGCGTTCGTTGTCCTTCTGAGGAGGGGAGGGGCTCGGGGAGGCGGCGGGGGCGGAGGCGGGCTCCGCGCCCGGTTACTCCTCCAGCTCCCCGTTGCCGCCGGAGAACTGCGCCAGCCGGAAGATCACGAACTCGGCGGGCTTGACCGGCGCGATGCCGATCTCGCAGATGACCCGGCCGAGGTCGACCGACTCCGGCGGGTTCGTCTCCTCGTCACACTTGACGTAGTACGCCTGCTCGGGGCTCTGTCCGAACAGGGCGCCGCCGCGCCACTCGTTGACCAGGAACGCGGAGACGTTGCGGCGGATGCGCGCCCAGAGGTTGTGGTCGTTCGGCTCGAACACCACCCACTGGGTGCCGATCAGGATCGACTCCTCCAGGTAGTTGAAGTACCGGCGGATGTTCAGGTAGCGCCAGGCCGGGTCGGAGGACAGGGTGCGGGCACCCCAGACGCGGATGCCGCGGCCGGGGAAGGCCCGGATGCAGTTCACGCCGATCGGGTTGAGCAGGTCCTGCTCGCCGCGGGTGATCTGGAGTTCGAGGTCGACGGCGCCTCGGACGACCTCGTTGGCGGGGGCCTTGTGGACACCGCGCTCGGAGTCGTTGCGGGCCCAGATGCCGGCGACGTGGCCGCTCGGCGGGACCAGGCGCGACTGCCCGGTCGCCGGGTCGAAGGACTTGATCCAGGGGTAGTACAGGGCCGCGTACTTGGAGTCGTAGTTGGCCGTCTCCTGGCGCCAGACCCGGATGTCACGGGCGTTCAGGCCGGGCGGCGGGTCGATGATCGCGACGCGGTCGCCCATCAGCTCGCAGTGCGCGATCAGACCGAGCTGGACCGCCTTGACGGCCTCCAGGTCGATCGCACCGCGCTGGTATGCGGCCATCAGGTCGGGCACGGCGACCATGGAGATCTCGTCCACGGCCTCCAGACCGCCGAAGCCCGTGCGGTCCGCGGAGTCGCCGAGGTACTGCGCCGGGCCGGCGTGGGAACCCTCGGCGCGACCGGCCGGCGCGGCCGGCTCGACGGGCGCGGGCGGCGCCGTCGGCAGTGCCACGGTCTGGTTCTCCGGACGGACCAACTGCGCGGCCGGCGCGGCCTCGGTCACGACGATGAGCTTGGAACGTTCCTTGACCTGCGTGACGACGTAGGAACGGTTGCCCTTCTTCGCGCTCACGTCGAAGGTCTCGACCGGCTTGTCGCCGTCCTTGACGATCAGCTTGAAACGCTCGGCGGGCCCCTCGCCCTCGGCGTCGGCGACCTCGACGGACAGCGGCCCTCCGGCGCCCTCCGCGGTGGCGGCCACGGCGAAGGTGCCGAGCGGACGGGACTCGGCGGCGGGCAGCGAGGCCCGGGGGGCCGCACCGGTGACCGCGGCGGGCGCGGACGCCTGCCCCTGGCCGGCGGCGTCCTCGGCCGAGCCGCCGACGCGCACGACGTACGCCGCCGAACCGCCGTTGTTGAAGAACCCGTACACGGAGTGCGCGAGGTAATAGCCGTCGGTGAAGTCGCCGAAGGCCGCGACGTACTGAGTCCAGTTGGTCACCAGCGTGGGCTCGTTCAGCGGGCCGGTCGGCGCCAGACCGACGAACGCGGCCACCGACGTGCCCACTCCCTCGATCGGGCGCGAACCGCTGGCCACCTCCTCGACGTAGACGCCGGGCGACAGATAGGACGGCATGCTCTGCTCTCCTCGGGTACGAGACAGGACACTCCACCTTGACCCGCGGGTCGCGCCCGCCGGAACGTCCCCCGGTACCCGAGCGGGGGCACGCTCGTTGCCCCCGCCGCTGCCCCTCCAGGCAGCGGTGAGGGCAAGGGCGATGAGCCCTGGCGGCAAGGGCGACCGGGCTGCCCCGAGGTCTGCCCCCGCGGACCTGTCGGGTCGGCGGGGGATCGGATAGGGCTGGAGGGCCAGCCGTCCGGACAGTCGAGAGAGAGCGTCATGCGCGCGCACGGTCAACGCAATCCGTCGTCGGACGAAAGGGACGCCCCCCGCCGGGCGGTGCCGCCGCCGAGCACGCCCGTGCAGAGACTGTTGGACCTCCACCAGGCGGCGGGGAACGCGGCGGTGGCCCGCGCGGTCGAGGCGCAGCGGCACCGGCACGGCCCCGGCTGCGGGCACGCGGAGCCGACCGTCCAGCGCCGGGAGGCCGCGCGGCACGACCACGAGCACGGCCACGAGGGGGAGCACGACGCCCGGCCCCCGTCGCAACTCGGTCTTCTCGGGCTCGCGCTGGCCACGCCGAGCAGCCCGCTCCCCGACCCCTTCCTGAGCAAGGCGAAGGCGTTCTACCGCAACGACCGCCTGGGTGCCGGGCAGGTCCACGACAACCCGGCGGCCCAGCGCGCCACCGCCGCCCTGGGCGCCCATGCCGTGACCGTCGGCAGCCACATCCTGCTCGGCCCCAAGGCCGTCGGCAACACCGAGATCCTCGCCCACGAGGCGAGCCACCTCGACAAGAACCTCCGGGGCGTCCGCGAGACGGGCCACGACAACGGCGCCGGCATGGCCGTGACCGACCCCGGGCAGGGCTCCGAACGCGCGGCCACGGCCGACGGCGCCGCCTTCGCGGCAGGACACGGCACCGCCCCGTCCGTCGCCCAGCGGGCGGCCACCGAGGAGAAGGAGGGCAACGAGAGCGCCCTGAACGCCGCGGGCCCCGGCACCCCGGCCGTCCAGCGCACGCTCTGGGAGTTCGAACCCGGCGGCACCTACACGGACGCCGTCGACACGCGGGAGACGCGCTGGCGCAACGAGCACGACGACCAGGACATCCGCACCTCCGCCCAACTGGGCGTCCCCCCGGGGACCACGCCGCGGCACACGGACGTCTACGACGACCAGACGGGCAAGGTCTACAGCAGCGGGAACGTGGCCTTCTCCAAGAAGGGCACCATCCCGGAACGCGAGTACCCCGAACGGGAGTCGAAGGCCCGCCGCGAACTGGTCACGGCCAAGCGGTACATCGCCACGACCCTCGCCCTCCTGAAGTCCGCGGGAGGCGACCCGAGCGGCGCGCTCCTGAGCGGGCTGCACTCCGGGTTCCCGGCGCTGCGGGCCATGACGCCCCGGCAGATCGCGGCGTTCCTGCCCCGTGTCGCCGAGGTCGTACTGCGCATCCAGTCGGGCCTGGACGCCCAGGGCGCGCAGATCGCCCTGGTCGGCGCGGGCACCGGCACCCCCTCCGAGGTCATGGGGTGGGTCGATCCCACCCTCGGCGAGCGGATCTCCCGCGCGACCAATCCGGACCTGCAGAAGAGCGAGGACCTGCCGACCATGGACACGGGTCGCTCCGGCCCCATCCACCTGACCAAGGGCGGCCAGATCGCCTGGTACGTCATCCACGAGGCCACCCACCGGTTCGCCGGCACCCTGGACTACCAGTACAGCCCGCGCGACGCGGAGCTGACCCAGGACACGATCGCCGACAGCCTGGCCCGGGACTTCCCCGAGGCCTCCGCGGAGCAGGAGAGGACCAACCTCGGCAAGCGCACCCTGAGGGATCCGGGGGAGTACACCGGGGACAACGACGACTCGGACCGGCAGCCCAACTGGTACGCCATGGGACAGCGCGCCCTGATGAACGCGGACTCCTACGCCCAGTTCATCATGATCGTCAACGGCGAGCGGGCGCCCAGGACCTGATGCGGCGCATGAGGGTACGCCGGGGCAACCAGGTCTGCCCTCGCGGCTCCTGACCGGCGGCGCGGGCGCGGTTAGCGTGCCGGGGGTGAGCCTCTGGACTTCGCTGGAACCCGCCTCCGTCACCGTCGACCCCGGCAGCAGCACGCGCGTGCGCCTACGCGTGCGCAACACCGGTGACGTGGTCGACGAGTATCGCTTCGAGCCCGTCGGCGACGTGGCCCCATGGATGACGGCGGAGCCGGCGACCTTGCGGTTGTTCCCGGGCACCACCGGGACGGTGGAGTTGACGTTCGCGCCGCCCCGGACCCCCGACGCCACCGCCGGGCCCAACCCGTACGCGGTGCGGATCACGCCGACCGAGCATCCCGAGGCCGTGACGGTCCCGGAGGGGAACCTGACGATCACCCCGTTCACCGAGGTGCGCGCGGAACTCGTGCCGCCGATCGTGAAGGGCCGCTTCCGCGGACGCCCCAGGCTGGCGGTCGACAACCTCGGCAACACCAAGGTGACCGCGTCCGTCGCGGGCAGCGACACCGGCGACCACCTCGCGTACGAACTGCGCCCCGGGAACGTCCAGATCGAGCCCGGCAGGGCCGCGTTCGTCGACACGACCCTGCGCCCCCGACAGGTCATCTGGTTCGGCTCCAAGGAGCAACGGCCCTACACCCTGGCGGTGCGCCGCTCCGGAGTCGAGCCGCTGGACGTCGAGGGAACCTACGTGCAGCGCGGCTTCCTCCCGCGCTGGCTCGCCACCTTCTTCGGGCTCTTCCTGGCCCTGTGCGTCGCCTTCGTGATGATCTGGATCGCCTACAAGCCGCAGGTCCGCTCCGCGGCCACCGAGGCCACCGAGCAGGTGGGCGCCGTCCTGCCCCCCACCCCGGCACTCTCCCCGCCGCCGGCGTCGTCCTTGGGCTTCTCGGCCTTCGGCGGTTCCGGGTCGGCGGTGGGGGACGGCGGCGGGGGGGGGGGGGGGGGGGGGGGGGGGGGGGGGGGGGG
>NZ_LGDE01000054.1 GCF_001279725.1 Streptomyces sp. WM4235 | reverse complement strand
GCGGCCAGAGCCGGGGGGGGCAGGGTGGGCAGGGCGTGACCGGACGGGCGCGGCGGGCCGCACCGGGCCGTCGGCCCGCGTGGCGGCGGCCGGGCGGGAACCGGTACGGGTCAGCCCCGGGGGGCGTACATGATCACGGCGACGCCGGCGAGGCAGAGGCAGGCGCCGATCAGGTCCGCCCGGTCCGGCCGGTAGCCGTCGAGCACCATGCCCCAGATCAGCGAGCCGGCGACGAAGCGGTTCCATCCTCCTTGGCCGACGGAGAGCGCGAACCGGGCGGTGAGGACGGCTCCGAAGAGGATGCGGAATGCCTGGAGGCGGCCGGGGTCGGTCGGGTACTGGAAGCCGGAGGCGATGGCGTCAAAGAACCACACGGCTGTTCCTCACCTCCACCGGCTGTTCCCCTCGGGCGGACAGGACGCGGCCGGTGCCGTCGATTCGCGTGTATCGGCCGCTGTGGGTGAGGTGGTCGAGGATCGCCTGAAGCTGGGGCGGTCCGAGGATGAAGGAGCCGGGCGAGAGGTGGTCGTAGACGTTCACCGGCTCGGTGCGGCCGTCGCGGGTGGTGCCGGTGAGCGTCACGATCGTGAAGGTGGCGCGGCAGAACATCCTCCAGCGCATCCAGCGGCCGGGCAGGTTGGTGAAGCCGGTGATCATCCATGCCGCGAGGGCGCAGGCGAGGGTGATTTGGGCAGCGGTCAGCACGGGTTGGGGCATGGGTGTGACCTCCGTGTCGGGAGGGCGGGAGTGCGAGGCGGTGGCCCCGGTGTTCGGGGTTCCCGGCGGGGGTCAGCGCTCGGGCTTGGGCGGTCGCTGCATCAGCGCGGCCGCGGCCTGGGAGAGGGTGACCTTTTCGGTGAGCAGGGCGGAGATGACGTCCGTGATGGGCATCTCGACGTCGTGGGCGTGGGCCAGGGCGAGGATCGCCGCCGCGCTCTTGACGCCTTCGGTGGTCTGCCGGGTGGCGGCCGTGGCCTGTTCCATGCTCAGGCCCTGGCCGAGGTGGGCGCCGAAGGTGCGGTTGCGGGAGAGCGGGGAGGAGCAGGTGGCCACCAGGTCGCCCAGGCCTGCGAGGCCGGAGAGGGTCGCCGGGTGGGCGCCCATGGCGGTCGCGAGGCGGGTGGTTTCCGCGAGTCCTCGGGTGATGAGCATGGCTTGCGCGTTGTGGCCCATGCCCATGCCGGAGGCGATGCCGACGGCGAGGGCGATGACGTTCTTCACCGCGCCGCCCAGTTCGCAGCCGATGACGTCCGTGCTGGTGTAGGGCCGGAAGTACGGGGTGTAGCAGGCGTGTTGGACGCGGTGGGCGGCGGTTTCGTCGGGGCAGGCGATGGTGGCCGCGGCGGGTTGGCCGTCCATGATCTCGCGGGCCAGGTTCGGCCCGGACAGCACCGCGACCCGGTCCGGGTCGATGCCGGTGACTTCGGTGATCACCTGGCTCGCCCGCAGGCCTGATCCGATCTCGATGCCCTTCATCAGCGACACGATCACCGTGTCGGGGCCGATGTGCGGGGCCCAGGCGGCCAGGCTCTCCCGCAGGGACTGCGCGGGAATGGACAGCACGAGGAAGTCGGCGCCGTCCAGCGCGGCGGCCGCGTCGGTGGTGGCCGTCAGGTTGGGGGGCAGCTCGACGTCGGGGAAGTACCCGGGGTTCTTGTGTGTCGTGTTGATGGCGTCGGCGATCTCGGCGCGCCGGGCGTGCATCGTCACGTTCGTGCCGGCGTCGGCCATGATCTTGCCGACGGCGGTCCCCCAGGAGCCTGCCGAGAACACCGCCGCACGAACGGGGTGATGCTGGTTCACTGCGGGGTCCTCTCGCCGGGCGCGGGCTTGTCGCCACCGGGGAGGCGGGGCCCGGCCATCCTATCGGCCGCCCCCGCTTCCTCCCGGTCACCGGGCAGGCGGCGCAGGGTCAGCAGAACCGCCCGCCTGCCACGCAGGGTGGGGAGCATGTGGTGTGCCTCGCGGAGCATGTTGTCGGCCGGGGCCTGGCCCAGGTCGTGCCGCAGCTGATCGGCGTGGGCGATCCACAGTCGGTACAGGCGCTCCCACATCGCGGGCTCGCCGGGGCGCTCGTCCACGTGCTCTTGCCTCAAGCCGGCGGTGGCGACCGCCTGATGCCATGCCGGATCGGCGCCGCGCCGAAGGGCCCGGGTCACCAGCAGCCGGCCGCCGGGGGCGAGGGCACGGCCGAGTTCCCGCAGGGCGGTGCCTCGATCCGCGGCACGCCCGAGGGCGTCCACGCACACGATGGCGTGGGCGCGGCCGTCGGTGAGGCCGGTGTGTTCCAGCTCCGCGACGCGGAAGGCGGCGCGGTCGGCGGCCGGGCCGAGGAAGTGGGCGCGGCGGGCGGTGGCCTGCGTGACGGCGACGGGTGAGAGGTCGAAGGCGTCCAGGCGGACGGCGAGGGCTCGGGCCAGCCACAGGCCGATGCCGCCGGCGCCGCATCCGGCGTCCACGAGGAGGTCGTTCGGGCGCAGGCGCAGGCGTGCGGTCAGGAGCCCCAGCAGGGGCCAGTCACACGAGCTGGAGGCGGCGACTTCCGCCGGGTAGTCCTCGCCCATCGCGCGGGCGTACAGGCGGGCGACCAGGTCGGTTCGGGCGCGGGCGGCGTGAAAGACGTCGTAGTCGGCGCTGCGCTGTTGGCCGGGCGCGTCCACCCGGGCCGGGGTGGTGGGGTTCATCGGGGCATCGACCTGCCGATCCGTGAGCGGGTGCCGGGACAGACGACCTGTACGGCGTGGACGGGACCTGCCGGGGCGGACAGGTCCAGGGCGGCCGGTTCGTGCCCGGTGACGCGGGCGACCCGCCGGGCCACGGCGCGGACGTGGTGGGCGAAGGTGTGACCGGTCGGGGCCGGAAAGTGGGCTGTCGCCTGGGGCCACGGATCGAGACCGGTGGTGCGCGGCGGTTGGAAGGACGCGGTGTCGAAGCCGCCGGGGTCGCCGGGGAGGTCGTCGCGGGTGCCGGCGATGGCGGCGAGCCGGGATTGCGCGGCTTCGGTCACCGCGCGTGTCAGCGCGATGCCCGCCAGGCTGTGGCAGCCGCCGCCGGCGAAGACGGTAGGGAGGTCCTGTGACCACAGGTAGGCCACGCAGACCGGCAGCCCGTACGGGCCGTCCACCATGGCGGCCTCCAGCGCCATGCCCGCGGCCGCCACCCGGTCGATGATCTCCCGCCCGTGCGGGTCCTCGACCGTCCGCAGGTCGATCCATGTGCGCCTTCTTCCGCGCGCGCTAGCGTCGCGGTACAGAACATCGCGCTCCACCACCTCGAACAGTCCGTGCAACAACGCTTCGTCGCGGGTGTTGCCGCAGGCCAGGCCGGTGCTCGTGGCACGCCACACGTCCGGGCTCCACTCGGGCCGTTGTCCGCGCCGGCGTACCAGGTCGACCGGCAGCAGCACCCGGGCCCCGCTCACCAGGGCGGTGCCAGCCGTCCACTCCCCCACCATCCGGGACAGGGCACCGGCGGGGTAGGGGGTCGTGGTCGCCAGCGCGGCGACGGGGCAGTCGGGGGCGACCTCGAAGGCCGGCCCGTAGGCGTCGACGGACAGCGGTTGCTCGACGTGCCACAACTCGATCGCCTCCATCACCGCCGACAACTTCGCCAGCAGGGGTGTGGCGCCCTTGCCCTGCGAGGCGCTCAGGGTCAGCGAGGCAGGCCGGATCGCCGTGAAGACGGGCAGGCCGACGCAGTCCAGGCCGGTCAGATCCGCGACACGGGTGATCCCGAAGTCGGGCAGCCATGCGGCCACCGCCGCCCACGTCTGCTCGGGCGTACGGGCGCGGACCGTGCCCGCCGGCGCCACCAGGTCGTCACCAGCCGGCATGGGCGGCCTCCCGCGTCGTGTCGATCTCTTCCAGGAATCCGGGGACGAGGCGCTTGGCCGCCGCGACGGCGCGCGCCCCGCCCACCAGGCCCCGCGCGGACGCCTGCGCGTCGAACTCCGCTTCGGTACAGGCCCATACGCGCAGCAGGACATCGCGGGTCACCTCATCGCGCACCGCCGGCGTCGAGAAGCCGGGCCGACTGCGCCGGGCCCGTTCCAGCGCGGCGCCGTAGCGGGCGACCGCCTGGCGGTCCTGCGCGCTCTCCCCCGCGAGCAGCAGCGCCACCGCGTGCGCGTCGCGCAGGTCCAGGGGCGGGTGGAACACGCGATCGGCGGGCAGGTCTCCACCGGTGACCCGGGCCAGTCTTGCCGCGAGCGGCAGCCCCGGCCGGCCGTCGACAGGTCGGCGGGAGAGGTGTTCGAGGTAGGACGTCCACCGCTCGCCGAACGCCGGATCGAAAACCTGCTGGTAGACGATGCGGTCCTCGGTGGACAACAGCATCCCGTCCACGCGCTCGCACGCGGCGGCATTCGACCAGCGACGGAAATAGGTCGTCTGCCACACCCACGGCTCGACGACGGCCCTCCGCTTCACCGGCGCCGGGTCGAGGGCGGCGCGCAGGGCCGCGAGGGCGTCGGCGCGCTTGAGGTCACCGAAGTACCGGTCACGCCCGCGCTGTTCGTCCAGCCACCCCACGAACCCCGTCTCGCCCTGGCGTCGGCACACCGCCCGCACCGCGGGCCACGTGCGCTCGGGATAGTAAACCTCGCGCAGCGCCGCCAGGAGCACGGCGGCCCGCGTGCCGTCCAGGACACCGGCCGAGCGGGCCAGGCCCAGCGTGTAGCGCAGGTTCACCAGCGGGCAGGTCAGCGCGTCCCAGTCGCCGTCAGGGCACTGCCCGACCGCGACCTCGTCGTCACCCTCGATGTCCCCGCGCGCGTAGGCGGCGTAGACGGCGCCGACGCCGAGCATCCCCAGCGGCGCCAGTTCGGCCGCGCGCAGAGCACCGATGCTCGCCGCGCCGATCACCCGCACGCCCCGGCCCATCGCGGCCAGGATCTCCTTGTGCCGCAGCGCCGGCGACTGGTGATACACCCCGTCGATGAGCACCACGGTGCCGCCGATGTCGGTGTCGAACAGGTCCCCGTGCCGGGCCGGTGGCAGCACCCGCAGGCCCGGCGCGGCGAGGTGGGGGTCGGATCGGGGCAGCGTCGGCCCGACGAACACGTGAATCATGACGGCGGTCCCTTTCAGGGTGAAGCGCGACGGGCGCCCCTCCCCGGGCCGTGTGAGCCCACGGGAAGGGGAGGGGCGCCCAGGTCAGGGCACGAACAGCGGCGAGGGTTACTCCTCGTCCTCGACGTCGATGGCGACCACGACGGTCCCGGTGATCTCTTCGGTTCCCTCGACCGCGGCCGAGGTGTGGGCGGCAACGTTGGACTTCGACTGCTCCATGGCTGTCTCCTTGATGCAGATGGCGACGGTGCGGGGCGGATGCCCCCACCGGGTGGCGTCGCGGGCCGGGGCCCGTCGTTCCGCCCAAGGCCTCGGGCGGGACGCCGTCAGCCGCTTTCAGGAGTGCGGTTGTCGGCGGCGACACCCCAAGGGTGAACCGTGCGAAGGCCCCCACGCGGGGGCATCTTGGGGGGCATCATGAGGCCATGCCGATCGGTCAGTTGATCCGAGATCTGCGCAAACTCAAGACGTGGTCCCAAGTCCGGCTGGCCGAGGAACTGGCCATCTGCGCCGGTGACCCCACCGGGGCGCCCGGCCGGGACGCGGTCAAGCGGTGGGAGAGCGGAAAGGTCATTCCCGGCAGGCACTGGATAGAGCACCTGTCCCGGGTACTGGACGTGTCTGTCGATCAACTGGCCGCGGAAGCTACCCTCGACCGCGTGAACCGACGAGCCTTTCTCGGACTGTCCACCCTGGCGCTCTCACACGGCGCGCTCGCCTCGGAAATGGCGGCCAGCATCGCCGGCCGCGACCCGGGGCCCCTGGCCCGCGTCCAGACCACACACAGCGCGGACATGGTCACAGCCTCCCTCGCGGACAAGGCTTCCAGCGCGAACCTGCGCCGCTGGACACTGGACGGAGACGTGCCGATCCTGCGCGTCAACGCCGCCGGCATCCTCGCCAAGATGCCCGGCCAAACCCACGCGTCCCACGTCGCCCGCGTCCTGACCCACGACGAGGAGGTCCGCCGCCTCTACATGACGGCCGTCACCTCCCGCGTCTGCGCCGTGGACTGGACGACCGCCGGACGCATCGCCGCCCGGCCCGCCGCGTACGGCCACCGCGCGGACTTCCTCGCCACCCGCTTCGCGAGAGAGGCCCTCAACCCCGGAGACTCTGGCGCCCGCTGGTGCTCGTCCGTCATGCTGCGGCAGTTGAGCCCCATGATCGGACGGAGCCCCGCATGATCGTCTTTGAAGTCCCCCACGGCGAACTCGTCGACGAGCTGAACCGCCAGGCCGCTGAAGCGGGCATCACCGACGCAGCGATCGTGTCCCTGATCGGGGCCGCCGACTCCTTCACCGTCTCCACCATGCCCGAAGGCGACGCGCTCAAGGACACCATCACCAAGTACGACCTGCCCGGCGAGATGACCGGCACCGGCGAGATCCGCAACGGATTCGTCCACCTCCACGTCGTCATGGGCGTCGAAGGAGACCGCGCCATCGCCGGACACCTCCACGAAGCCACCATCGCTACCCACTTCGCCCGCGCGTACGTCATCCCTGTCGACTGAGTACTTGCGCCCGTCGCCCTTGAAAACTTGGTCCGGGCGAGACGGCAGATCCGTTAAGGGTAGGTGTGGCTTTCCAGGCCTGATAGCCGCGCCCACTTGCGCTTTCGCGGGATTCGCTGCGCACCATCCCGAACAAGGCTGACCAGGCACGCATCCGTCAGCTTTCACGTGCTTTCGGTTAGATCCGGCTCTGCAACCGGCCGGCTCAGATAGTCGCGGATGGCTTGGCAGAAGACTCGCAGTTCGGCGGAGGGCCGTAGGTATTCGCCGCTGCTGAAGACCTGTGAGAGCCAGTTCTGCTTGTTGCTGGAGGAGATCTTACGCACCCAGGATTCGAGCTCGCCCCAAGGGACGAGGAAGAGCCCGAGTTCGGCGGTGGTGTTCACCAGCTGCTCGGCAGCGGCGTACACCTCCCCGTCAAGCGCGCTCAAGCCCGATTTCTTCAAGGCGCCCCAGCCGGACGATCCCTTGATCAGTTTGCTGAGCTTGTCTGCCATCTGTTCGGTGATTGCGCTGTTCCCAGGGCCTGTCAGTGCGGCAGACATCTCTCTGCGGAAGCTTGCGACGGTAGGTACCGTGCGCCCGGCGTTTGCATGGTCGTTGAGCGTCTTAATGGCGCCAGCCAAGGGCCTGACATCGCTGCCGAGCGCGGTCACAGCCTTTCTGACGTTTCCGTGATCATTGAGAAGGTCGAAGTCAGCGATGGCCGCTGTGGGGATACCGCAGTGCCGCAGCCGGCGCGCCGTGTCGGCCAGACGGTCTTTGCCGCTGGTGTGCAGAAAGATGGTGTTCTCATGCGTGGCCGAACCGTCGCGGGTGACGTCGAATGTGGCTGCGTAGAATTGGCAGTCGCCTTCGGACTCACAGAGCACGGCACGGTCGTAGAACAGACCTGAAATGATGTTGGAGTATCGCAACAGCGGAGTTCGAAGCAGCTCGGCTACATCACCGGGGGCCAGGACTCTGGCACGCGGTTGTCCAGATCGGTCCAGGCGGATCAGGGAAAGCGGGCGCACCTCTCGGGCGTCGAGTACACCGGCCAGAAAGTCGGCGCTGTGCGTGGCGACGAATACCTGGGTTTGGCCTGGCATCTGCGCCAGAATCCGCCCCAGCAGACGGGCTTGAGGGGGATGGAGGAAGGCCTCGGGTTCGTCGATCAGGATGACCGGAGTGGGCCGCAGGACTGTGTGTAGAAGGATCTGGACGAAGGCCTTGAAGCCGTCGCCCTGGTCCGACAGCAGCGGAAGGCTTCGGTAGGCGGCGACCAGTTCGGGGGACGGCGGGGTCACGTCGGCCATCCGAGTTTCACCCACTCGCAACCGGAAGGTCGAGTCGGTCCAGTCCACGGCGATCTCCTCGCCGAACGCCTCCAGGGTGTATGCAGAGAAGGCTTTCAGGAGCTCAGGATCCTCGTACAGGAATTGCACAGGATCGGACGCCGGTTCCGCATGGTCCCAGCGTCCCGACTCGGCACGTATCTGGAGCCGCTGGTCGGTCCACTGCTCCGTCAGGAGGAGGGTGCGTAGCTGGCTGTACCCTCCCGAAGTCCACGCCGATTGAACGCTCTCCGGGGATACAAGGCTTCCATTGGTTCCCCCGCGGATCCTCTCCTGGCCGTTGATCTTCCACGAACGGTGACCACGGCTCTCAACCCACCGGAGGAAGTCCTCCCCAGAGCCTTCGTGTGCCTGAAGGACCTGCCGGATCCACAGCGGAGGGTGAGAGATCGTAGGGGTGGTGATGCGAGGCGAGAGTTCGCTGAGAAGAGCGGACTTCCCGCTGTTGTTCGGCCCGATGAACAGGGTCATCCCGTTCGCCGGAGGGACGAACACAGTGCCGTCAACCAGCGTGATCTCCGAGACGGCGAACGAGACTGCCATGAGACTCCCGAGGTACCTCCGCGCACTGCGTCCGGCGCAGCACCGTGAGCCATTCAGCCTAACGGGAGCGATTCCATATCCGGCCAGATCGACGAGATTTGACCGATCCGACGTCCTCGACAAGTGAACCGGTGAGGTCCACCGGTCCACCCTCGACACAGAACCGCACCTGCTTAGGC
>NZ_LGDE01000053.1 GCF_001279725.1 Streptomyces sp. WM4235 | reverse complement strand
AACGCCACCCCCGCAACTACCTGGCCTTTCTCGGTCTCGCCGCCGCCATCTGCTGCTACAAGCGGCTCGCCCGCCTCACCACATAGGACACGGTCTAAGTTCGCGGTTTTCCACGATGCCTGAGCATGACGGCGCCGTGACAGTCTGGCGTCACGCCGAGCCCCACCGCATGGCTGCGTCGGCAGCCGACTCATCTCGGGGGAGAGGCTGTTGGCGTCAGTGATACAGAAGGGACGTTGTCATGCGCAGGACAATTCGCACAGCTTCGTTGTGCGCCGTGCTCGCCGCCGCGGTTCTCGCCGGCGGGGGCGCCCAGGCGTACGCCGCCTCATCCTCCGCCGCCCCGGAACAGGCATCGGTGGCGCCCGCCGCCCCCACGGCGGCTTCGGCGTCCGGAATCTGGATATGGACCGGTGAATTCGCCTCGCACCTGGAGGCGGAAGCCAACTACTGGGTGCTGTACGGCCTCGGGGCGGCCACCCAGATGCTGATCGAGTACAGCGGCCACAGCACGTGGGTCCTCTACATCCAGTGACGCGCACGGCGCCGGTACGGCCTGTGGCACCCGTGTGTGAACCAGGCGAACAGGGCCCGCTCCCGTTCGCCGCTACCTCGAAGAGAGATGGCTGACCCATGCAGCTCAAGACCTCAACCACCCACCTCGGACGCACGGCCGCGGGTGCTCTCACCGCCGTGCTCATGGCGGCGGGCACGCTCGCCCTGGCCCCCGCCGCGCAGGCTTCGACGGGGCAGAGCGCACCGCAGGCGTCTGCGGAGCAGAGCCCGGTCACCGACAGCGGAACGAAGATCTTGCCCGGGACCACCGCACAGCGTTCCACGAGCGTCACCCTGGTCAACAAGACCGGGCAGAACCTGGTCAAGACGTGGGAGAAGCTCGATCACGGTTGCTGGACGACGGACATGCTGCCGCCCGACAACATCCCCAACGACAAGTCCCCGCGCTGGGCGAGCGAGTCCTGCGGAGCCGCCACCGGAACCGAGGGACGTGCCACGTACGCGCTCTCGAACGGCGAGGTCCAGCTGCACTGGAACAACCCCTACGTGGGCAGCAACAGTTACGAGTGCCACGTCCCGTCCGGGTACAGCTGCTACAGGAGTGGCGGCGGGGGCAACAACGCCGATGTCACGTTCACGGTCCAGCCCTCATGGGCGGCGAAGGCTCAGTCGCCGACGAGTACGGTGCCCGGAGCCACCGCGGCCCGGAGCACGACCGTGACCCTGACCAACAACTCGGGCAAGCTGCTGGCCCGCGACGGTTCGCAGCTGAAGTGGGGGATCTGGTCGGACGGCATGCTGCCTCCCTCCATGGTCCAGCCCGGCGTCACCGCGAAGTGGGCGAGCGAGTCGGAGGGCGTCATGACCGGCACGGAGGGCTCGGTCACCTTCAGCATGACCGGTGAGAGCAACAAGGTGACGGTGTACTGGAACAACCCCTACGTGGGCAGCAACGGGTACAGCTGCTCCGTCCCGAGCGGATACACCTGTAGCCGGAGCGGAGGCGGTGGAGACAACGCCGCGGCCTCCTTCACCGTGTCGAAGTCCTGACGCTCCCCCGGCGGTGACGGGAGACCGTCACCGCCGGGGAGGACACGCGTTCCCCGGCCCCTGCCGAACCATGCCTTCCGGGTTCCGGCAGGGGCCGTCGGAGCGAACCCCGCCCCTTCGTCCGGTCTCCGGTCGGCTGTACGCTCCTACGTTCCGCCCTGGCTCCCCGGATCCCCCGCGCCGGTCCCCGGGTCCGCCTCCGGCTCCTCGTGTTCCATTGCGGAGGCCAGTTGGGCACGTCGGGCGATGCGCAGCTTCCGGTAGGCGTGGGTGAGGTGCGTCTCCACGGTGCGGCGGGTGAGGCACAGCGCCGCGGAGATCTGGACATTGGTCCGGCCCCCGGCCGCCAGCTCGGCCACCCGCCGTTCGGCGAGGGTCAATGTGTGGCCGCTGCCCCTCTTCCGCGCTCCGGCCGCGCGCAGCGCGTCGTCCACCATCACGAGGAGACGCGCGGCACCGCGCGGCTCCCCGCTCTCGGCGGCGGGCGCGGACAGCCGCAAGGCCACGGCGTGCGCCTCGCGCAGTGCCTCGCGACCCTTCCGCCGGTTGCCCAATTCGATGTGGACGGCTCCCAGATCGACCAGGGTCTCCACGAGTTCCACGGGTGCGGGACTCGGTCTGAGCAGCTCGGCGCCCTCGGTCAGCGAACACAGGGCCATCCTGCCGCCCACGGCAGCGGCGACCGCCCGCAGGGCCCGGCCGACGGTACGGGCGGTGCCCCAGGTCCGGGCATGGCGCACCTCTTCCTCGGCGACTTCGCGGGCCGCCTCCCGCTGCCCGAGCCGCACCAGGGCGATCGCCGCTCCGGAACGCCACGGCGTGGCGACGGGGCTGACGAAGTCATGAGCGCGCTGACCCGCCCCGCAGGCCAGGTAGTCGTCGAGGGCCGCCCTCCAGTCGTGGTCCGCCGCGTGCAGCAGGGCCCGTGCGTAACGGACCTCGTTCCACTCCCAGGAACTGTCGTGCAGGGGCGGCGGTCCGACCAGGTTCACGGTCCTCCACGCCTCGCGGCGCCCACCCGTCTCGTACCGTGCGATCGCCACCATGGCCGTCAGATGCGGCAGCCGGACCCCCTGCCCGGCGGTCGCCTCCACCAAGGGCCCGTTCTCGGCTATGACGCGGTCGAACGCTCCGGCCCAGAGGGCCGCTTCGGCTCGGACGCTGAGCAGGCACTGCGTGCCCGCGTTCGTGAGATCCGGGGGAACGGGCGTGGCCGGCAGGCACGAGCCCGTCAACTCGACCGCCTCTTCCAGGCGGTCCGCCCACTGGAGCAGGGTGGCGGCGCTGCCGAGCCAGGCGGTGCGCAGTTGGGGGTCCACGGGCAGGGCCAGCCTCGGGCGGACCCTGGCGACCGCCTCGGCCGCCGAGCAGAGGCCCGCTCCGGCTTCGTACTCGGTGATCAGTCCGCATACGAGCGGCTCGATGGCGGGGGCCGCCGTCGGGGCGAGGGCACGCAGACCGGCGATGGCGGTGCGCCAGGCATCGTTGTCGTGCGAGGAGATGAGGGCACCGAGTGTCTGCACCATCTGGACCAGCTCGGCGTCGCCGGCGCGACCGACCTGGTCCAGGACCCGTAACGCGGAACCGGTGTCCCGCCTCGCGACGAGCGCCGCACTGAGCGCGGTCGCCGTCGTCGCCCGCTCCCGAAGGTCGGAATGCAGTTCCAGTCCGCTGCGCAGCCTGCGGATGGCGGCGGTCGCGTTGTGCGGAAGCTCCAGCGAGGCGAGACGTACCGAGAGGTCGGCGCGCCGCTCCGGATCGAGCGGACCGCTCAGCGCATGGCGCAGGTACTCGGCCGACTGGGCCACGTGACCAGTGCGGACCGCGTCCTGCGCCGCTTCGTCCAGAGCACGGACCATCCACGTCTCGCCCGGCCGGTCCAGGCGCAGGAGCCCCGCCGCCACGACCGCCGCGGGTGCGCCGCCCTCGTCCAGCAGTTCCGCGACCCGGATGCGGAGCGCGGTGATCTCTCCCGGCTCCGCCGCGGCGAGAACGGCCTCCCTCGCGAGGGGATGACTCAGCAACCTGCCGAGACGGCGCACCGACCGCTCGCACGACGAACGGTCGGACGCGCAGAGGCCGGAGAGCCTGCGCAGGAGCACGGGGTCGGTGTGGAACCCTCCCTCGGCCGCGACGGCGAGGGCCAGGCAGGCGTGGCGCGAACACGGATCGGCCTTCCGCCTCAGCCACTCGGCGATCGTGTCGCGGTACCGGCTGTGCGACGGGGCGGAGAGCGGGCGGGAGAGCCGACCCTCCGCGAGGTCGGAGACGAGCGCCCGCACCAGGGCCGCGTTCCCGCCACCCGCATCGACGCAGGTCGCCGTGTCCTTGTGATCAAGGCCGGCTTCCCGGGCCATGAGGCCGACGGCGGACTCGCTGAGGGGGTGGAGGACGACGGACGTACCCGAGGAGGGCGGGAACGGCACCACTGCCGACGGCGTGGCGCACTCGGTGACCACCAGCAGAACCGGGAGGTCGGCGATGCGGCGCGCGAGGTAGCCGATCCAGCGCCGGGAGACCTCGTCGGCATGATGGAGGTCGTCCACCGCGACGAGTACGGGCTGCTCGGCCGCGGCTCGGCCCAGCCGTGTCACCAGCATGTGGCACAGCCGCTGTTCATCCGGTCCGCTCAGTCCCGTGAAGGGAAGTACCCCGTCGTCCGAGAGGAACTGCCGGACGAGCCCGAAGGGGAAGTCGGCCTCCTCGGGAACGCCGCGCGCACGCTTCACCTGCATGGCGCCGCCATCGGTCTGCCGCCGTATGGCCTCCTCCAGCAGCGCGGTCCGCCCGCTACCGGCCACCGGTGCCGAGAGCAGGACCCAGCGGCCACTGCCCGCGCGCGCGGCCGCCGCCGCTGCCGAGACCGCGCCCAGCGCTCCATCTCGCTCCAAGAGCATGCGTCCCCACCCCTTTCGCCCCCTTCGTCCTGCCCTCCGGGGTTTCCGATCTTCACCCTTGGGCGACGCCAGTCGACTGATCACCCGGGAAACGGCGTGATCTCTGGTGTGAAAGAGCTTGATCTCGCCGTTTCCGTCACGGCTCTTCACGCGCCGCCCGGCACACCAGAGCCTGGCCGGCCACCTGCCCGCGCGGGCACGTCCACTGGACACCCCCACACGCCTCCTGGCTCAACCAGGTCGAGCTGTTCTTCTCCGCCCTGACCCGCCCGCGCCGGCACGTCCACGGCGACTTCCACAGCCGCGACGATCTGATCGACAAGCTGGAGACCTACGTGATCAAGCACAACGAAACAGCCAGACCCTACCGTCGCCCGCGTTGTAGTCCTGGGGTCTTCATCGGCCCCGTTGACACTCCCCCCAGAACCACGCCGAGGCGCCGACGTCCCTGCGGCATCCACCAGGATCCGCCGCTCGTCGTGCCCGTCCCCCCAGGAAGCGACGAGGCTTTCGAGTTGTACCTGACGCTCTCGGAAGCGACCACGGCTCCCGCGCTTCACCCGGCCGCCGCCGAGGTCGCCCGCCGCGAAGCCGCACTCAACGCTCCGCTGTAGCCCCGCCCCAAGGCGATCAGGCCCCGGCGGATATCGGGTGCGGTCAGGCTCCTCCGCACGGGATCCTGTGAAGTGATCCACAAGAAGAACGCATCCACGAGCACGATCTGCCCCAAGGAAGGAAGTCCCGTGGCCGAGCCCGACAACGGCATCTCCATCACGCACCAGCTCCCGACGTACGACTGGTCGAACGAGGGAACGGCAGCCTACGAGGCCGCGATCGAAGCGGTGAACGGAGCTGTCGGTGCCTACAGCGCGCTGATCGCCGCAGAGCAGGCCAAACCGGCGCCGGACCAGGCCGTCATCGTCAACGCCCTGGCGGCGCAGGCCCGGCTGGCGAAGGAACGCGAAGGCCTTCGCTCCGACGACGGCGAGCAGATCGCCGCAGCGCGCCGGCACTACGCGCAGCTCGCCCGCGAGATCCGGGAAGGCAACGCGTGATCGACCCGGACGAGGTGGAGCGGTACCGGTTACCGGCAGAAGACAACCGGCGCATCTTCCGGGAACGGATCGTCCCTCATCTCCTCGAAAGACGTCAGCCGCAGGGCACCCCCACGGTGGTTTTCCTCATCGGCCAGCCCGGGTCCGGCAAGAGCCGCGTCACCGAGATGGTGGCTGCGGCACTGAACCAGCACGGCGGATTCGTGGATGTCGACAGCGACCTCTACAAGCCGTACCACTCGTCCTACGACGCCCTGATGGCGCGGGACGACACGCTCATGGCGGCCTACACCCGGGCGGACGGGCGGGCATGGATGGCACAGGCCGAGGAGTACGTCCGCTCTCACAAACTGAACGCGATCATTCAGGAGACCTCGCAGAACGCGTCGGCGGTGGAAGACAAGATGCTCGCCTACCGCCGTGCGGGATTCCGTCTGGAGGCACTCTTCATGGGCGTCCCGAAGGCATTGAGTGACCAGGGCATCGTCACCCGCTACTTCGACCAGCTGGCGGACCGGGGCCAGGGACGGCTCACCGTGCAGTCCAACGCCGACGAGTCCTTCCACGGGATCCTCACCCTGGCCGAGAGCGTCGACGACGCCGCCCTGGCGAGCCTCGTGAGCGTCTACCGCCGGGGCGAGAGCAAGCCCCGGTACAGCAACACCCTCGACGGAACAGGTGACTGGGCCGGCCGTCCCGCCACGGCGGAGGCGATCACAACGGAACGCACCCGGCCCCTGACGGCCTCCGAGAGCGAGGCCTTCGTCGCCACTCAGATACGGAATCGCGAAGCCGGCCACGACCTGGGACCGGAATGGCCCGAGCGGCTGGCCCGGATCGAGCAAGACGCCACGCCCGTACTGACTCCCGCAGCTGACGGCGGCCCCCACCTGGCTCTCCTCCGTCGAGGGTGATCCGGTACGGGAAGGGGCGGAAGGATGCCAGCTCCGCGAGGATCGCCAGGTCTCCTCAGCGACAGTCAGCTCTCGGCCTGGGCCGAAAGGCTGTCGAAGGCGGAGCAAGCCGCCCTCACGCAAGCCCAGACTTCACAGCCGACCCCGGCGGACGAGATCGTCCAGCGGCTACAGGAGCAAGGCGCCCGCCCTGAAGTGATCTCTTAGGCCCAACGGACCGCAGCCGCGGACCAGCAGCACGCCGACCATGCCGTAACCACCGCGCGAGACCAGATGGACCGCCTCAACCGACTCAGGCAACGCGCAGCCGCCGAAGTAGAGAGACGGGAACAGCTCCCGCCCCACCGGCGTGAACAGGAGACCGAGGTCCGGCAGCAGATGCAGGCGCTCACCCAGCCTCGTCCCCCTGCGCCCCCCGTCCCAGCTCCCCGGATCGCGCAGCCGAACGGGGAAGCACAGAGCCGGAGGCACTCCCTGTGAGAGCCGCTGGTGGCCGGCCAGACGTGGCCGCCTTCTCCGACACGGCGAGCGGCCGCCGTTTCACACCCCCCGACCGGTGAACACGCGCCGCCCGTGGCGCAAGACCCCCTGGAGTACCGCGATGGCCACAGCAGCAGACCAGGTCAGGGACCCTGTCGCGGCGCGGGAGCGCCGTCCCGGGCGCGGGGCCATGCCCTTGTGGGACGGGTCAGATCCGCCGGTCCCACCGACCGTTCCGTCGGCATCCGGGCCCGCTCCGACCCCACAGGATCTCGACTGGGCGGAATTCGACAAGGTTCTCGAAGCCTGGGACGAATACGGCCCTCCCGGCCACTCCTCCGAGGTTCGGGCTGCCGTGGCCGAGCACGTGGCCGCCCTCAGCTCGCCGCCCGCTCCCACACCACCCCCCGCATCGCCCACACAGACGAGCTGGGCCCCGCTCTCGGCGCCGGCGCCCGGTGTCGGCCCGACCCCGGCAATGCCCGGTGCGGTGACCGCGGTCGAGGCAGCCCAGGCGGGAGTGGACGCCCACGCCGAGAGCCTCACGAACCATCCCGAATGGCAGCAGATCCAGACCGTCCGCGGCGCTCTGAGGCACGTCTGGGACGTGATGAAGGAGAAGGCCGGCCCCTATTGGGAGAAGCTGCGCGAGGACGTCCGCTTCCAGGGATTCTGGAAGACGATGTCGATCCGGGCCTGCGAGGCGATCTCGGTTCAGGCGGCTGCTCTCGCGAATCGCCTGCGCCCCGGCACGGGAGACCTGCCCGCTGCCGATGCCCTGCTGAAACTCTCCGACGCCACCCTCACCTACAGCAAGGTCGCAGCCGCCGAACGGGCCAACACCCCGGTGCCGGTCTCCCCGCCGGAGGCGGACGCCGAGGCACCGCCGATGCAGCGGCTCGTCGAGCGCGAGTCCCCGACGGCGTACGCCACCCGCGAGGACTCCGTACGAGCCGCCGAAGAAGTGACGCGGAGCTTCGCGGCGTGGATGGGCACATCCATGGGCCAGGAGCTGAACACCTCCGACCACCTCCGGGTGACGGCGTTCCGAGACGCCTGGCAGCAACTCCCGCCGCACGACAGCGGGCCGGGCCCGGCCGTCGGCCCGTACGGCGACGTCGCCGAGAGGGCGAACGCCCTCGTCACCGCAGCGGTCGCCTCGGCCCGCTTCGCCCCGGGCGACCTCCGGGCACTCCAAGCGGTGGCCCAAGAGGCGGACCACCATGCGGCCCGCCTCTCGGTAACCCTGCCACCGGGTACGCAGCCCCCGACGACGCAGAAAGCCGCGCTGCCCGCACCGCGCGCCGCCACCCCCACGCCGCCGGCAGGCCGCACCTCTGGCGCATCGGTGTAGGCGGAGGGGCGGGGCGGCCCGGTTGGAGTGCTGCTACCCGCAGGTGCGGGGAGCAGACGCCGGCTATCAGAGCGCGGAGGGGTCATCCCCGCGGGTACGGGGAGCAGGATTGCTGAGCTGCGACGATATCTGGCCCAGCTGCCATTCTGAAGCGCTTCTGTTGAATCCGACATTAGGGTGAATGGTGCGTTCAGGCGGCGGGCGTCGAGGCTCGGCGCCCTCGGGTGAACATCCACCACGCTCGGCCCGGAATGAGAGCGGTCATCCACCGGACAGTCGCCCGTGGCTCGAGCACTGGCGCCTCCGCTGTGATCGCCCAAAGAACCACCGCACCAGCCGCGCTGGTTATCGCTCTGGTCTGCTGATTCCGTTGTTCTGTGCGAAGAATCGTGCAGAACATTCGTTACGGAACTTTCTACTCCGGTTGGGTGGTGGGGTGGTTGACTGCGCCCGGCGGTGCGCCGGTACGTGGTGTTCGTCTGTCCCGTGTGCGCACTGGGTGGGTGCAACGCTCGGTGAATGTCAGGGGCACGGTCGCGCGGAGTGTGTGTACTGCGCAGGTGAGGGTGACGGAAATGTCCGTGGTCGGTAACCGGCCACGTCGGGGGCTGCGGTGGGTCGTGCGGCGGGTCGAGAGTGTGGTCCT
>NZ_LGDE01000052.1 GCF_001279725.1 Streptomyces sp. WM4235 | reverse complement strand
GTCATGGGGCCGAGGTGTCCCGGCCCTGCTCGGCCAGGTGGGCCTGCAGCTCGGCCGTGAGCTGGGCGGTTGTGCGGGTGCCGTCAAGGACAAGGTCCGCGTGCTCGCGGGTGGGGGTGACGTTGCGGGTGTAGGAACGATGGCTGCTGTCGTACCCGAGGAGGCCGGGGGCCGGGTCCTGACCCTCCTGAAGCTTGCGGAGGGTTTTGCGGACCACGCGGATGTCGGCGGGGGTGTCGACGTAGACGGTCAGCGTGGCGACGGCGGTGAGCTTGGGCAAGGCGAGCGCGAAGGTGCCCTCCACGATCACGAGCGGGGCGGTGGCGTGCTCGGCGAGCGCGGTTTTGATGCGGGCGCTGTCCAGGGCGAGCGGGTCGCTGAAGTCGACGACCCGGCCTGGCCCGCCGACGCGGGGGACGCTGGGGGCCAGGTCGGGTTCACGGTGGTAACAGGAGATTTCGCTGGTGCCCTGGCGGTGAGAGCCGCACAGGGTGATGGCCTCGACGGACGGCACAGGCCGGGTGAGGTGCTCGATGCAGTGCGCAGTGCTCGTCATCGGGCACCTTCAGCGCGGGCGCGTTCGGTGACGGCGGTGACCAGCTCGCCGTCGGTGATCGTGTCGGTGAAGATGACCTTGCCGATCGCGGTGGGCAGCACGCAGTGCAGGGAGTGACCGCCGCGCTGCAGGGTGAGGTCGCGGACGCGGGCCGAGAGCTGCTGTTCGTCGAAGTCGTCGACCATGACGGGCAGCCCGAGGTGGTCCATGACGGGCAGCCCGAGGTGGTCCATGACGGCCAGGATCTTCTGGAAGTCCTCGGCGGTGAGCCGGCCGCGGGCGTGGGAGATGCGGGAGGCGACCACTGGTGGAGAGGCGATATTCCGAACCTGCACTATTCCTGCTGCTGGGAGGTTCCTTCAGGGCTGGGGCACACCGCGTCGGGCCATGATCGCTCGCGCCTACTTCGTCGACCGCCCCAGGGTGCGGATCGGAAGCGGCTGCGGCGGCACGTGCTTCAGCGACCAGCCGGGCCCCCTCAGCTGCTGGTCCCATGGTGTTGCCCGTACCTTGACGGCACGCTGCCGGTCGGGCCGGGGTCCGGGAGGTGGCACGATCGATCTCACCTTCCATGGCCCGGCCGACCCCATCCGATCGGTGACCCCCGGCCGGCGACCGTGACGTACGAGACCCGAGAAAGAGAGAAATTCACATTTCCTTCACCCCGCCGGTGAAGCGGACCCCGCAGGAACTCATCACCGAACTGCGTGGGCTGGCCGACATTCACTGGGACACCATCTGGAACGGCCCACCCCTGCCCGGCCAGGGCCTGGACATGTGGTGCGCCCGGTTCGGCTGGACGCCCACCCAGTTCGAATACGTCCTCAACGTGCGCACCGACACCGGTGGCACGATGACCCTCCACGCTCAGGGCGGCAGTTGGGCACCCGTGCAGAGCCTCTCCCACTGGGTCTGGGGCGCGTTGGCCGACAATGCGGAAGGCAACCCGCAGGTACTGGCGGAGGCCGATCGGATATGGCCGCTCTACGTCACTGCCGTCTGCTCGGTACTCGGCGAACCCGCCTGGGAAGGTGCCTGGAACTCCGCCTCCTTCCCCGATGAACTCGGCGAGTATGCGATCCCCAGCGAGGAGGAACGGCTGGAGGACAAGTCACCCTACCGCATCGCCTACTGGGAGCTCGCCGCTCCGGACGGCGCCCTCGCCAGTCTGACCATCACCCCCGCCATCGGAACCGCCGACGGGTCCGGTATCGGAGTGGTCAACATGAAGCTGAGGGTCTATCCCCGGCCTCAGAAGGCCTTGGACTGGTCCTTGGCCAGGCTGTCTGTGTAGGGCCTTCGGCTCTGTCTTCGCGGCCTTGGCCGCAGCATCGATGCGCTTCACCGTGCCGGAGCGAGAGCTGCCGCTGACGACGGCCTGACGGAGACTGAGCGTCAGGTCCGACAGGTGGTTCGACGGCTCACGGCGTTCGCGGGCACTGCGATGCCACGTCCTTTCGATCACCGTCTGAGTGCTCCGGGCGGTGTGCCCAGGCGGTGGCCGTATTCGGTCAGAGCGAGTTTCCCGGTGCCCCGGGTCGGTGTCGAGGCATCGATGGACAGCGGGTTCAGCCCCAAGGCGCCAGCCAGGTTGGGCGCGAGGTCGAGGAGCTCCCACGTCCATTCGTCGGCGTCCTTGTCGGTGTCCACCCGGTCGGCTGTCAGAGCGGGGAGCTCCAACGCGGCGCGCCGCTGCTGCTCGTACGCGAGCGGTTCTCCCAGTTCCAGGTGCTGCACGTCCTCGCCAGGGAAGTAGCCGAAGCGCCGGACAACGACACCCGCCTCGGCGATCAGGACCGCCGAGCCGTCCTGCGAGGCGCTCCACCAGTAGGCCTGCGCGCGTCCGAAGCGAGCGCTGAGGCGCTCGCATGCTTCGAGAACCTCGTTCTGGCGTTCAGTGGCGCTGGGATCGCACCAGGAACCGACCACCAAGGTCCAGCCGGCGAGCTCAGGAGTAACGAACACCCTGCGGTACACGTCGAGCGGATCGGCATCGAGGCCGCCATGGCTGTCGAAGTCCGCAGCAAACATGCCGACGGAGAACGGGACCGGACGGGGCTGGGACAGCCCGAGCATCCCCATGACACCGGCCTGGTCCCCGGTAGGCACCGCGATCCAGGAGAGGAAGCAGCAGGAGAGCGGAGCCGGCGTGTCGCTGGCGATTTCAATCCTGGCCAGCCGCTCCAGTGCCGCGATGTCACGGGCGCTGATCACCGCCTCGCCGCCGACCTCCGCCAAGGCTTCCAGAGCGCCCGGTCGCGCCTGCCCAGGACCGTCGAGGCGGACCGCTTGGAGCATCGGCACGACGGCGGTTCCCCACGACGAGAACGCCTGAACCGCTGCCTGCCTGACCATCGCGTCCCGGTCGCCCAGCAGTGGCAGCACATGTCGCGCAGCAGTCGGCACGTCGCTGCTCCAGCGGCTGATCGCTGTCACAGCCGCGCGACGCAGGGTTGAATCGTCAAGCAGGAGGGCGTCAACGTAGCCGTCCAGTGCCGCCGCGCCGAACCCAGCGAACGCCCGCAACAGTCGATGAGGCGCTTCTCCCGGTGCCGAGGTCTGCAGGGCGCCGAGCACCGCCTCGAACGCCTCCGTGCCCATGCGGCGCAAGACGGCCAGCAGGACGGACTCGCTCACGGGCGAGCCGGAATCCTGCAGTTGCCCGATCAGCACCGGTAGGACCACGGTCCCCAGATCAGCTACGGCAGCAGCGGCGGCATCCCGTTCTGTCAGGTCATCGGCCCCGAGAGCGAGAACCAGTTCGAGTGCGTTCACGAGCGCACGCTAGCCGACCGCACCGACAGGGCGGCTCCAGCAGCTCGCGAAGACCGGCTGTGCGGGGGCTCCACCGCTCGCGCGTCCAGCTCGATGAGAGCATCCCGAGGACGGGACCGGTGTGTTCGGTGATCCCGCCGGTTGCGTACAGGCGGCTGATGGGGCCGCAGTCCCGGTGGGGCCGCAGGATCTCGCGCACGTCGGTGTCCGTCAGGTCATCCATGGGGTCAGGGTAGGGACGACCTGACAGCAGCTGTTCCGCCAAGACCTCTGCTGCTTCGCCGCCGCACCTGCCCTGCCAGCTCCCCGAACCACGGGGAGAGACGTTATGAACGCTCAGGATTCGGGCGCGGCCCGACACGAACTGCGCATCAGTGTGCCGGATGACGTCTACGAGCAGCTGCACCTTGGACCTCGGGGCCTGTTCTCCCCCCGGCGAGAACAGACCGGCCCACACGCGGATCACCGCGGCATCGGATGTGCCCGTCCAGTCACCGCATGCTGCCCGCTCGTACCTTGCGCCAGCGGCTCCCCGCCACGTACCCAGGGAAGTTGACGATCTCACACCAAGAGGGGTTCCCGTGCACGATCACGAGAAGGCCGGCTCCCACACCGGGGCGGGCAACAGCCGTACCCCTGCCCGTCGGCCCGCATCCGCCCCGCCCGCGCAGCATGGCCTGCTCGGCCTACAGGCCGCTGCGGGCAACGCCGCGGTCGTCCAGATGCTCCGCGACGCCGACCACCCCTGGGCCCGGGAACAGCACGAGCACGGCGCCGGCTGCGGCCACCAGGAGAACCACCAGGAGATCGCCACCTCGCCCGCACCGGTGCAGCGCTCCGCCGTCCACGACGTGCTCCGCAGCGCCGGAAAGCTCGGTGTGCAACGCGCCGTGGAGCCACGGACTGCCCCCGCCGCCGGTGCCGCCCACGAGGGTCGCGGCGGCCCGGTCGCCGTGCAGACCGCGTTCAGGAAGCCGCCGCCCGTACCGAACAAGCCCGACAAGCTGAGGCTCGGCGGGGCCGAGCAGACCTCCGGCGCCGACCAGACCAACTCGGCCGGGCAGACGTCGGCCGCCGCGGAGCCCGCGCAGGCGCCCTCCAACACCCCCGCGCACGGGTACACGCTCGCCGAATCGGCCAGCCTGGTCTTCTTCCGAGCCGATGGGCGCTCTCCCGAGGTCATCCGGCAGGCGAACGGCATGAGGTCCCGCAACAACACGTCCGTCGCGACCGAACTCGCCATGTTCCTTGAGGACCCGATCGCCTACGCCCGGGCCCATGTCAGCAGCCCCAAGCCGACCTTGGTCTCCACGGCGCTGGACGAGGACTGCGGCGGGTACGCCAGCAACGACCGGCACCTCTACCGGATCCAGGTCAGTGGCTGGCACAAATTCGCCGCGCCGCCCGCGCGGAGCAAGATCCTGACCAAGCCGACGATCTACGCCAACAGCACGTCCCTGGAGTCCGCGACCGCGGCCGTCATCGGTCCCGTCGGCCCCACCCAGGAAATGGATTTCATCGGGGGAATCCCCCTGGCGGCCATCACTGGCTGCCGCCGACCGGGGGAGAGCGGCTTCAGCGCGCTCTGACGCCCGCGACGGGGGGCCCTAATTCCTTCGTAGGGACCGCGGTGGTGCTAAGTGGCTTCACGGCGGGGTTCGAGTGGTGAGGTCCGTTACGCCTGTCCCAACCGTGGTCCGTGAGGCCTCTGGGTAGATCGTGCGGACGGCCTTGCCGCGAAGTGACATGCACACCCACCGGCCGCTGCCGGCGGACTCGGAGCTGGCCCGCGCCGTCAGCCGTCCTGGCCCGGGCCCAGCAGGACGCCGCCTGCACCGCCGCCGACAACCTCGCCCAACCTGGCGAGGAAGCCTTCACCCAGCACGAGGACGCAGAGGTCATCCTCAGCTTACGGGCGGGGCAGAGCAGGGCCTGGGTGTGGTGCTTCCCTTGGGTGATTTTCTTGTCGTGGTAGGTCCGGGAGGCCGGGTCGCCCAAGGCCGCGAACGCTGAGAGGAAGAAGGCCCGTTTGAGCTGCTTGTTTCCTCTTCGGGAGGGCTGTTCGCCGCGGATCGCGGATCCGGAACTGCGGGTCGCGGGCGCGAGCCCGGGGTGCGCCGCAGCCGGCAGGGCCCGATGGACAGGAACAGGTGGGAGAACCGGTGGGCCGCTTCGAGCGCGGCCTTCTCGTGGCCCCGGATCTCGATCGTGATGACGCTCTCGTCGCTCATGTCCCGGGAACCGATCAACATGGGGACGAGTTGCGCGACGTCGCCAGTTCCACCCCATCGAGTGCGATGCGGGAGATCGGCCGCGGCGCCTTGGTCTGCCTCGGCCGCGGCGCCGCCCTTGTCTGGGCATGCCTATGACCACAGCAGAACCTAGACCCGTTCCAGCGGGCGGTGAGGGGGTGGCGGGGGCTCGACCTTGATGGAATCGTCGGGACGGACGGTCCCTCCACGGCGGACCACAGCCATGACGCCACACATGAACGTGAACTCGCCGGACAAGGGGTCCATGGCGAATACCTCACCGAGCAGCCCCTTGCGGAAGTCGTTGATCTTCGAGCACGGGTTGCGCAGTCCGGTCACCTCAAGCACCGCCTGCTCCCCGAGATGCAGCAGGGCGCCGGTGGGCAGGCTCAACAGGTCCACCCCGCGCGTGGTGATGTTCTCGCCGAGCCGGCCGGCAGAGACTCTGAAGCCCTTGAGTGCGAGTTCGTCGAAGAGTTCCTCGTGCATCAGGTGGACCTGGCGGAGGTTGGGCAGGTTCGGCTCGTAGGTCATGCGGAACTGGTGGCGGATCGTCTCACCCGCGTGAACGTCTGCTTCCACTCCGAGCCCCGTGAGCAGCCTGATGGAATCGCGGTTGGGCTTGCTGAACGAGTACCCCTTGTTACGGCTCACTGCGGTCACCTGACCAGGCATCACGCCCTCCACCTGTCGTCGTTCTGCGGCCGGTCGATCATAGAGGCGGTGCAAGCAGCCTCGTGAGGGAGGCGTGCAGTGGGCCTCCACCAAGGCGGGTCAGGGCCGCCGGTCCCAGTGCCGTGCTTCGAGGTCGAGGAAGAAGTCGCGGATGAACGCCGGGTCCGCGCGGGCCGCCAAGATCTCCATCCGGCCGAAGCGGAAGACCCGGACGGCCCTACCACGGGGTTCCGGCGGGCCCGCCCGCGATGGAACACCACCGCGCGGGCAACGTCCGGTGCCGCGAACTCGCGGCGACCCCGCGAGACGTAGGGGTCAGCGCCCGTCGGGGTCGGCCTGCTCATCGCCGAGTTGGCGTGCGGCTTGGATGCGGCGGCGGGCGGTGCGGGTGCTGATTCCGTCGCGGGCGGCGAGGTGGGCCGCGTTCGGCAAGGTGTTGGGGTCGGTGAGTTCGGCGGGGGTTTCGCGGACGGCGGTTTCGCGAGGGGTGGTGCGCTGGTCGCCGGCCGTCCGTCGGGTATCGACTTCGTGGCGGGGCCACCAGCGGCGCCCGCAGAGCTCGACGCCGGGAGGTCAGATTCCCCCGCCGGAGGCCGTGAAATTCGGCGGCGGGGGACTGGAGTAGGTCACAGTCTGTCCTATATAGCCTCTAGCCTGCGGTTATGCAGAAATACGAGGACGGCGTCGAGATTCTTGTCCCCGCGAGCCCGGCCGAGTTGGAGGCATGGCTCGACGAGCATCACGGGGAGCGGACCGTGCTCTGGGTGAAGATCGCCAAGAAGCACACCGGCATCCCTTCGCTCACCTGGGAAGAGATGGTCGACACGGTGCTCTGCTTCGGCTGGATCGACGGTCTGCGGCACGGCTTCGACGACTCGTACTTCCTGCAGCGCACGACACCCCGCCGCCCCCGATCGCCCTGGTCGCAGGTGAACGTCGACAAGGCCGAGGTCCTGATCGCCGAGGGACGGATGCGCCCCCGCGGCCTCGCCGAGGTAGAGGCGGCGCGGGCGGACGGTCGCTGGGCGACGGCATACGCCTCGCAAAAGAACGCCACCGCACCGCCGGATCTCATCGAAGCGCTCGACGCGAACCCGACGGCGCGGGCGTTCTACGAGACGCTCGCCAAGTCCAACCAGTTCGCCCTGTATCTCAGCCTGGTCACCGCCCGCACCGAGACGACCCGGCTGGCCCGCCTGGAGCGGATGGTGGCGACGATGGCGAGGTCCGAGCGGCCATCATGATCAACCGTACTGGGGGTCAATACGTCTAGCGGGCCCGACACCTGCCCCGACAGGTCCTTGACGGTCAACTCACCCGTGCGGGCGGCCGGATTGACCGAAGAAACGAGCCTGCGCCCTCCGCTTCGTCGGGATCGAAGTAGCCGTCCTCACCGGGGCCCCTGTCGTCGTCCGCGTGGACGAGCACGTGCACTTCGTCCTCCCCGGGCTTACGTTGCAGCCGGCAGGGTCTGCTGGACAGGAACGGGGCAGAGACCCGGCGGGCGGTCTCCAGTGCGGCTTCCTGGGCGAAGCAGCCCGTCGCGCAGGCGGGGGTGGCGGTGGGTTGCGGGCAACGCGTGCTCACCACGCCGATGCGCCACGTGTGCCTCCTGCGAGGGAAGTGAACGACGCGGCCTCCGGGTGGGCGTGTGGGTGGTGAGCACCACCCACGGTTGCCAGGGGCCCGCGTCTGCCAGGGGTTCAGGTCATCGGCGGCGAGTGCTTACTCCTCCGCAGGCCGGCCCGGGTTGCACTTGGCCTTCAGCCACTTGGCGGAGTCCCAGTCCCAGTTCGGGCGCCAGGTCTCCAGGTCCCAGGGGGGTCCGCCAAAGCGGCCGTCGCCCAAGGGATCGCGGAACGCGAAGACCGAGTGGCAGTAGAGCTGTTTGCTGACAACGTCGCGCCCGTCCGCACTGAACGCGGGGCGAGGGCGAGGGGATGACCGACCACACCTGGTCCCACAATTCCTGCAGGTGGTCCACCAGTTGCAGGAGACCGGCCTGTCGGCTGCCGACATCGCCGAGATCTCGAGCGTCGCGTCGAGCGCCAGCTCAAGGACGCCCAGATCTGTCTCGCCACCGGGCGGGAGACCGCGGCCGGAGCCCCGTTCACCACTCCGGCGGGCGAGACCATCGTCCACCTACTACACGTTCAACGCCGGGGGCTCCCCGAGTCGACCATTCACCGCGCTGCTTCCTGGAAGTGTCAAGCGCCAGAAGGTGTACGACGGTCTGAGCCGCGTGACGGCCGAGACGGGCTCGGGCACCGCCGTAACAACCCGCCCCCGCTCTCTCTCATACGACCTCGCGGGCCAGGCCTGGCCTGGCGTGAGTACGAAACACAGCGGGCGGCAGTGACCGTCGGCGGCGAGGTGGATCTTGGTGCTCAGGCCGCCGCGGGAGCGCCCGATCGCGTGGTGGCCGGGTCGTCGGCCGGAATCCCTTTTGACGGGCCCCCGCCGGGCGGTGAAGACCCGCTCCCACGTGCCGTCGATCGCCCAGTTTCGCAGCCGGGGGTAGACGCCCTTCGATGAGCCGTATTCGGCGGGCAGGTGCACGTTCGAGGCCGGCGCCACCGGCTAAGACCGTGTCCTATGTGGTGAGGCGTCGTTGATGTCGGTATGGGGCGGGGTACTTGGAGTTGGATTGTTCCGGACGGCCTGTGGGAGATCGCGGAG
>NZ_LGDE01000051.1 GCF_001279725.1 Streptomyces sp. WM4235 | reverse complement strand
TCCCCGAGCCCCCCCCCCCCGTCCAGCCCCGCCACCACCGCCCCGGCCGCCCCCGGGATCAACCCGACCGCGACCCGCCCCCGCAGCAGCCCCGAGATCTCGTCGGCCGTGCGCCGCATCCCCTCCACCGCCGCCAGCGCGGCCCGCGCGTACGACAGCAACGCCGTCCCCGCCTCGGTCGGCGTCACCCGCCGTCCGGAACGATCGAGCAGCCGCACCCCCAGCTCCCGCTCCAACAGCCGGACCTGCGCGCTCACCCCCGGCTGGGACACGTGCAGCCGGACGCCCGCCCGCGTGAAGCCGCCCTCCTCGACGACCGTCACGAAGTACCGAAGCTGGGCCAGTTCCATAACCGCGCATTCTAGGGAGCATAAGAACCCAGGCTTGGACTTATGGCAGGAGCCCGACCCACCCTGGACCCATGACCGACATCGCCGCCGCGACCGCCGCCGAACGCCGAGAACTGGCCGACCTGCTCGACTCCCTCACCCCCGACCAGTGGGACGCCCCGAGCCTCTGCGCGGGCTGGCGGGTCCGCGAGGTCGCCGCCCACATGTCGCTGGGCTTCCGGTACTCGCTGCCCCGGTTCGCCGTCGAGCTGGTCACGGCACGCGGCAGCCTGGACCGGATGACCGACCGCGCCGCGCGCCGAGACGCCGCGTCCCTCGCCCCCGCCGAACTCGCCGCCCTGCTCCGTGACCACGCCCACCACCCCTGGAGGCCCCCGGCCGCCGGACCCACCGGGGCCCTCGCCCACGACGTGGTCCACGGCCTCGACATCACGATCGCCCTCGACCACCCCCGCCGGGTCCCCGAGGACCGGCTGCGCCTCCTCCTCGACGCCGTCACCCCGCGCGGCCTGCGGTTCTTCGGCGTGGACCTGACCGGCATCCGACTCGTCGCCGACGACCTCGACTGGTCCCGGGGCACCGGAAGCCCCGTCCACGGCACCGCGCGGGAACTGCTGCTCGTCCTCTTCGGCCGCCGGCTGCCCGCCGGGCGACTGCACGGGGGCGCGGAGGGCTCCCCGGTACCGCCTACCCTTGTCGCATGACCAGCAGCAGCGACCGGAGCACGGCAGTGGACGTCAAGGGAACTTACGAGGTGCGCACCTACGGGTGCCAGATGAACGTGCACGACTCCGAGCGGCTTTCCGGTCTGCTGGAGGGCGCGGGGTACACGCGTGCGCCCGAGGGTTCCGACGGCGACGCCGACGTCGTCGTGTTCAACACCTGCGCCGTCCGCGAGAACGCCGACAACAAGCTGTACGGCAACCTCGGCCGGCTCGCCCCGATGAAGACCCGGCGCCCCGGCATGCAGATCGCCGTCGGTGGCTGCCTGGCCCAGAAGGACCGCGACACGATCGTCAAGCGTGCCCCCTGGGTCGACGTCGTCTTCGGCACGCACAACATCGGCAAGCTCCCCGTCCTCCTGGAGCGCGCCCGCGTCCAGGAGGAGGCGCAGGTCGAGATCGCCGAGTCGCTGGAGGCCTTCCCCTCGACGCTGCCGACCCGCCGCGAGTCCGCGTACGCCGCCTGGGTGTCCATCTCCGTCGGCTGCAACAACACCTGCACCTTCTGCATCGTCCCGGCGCTGCGCGGCAAGGAGGAGGACCGTCGCCCGGGCGACATCCTCGCCGAGGTCGAGGCCCTGGTCGCCGAGGGAGTCTCCGAGATCACCCTGCTCGGCCAGAACGTCAACGCGTACGGCTCCGACCTGGGGGACCGCGAGGCCTTCAGCAAGCTGCTGCGCGCCTGCGGGCAGATCGAGGGCCTGGAGCGGGTCCGCTTCACCTCGCCGCACCCGCGCGACTTCACCGACGACGTGATCGCGGCCATGGCCGAGACCCCGAACGTGATGCCGCAGCTCCACATGCCGATGCAGTCCGGATCGGACACCATCCTCAAGGCGATGCGCCGCTCGTACCGCCAGGAGCGCTTCCTCGGCATCATCGAGAAGGTCCGGGCCGCCATCCCGCACGCGGCGATCTCCACCGACATCATCGTGGGCTTCCCCGGCGAGACCGAGGAGGACTTCCAGCAGACGATGCACGCCGTGCGCGAGGCCCGCTTCGCGAACGCGTTCACCTTCCAGTACTCCAAGCGCCCCGGCACCCCGGCCGCCGACATGGACGGGCAGATCCCCAAGGAAGTCGTCCAGGAGCGCTACATGCGCCTGGTCGCCCTCCAGGAGGAGATCTCCTGGGAGGAGAACAAGAAGCAGGTGGGCCGCACCCTGGAGGTGATGGTCGCGGAGGGCGAGGGCCGCAAGGACGGTGCCACCCACCGTCTGTCCGGCCGCGCCCCCGACAACCGCCTCGTCCACTTCGCCAAGCCGGACGAGGACGTGCGCCCGGGTGACGTGGTGACCGTGGACATCACGTACGCGGCCCCGCACCACCTGCTGGCCGAGGGCCCGACGTCGGCCGTGCGCAGGACCCGCGCGGGCGATGCCTGGGAGAAGCGCAACGCGGCCCCGGCGCAACCGGCGGGCGTCATGCTCGGCATCCCCACCCTCGGAGTCCCGGCCCCCCTCCCGGCCGCCACCTCGGGCTGCGCGGCCCCGGCGTCCGCCTGACGCGCGGTCGCTCCTGCGGTCCGGCCCCGACGGGCCGGACCGTGGACCCGCGGACGCCGCACCTCCGCGGACGCCGACCCTCCGCGGACGCCGCACCCCCGCGGACCCGTTCGCCGGCGGAGCCGTACGGCCCGGGCAGGCGACGGCTAGGCTGCGGATCATGCTCGTAGCCGCCGCCGTCTGTCCCGCCCCGCCGCTCCTCGTGCCGGAGGTCGCCGCGGGCGCCGCCGCCGAACTGGGCGACGCCCGCACCGCCTGTTCCGACGCGCTCGCCGTGCTCGCCGCCTCCCGACCCGACCTCCTGGTCGTCGTCGGCGCCGCCGACCAGGACCACCGCGGGCCCTATCCCCAGGGATCCCGGGGCACCTTCCGCGGATACGGCGTGGAACTCGACGTACAGCTCGGTGACGGCGAAGAGGGACCGCGCCTGCTGCCGACCTCACTGGCCGTCGGCGCCTGGCTGTTGCGCCGCGCCCGCTGGGGCGCCGCCCCCGTGGAAGGGCTCGGGGTCGGGGAACCGCTCGAAGCCGAACAGTGCCTGCGCGCGGGGCGGGACCTCGCCGCCCGCGACGCGCGCGTCGCCCTGCTCGTGATGGGCGACGGCAGCGCCTGTCGCACGCTCAAGGCCCCCGGCTACCTCGACGAGCGGGCCGCCGGCTTCGACGCGGCCGCCGCCCGCGCCCTCGGATCCGCCGACACCGCCGCGCTGGCCGCCCTGGACGCGGACCTCGCGCACGAACTCAAGGCCGCCGGGCGTGCTCCCTGGCAGGTCCTGGCGGGCGCGGCCGAGGACGCGGGCCTCGACGGCAGGCTGCTGTACGAGGACGCCCCGTACGGGGTCGGCTACTTCGTCGCCGCCTGGTCCTGACACAGCCGAGGCAGGCACCCGGACCCCCGCGTCCGGGCACGAGAAAGGGGCGCGGGGTTCATCGAACCCACGCGCCCCTTTCCGGCGACCACGTCAGGAAGTCGCCGGCGGCGTCGGCCCGCCGGGTGCGTCCTTGTGCGCGATCTTGCCCAGGGCGTCCTTCGCCTTGCCCGTCCCGCTCGTGATCTGGCCGCTGTACTTGCCCTTGGTCTTGGAGTCCACGGCCTTCGCGACCTTCTCCAGACCGACGGAGATCTTTCCCTCGTGCTGCTGCGCGAGGTCGCCGACCTTGTCCTTGGCCGGAGCGAGCTTGGCCTTCAGATTGTCCAGCAGGCCCATGGATCACCCTTCATTGGCGATGGCTACGTACGGGCGCCCTCGCCGGCCTCGCTGTCCAGGGAAGCCTCCGCGGACTTCTGCTGCGGAATCTCCGCGGCCGTCGCCGCCGGAGCCTCCACCCCAGTCGCCTCGCCCGTCGCTTCCTCGGACGCGGCCGTCAGGTCGGCGGACGCGACCTCATCGGTCGAACCCTGCTCCTTACGGCCAAAAAACCGGCTGAAAACGCCCATGTCTACTCCCGTAACGTTACTCGTGCGAATGAAGTTCCGCCGTGGCCGAAACGGCCTCCGCCGGGTACACGCCGGGCCGGAACCTCGCCAGGGCAACGACTCCGACCACGCCCCGTCACGTAGCTCGATCGGGTACCGGCCGCCGGGTTTGCGAGACTGTGTCGGTGAGGAATCCAGCCCCCGCCCCGCGGGTCATCGCCGTCGTCGGTCCCACCGCGGCCGGAAAGTCCGACTTGGGCGTCGCCCTGGCCCGCCATTTCGACGGCGAGGTCGTCAACGCCGACTCCATGCAGCTCTACCGGGGGATGGACATCGGCACCGCGAAGCTGACGCAGGAGGAACGCGGCGGGGTCCCGCACCACCTCCTCGACGTCTGGGACGTCACCGAGACCGCGAGCGTCGCCGAGTACCAGCGCCTCGCCCGCGCCGAGATCGACCGACTCCTCGTGCAGGGCCGGACGCCCGTCCTCGTCGGCGGCTCCGGGCTGTACGTCCGCGGCGCGCTCGACGCGATGGAGTTCCCCGGCACCGACCCCGAGGTACGGGCCCGCCTGGAGGAGGAGGCCACCCTGCGCGGCCCCGGCGCCCTGCACGCCCGGCTCGCCGCCGCCGACCCGATCGCCGCCCAGGCGATCCTCCCCAGCAACGGCCGCCGGATCGTCCGCGCCCTGGAGGTCATCGAGATCACCGGGCGCCCGTACACCGCGAACCTGCCCGGCCACGAGTCCGTCTACGACACCGTCCAGATCGGCGTGGACGTGGGCCGGCCGGAACTCGACGAACGGATCGCGCTGCGGGTCGACCGGATGTGGGAGGCCGGGCTCGTGGACGAGGTCCGCGACCTGGAGGCCCGGGGCCTGCGCGACGGGATCACCGCCTCCCGCGCACTCGGCTACCAGCAGGTGTTGTCCGCCCTCGCGGGCGCGTGCACCGAGGACGAGGCGCGGGCCGAGACGGTCCGGGCCACCAAGCGGTTCGCCCGCCGACAGGACTCGTGGTTCCGGCGCGACCCGCGCGTGCACTGGCTGAGCGGCGCCCTCGCGGACCGCGGGGAACTCGCCGGACTCGCGCAGTCGTTGGTCGAACGAGCGGTCACAGCCTGATCACGTGATGGCATCGGGACGCCCCGTGCGCCCGTACCGGGGCCGGGGGCGTGCCATCATCAAACTTCTGAACAGCGGCGTACGAAGTCCGAGTGGGGAGGGCGCGTGGCTATGGAGGCCGGCCCCCGTGACACCGGGCGGGACGACACCAGACGGGAAGCGGACCCGATGCTTCACAACGGGATCGCGGAGCCGATCGGGTCGGACGGCCCGGACGCCCTCGGCCTGCCCGCCGACCCGGCGCGGCTGACCCCAGACGGCCCCGACGCCCCGGACATCGCCGCCCTGGACGCCTCGGGCCCCGAGTTCGAGGTCGAACTGAGGCCGCAGCGCCGCCTGCGCATCTGGCAGATCGCGCCCATCGTGATGCTCGCCGCCGCCGGATCCCTGATGTTCGCCTTCCCCCTCGCCTTCGAGTTCGGCGACGGCGGAGCCGTGGTCGCCATGCTGGGCTTCCTCATCAGCTGCTGCGCCGGCGGATGGGCCATGATGGCCGCGCGCCGCGTCGGCCACTCCTGGCCCGGACTGCCGCCCCGCGGCAGCGGCCGCCGCCCCGACTGGCGCATGGCCGCCCTGTACACGGTGATGGCCCTCGCCCTGGTGTCCCTGGCCGTGTACCGGGTCGCGCGCCTGCGCTGAGCAGGCCCGCGCGCCCTTCCCGCCGTGCCCGCGCTCCGCGCACACCGGGCGTCCGCCCGGAGGGCGAAACGGGCCCCGAAGGTACGATGACCTGGTGACGCACCGCACCCTCTCCTTCCTCAAGGGCCACGGGACCGAGAACGACTTCGTGATCGTCCCCGACCCGGACAACGCCATCGACCTGCCCGCGACCGCCGTCGCCGCACTGTGCGACCGGCGAGCGGGCATCGGGGCCGACGGTGTGCTGCACGTCGTGCGGTCCGCCGCCCACCCCGACACGGCGCACCTGGCCGACGAGGCCGAGTGGTTCATGGACTACCGCAACAGCGACGGATCCGTCGCCGAGATGTGCGGCAACGGCGTACGGGTCTTCGCCCGCTACCTCCTGCACGCCGGCCACGTCGAGCCCGGCGACCTCGCCGTCGCCACCCGGGGCGGCGTCAAGCGCGTCCACCTCGACAAGAGCGGCGACGTCACGGTCTCCATGGGCCGCGCCGAACTGCCCGTCGGCGACGTCACCGTCTCCGTCGGCGAGCGCTCGTGGCCCGCGCGGAACGTGAACATGGGCAACCCGCACGCGGTGGCCTTCGTCGACAGCCTCGACGACGCCGGAAACCTCCACACCGCCCCGCCGTTCAGCCCCGCGTCCGCGTACCCGACCGGAGTCAACGTCGAGTTCGTCGTCGACCGGGGCCCGCGGCACGTCGCGATGCGCGTCCACGAGCGCGGCTCCGGCGAGACCCGCTCCTGCGGCACCGGCGCCTGCGCCGTCGCCGTGGCGGCCATTCGACGCGACGGCGTCGACCCGGCCGTGACCGGCGAACCGGTCACGTACACCGTCGACCTCCCCGGCGGACGACTCGTCATCACCGAGCACCCCGACGGGCAGATCGACATGACCGGACCGGCCGTCATCGTGGCCGAGGGCGAGCTCGATTCGACCTGGCTCACCGAAACGGCTTTCGCGTGAAGGTTCCCTCCAATGGGTGATCCGTTTCACGCTGAGCGAGAGGTGGACTGCGCCACGTGGTGGGGTCGGTAACATCAGGCACCGGCCCTGAGGGCTCACCCCATGCCCACCACCGCCGGTCGAAGCCGCCGGAGGTGCCCATGAGTGCAGAGGCCACGAACCCCGAAGCACACCCCGAAGCGCGCCCTGAGCTGCGTAGACGGGGCCGGAGCAGGCTGGATCTGCGCCGGCTCGGGCGCGCGGCGCTGCTCGGGCCCACGTCCCGGGACCGCCTTCCGGACGCCATCGGACACGTGGCGGAAGCGCATCGTGCCCACCATCCGGACGCCGATCTGTCCATTCTGCGACGCGCATATCTGCTCGCGGAGACCTCTCACCGCGGCCAAATGCGAAAAAGTGGTGAGCCGTACATCACACATCCGCTCGCCGTCACCCTGATCCTCGCGGAACTCGGCGCGGAGACAACGACGTTGACGGCGTCCCTCCTCCACGACACCGTCGAGGACACGGACGTGACCCTCGATCAGGTGCGCGAGGAGTTCGGCGACGAGGTCTGCTTCATCGTGGACGGCGTCACCAAGGTCGAGAAGATCGACTACGGCGCCGCCGCCGAACCCGAGACCTTCCGCAAGATGCTCGTCGCCACCGGCAACGACGTCCGCGTCATGTCCATCAAACTCGCCGACCGACTGCACAACATGCGCACCCTCGGCGTGATGCGCCCCGACAAACAGGCGCGCATCGCCAAGGTCACCCGCGACGTCCTCATCCCCCTCGCCGAACGACTCGGCGTACAGGCCCTCAAGACCGAGCTGGAAGACCTCGTCTTCGCGATCCTGCACCCCGAGGAGTACGAGGAGACCCGCGCGCTCATCGCGGCCCACGCCGGAGAACGCGACCCGCTGCCCGGCATCGCGGACTCCGTGCGCGGCGTCCTGCGCGACGCCGGCATCGCCGCCGAGGTCGTGGTCCGCCCCCGCCACTTCGTGTCCGTGCACCGCATCTCCCGCAAGCGGGGCGAACTGCGCGGCTCCGACTTCGGCCGGGTCCTCATCCTCGTCGGCGAGAACGCCGACTGCTACGCGGTCCTCGGTGAACTCCACACCTGTTTCACCCCGGTGGTCTCGGAGTTCAAGGACTTCATCGCCTCCCCGAAGTTCAACCTCTACCAGTCGCTGCACACGGCCGTCGCCACCTCCGAGGGGTACGTCGCCGAGGTCATCGTCCGCACCCGGCAGATGCACCGCGTCGCGGAGGCCGGAGTGGTCGCGCTCGGCAATCCGTACACCACCCCGCCGGCCGAAGCGGCCGAGGGCGACGAGGAGCGGGTCGACCCGACGAGACCCGGCTGGTTGTCCCGACTGCTCGACTGGCAGCAGTCCGCACCCGACCCCGACACCTTCTGGACGGTGCTGCGCGCCGAACTGGCCCAAGACCGCGAGATCACCGTCTTCAGGGCCGACGGCGGGACGCTGGGCCTGCCGGGCGGGGCGAGCTGTATCGACGCCGCCTACGCCCAGTACGGGGAGGCGGCGCACAGCTGTATCGGCGCCCGCGTCAACGGGCGCCTCACCTCCCTCTCGTCCCGGCTGTCCGACGGGGACACCGTTCAACTCCTGCTCTCGCACGACGCCGCCTCCGGGCCCGCCGCCGACTGGCTCGACCACGCCAAGACCCCGGCCGCCCGCATCGCCATCAGCGGCTGGCTCCAGACCCACCCCGACTCCGCGGCCGCCACCACCACCGCGGCCCGGGCCCCGCTCTCCGTCGTCGGGGCGCGCGGTGGCGGGGCGAACGCCGTCGCCGACCTGCCGGACGCGCCCGTGCGCCTGGCCGGCTGTTGCACCCCCGTACCGCCGGACGCCGTCGCCGGGTTCGTCGTACGCGGCGGGGCCGTCACCGTGCACCGCGTCCACTGCCCGGCCGTGGCCCAGATGCGCGCCGTCGGCCGTACCTCGGTCGCCGTGCACTGGCGGGCCACCGCGGACTGCCGCGTGACCCTGCTCGCCGAATCGTTCGGCCGCCCACACCTCCTGGCCGACCTGACCGAGGCAATCGCCCGCGAGGGGGTCGAGGTGGTCTCCGCGACCGTGGAACCGCCCGTCGAACAGCGGGTCCGGCACTCCTACACCCTGCAACTGCCCGACGCGACGGGGCTCCCGGCCCTGATGCGGGCGATGAGGGACGTGCCGGGCGTGTACGACGTCAGCCGGGCGTAGCGGGACGGCCGGGCGAAGCGGGGAAGACAGGGGGCAGGGGGGCTCGG
>NZ_LGDE01000050.1 GCF_001279725.1 Streptomyces sp. WM4235 | reverse complement strand
CCCGGGGCGGGTGGGAGCGGACCTCGGCCCGTCCCACCCGCCCCCTCGTCACCCCCGGACGGGCAGGGCGGCCAGCGCCCGCGCCAGCACCGGCCCGACCCGCGCCGACACGGCCGGGGACATCAGCTCGTCGTGCGAGCAGTCCAGGACGTGCTCCACCAGGCGGCCGTCGAGGTACGGCGGCCAGACCCGGGCGGGCGCCTCGTCCGCCGGCGTCGTGCGGGCGGCCGTGAAGAACAGCACGTCACCCCGGAACCGGCGGGTCCGGCTGCGCGAGAGCAGCCGTACACAGTGCACGTTGGTGGAGACGATCGACTCCAACAGGTCCTCGTCGAAGCCGGCCAGCAGGCCCTGGCTGTCACGGATCGCGGCCACCGCCTCCGAACGGTCCACCGGCTCACCGTCCGCGGGCCCCTCCAGACCGGCCACCGACAGCAGGAACCCGCTCTCCTCCCGTTCCAGACGCTCCCGCCAGTCCGGGTCGTCCACGTACGACCAGTCCTCGGTCTCCGGCGGGTACGCGTCCAACAGGCCGAGGAACGCCACCTCCTCGCCGCGCTCCTGGAGCAGCGCACCGAGCGTCTGCGCGACGGTGCCACCGAAGGAGTAGCCCAGGAAGTGGTACGGCCCCTCGGGCTGCACCGTCCTGATCTCCGCCAGGTAGAGCTCGGCCAGTTCCGCGACGTCCGCGACGTCCGGCTGCGGGCCGGACAGCCCCGGCGACTGGAGGCCGTACACCGGCCGGTCCGCGTCCAGGTGCCGCAGCAGGCCCGAGTACTGCCAACTGAACCCGGACGCCGGGTGGAAGCAGAACAGCGGCGCGGCCGTGCCCCGCTCCCGCAGCGGCATCAACACCCGCAGCGCGCCCTGACGGGCGTCCGAACCGATCCGGGCCGCGATGTCCGCCACCGTCGGCGCGGCCATCACCGAGGCCACCTGCACCGGCAGCCCGAGCGCGTCCCGGATCCTGCCGACCAGGCGCATCGCGAGCAGCGAATGCCCGCCCAGCTCGAAGAAGTTGTCCTCCACCCCGACCTGCTCCAGGCCGAGCACCTCCGCGAAGATCCCCGCCAGGAGTTCCTCACGCGCGTCCTTCGGCGGCCGGCCGACGCCCGCCTGCCCGAAGTCCGGTGCGGGCAGCGCCGCCCGGTCCACCTTGCCGTTCACCGTGAGCGGCATCGCGGCCAGCTCCACGAACGCCGACGGCACCATGTACTCCGGAAGGCTCCGCGCCAGGTGTGCCCGCAGCGCCGCCGCGTCACCGGCCGCCCCGGCCGACATCACCGTGTAGGCCACCAGCCGACGGACCCCGCCCGCACCCGTGTGCAGGGTCACGGCGGCGGCGGTCACGTCCGGCGCCGCCGCGACCGCCGACTCGATCTCCCCGAGCTCGATCCGGAAACCGCGGATCTTGATCTGGTCGTCCGCCCGACCGAGGTAGTCGATCGAGTCGTCGGCCCGCCACCGCACCAGGTCACCGGTGCGGTACATCAGCGTGCCCGGCTCACCGAACGGATCGGCCACGAACCGTTCCGCGGTCAGCGCCGGCCGCCCGAAGTAGCCGCGCGCCAGACCGGCACCGGCCAGGTACAGCTCGCCCGGCACCCCCGTCGGAACCGGCCGCAGGGCGCTGTCGAGCACATAGGCCCGGGTGTTGTGGATGGGCCGGCCCACGCACGAGCCGGCGCTGTCCGCCACGTCCGCGCCCAGCGCGTTGATCGTGTACTCGGTCGGGCCGTACAGGTTGTAGCCCATCGTGCCCTCGGTGCGCCTCAACAGCTCCCACAGGGAATCCGGCACGGCCTCGCCGCCCAACAGGAACAGCGTCGGCCGGTGCCGGTCGGGGCTCAGCAACCCCGCCTCGACGAGCTGCTGCCCGTACGAGGGGGTGACGTTGACGACGTCGATGCCCACCCGGTCGTAGTGCGCGGTCAACGCCGCCGGGTCCAGGCGCAGTTCCTCGCCGATCACGTGCACCTCGTGCCCGTCGACCAGCCAGAAGAACTCCTCCCACGACATGTCGAACGCGAAGGACACGGTGTGCGCCACCCGCATCCGGCGCCCGCCGGCCAGCGCCGCCGCCGGAGCGAAGATCCGCTCCCGGTGGTTGAGCAGCATGTTCGTCAGACCCGCGTACGGCACGACGACACCCTTGGGGCGTCCCGTGGAACCGGACGTGTAGATGACGTACGCCGGGTGCCGGCCGTCGCGCACCCCGGTCAGCTCCGACTCCGCGAGCGGCGACGCCGCCAGCGCGGCCAGCTCCTCCCGCGTCCGCGGCGCGTCCAGCGTCAGTGCGGGAACGCCCTCGACCACCGGTACCCGGTCCGCGACCGGGGCGGTCGTCACCAGGCACAGCGGGGCCGCGTCGGACACCATCGTGGCCAGCCGGTCCACCGGGTGGTCCAGGTCCAGCGGCAGGTACGCGGCGCCCGTTTTGAGTGCGGCGAACAACGCCACGACGAAGTCCGCCGAACGCGGCAGACCGAGCGCGACCACCGTCTCCGGCCCCGCGCCCCGCGCGACCAGCAACCGGGCCAGCCGATTCGCGCGGGCGTCCAGTTCCGCGTAGGTCAGCCGCTCGTCCTCGAACACCAGGGCGGTGTCGTCCGGGGTGCGGGCGGCCTGCTCGGCGAACAGGTCGATCACCGTGGTGTCCGGGACCTCGTGGCCCATGTCGTCGCCCTTGGCGAGCAGCAGCGCCCGCTCCCCGGCCCCCAGCGTGGCCAGCCGGCCGACGGGGTGCGCACCGCCGTCCGAGAGCTGACCCACCAGCAGGGCCAGCCGGTCGGCGAGCAGCCGGGCGGCCGCCTCGTCGTACAGGTCCGGCCGGTAGGCCAGCGTCAGCTCCAGGGCCCGCCCCGGGGTCACCGCCAGGGTCAACGGGTAGTGCGTGCCGTCGACGCTGTGCGTCCACCCGATCTGGTGACGGGCCACCGCCTCCTCGCGGGCCGCGTCGTCCAGCGGGGTGTTGCGGAACACGTACAGGGTGTCGAAGAGCTGCCCGATGCCGCTGAGCCGCTGCACGGGGCCCAGGCCCACGTAGTGGTACGGCAGCAGCGCCGCGTGCTCGGCCTGTACGCGCACCAGCAGGTCCCGCAGCGGCTCGTCCGCCCGCAACGACACCCGGAACGGCAGCGTGTTCATGAACATGCCGATCATCTGATCGACCCCGGCGATGTCCGCCGGACGGCCCGAGACCGTCGCCCCGAACACCACGTCGTCGCGGCCCGTCATCTGCGCCAACGACAGCGCCCACGCCGTGCTCAGCACCGTGTTCAAGGTGATGCCGCAGCCCCGGGCGAACGCCCGCAGCCGGTCACTGGTCTCCTCGTCCAGCGACAGGTCCACCACCTCCGCGGTCACCGGTTGACGGGCCGGGTCCGCGGGCGCGACCAGCGTGCCCTGGTCCAGCCCCGCCAGATGGGACCGCCAGGCCCCGGCCGCCTCCTCGGTGTCGACGGCGGCCAGCCAGCGCAGGTAGTCCCGGTACGGGGTCACCGGCGCCAACGCCTCCTCCGCGCCACCGTTGCCGTACAGGGCGAACAGCTCCTCGAAGAACAGCGACTCCGACCAGCCGTCGGTCAGGATGTGGTGCTGGGTCACGCACAGCACCCACCGCGTCGCGGAGAAGCGGATGAGCGTCACCCGCAGCAACGGCGGCGCGGCCAGGTCGAAGCGGGTCGCCGCGTCGGCGAGCGAGAACTCCCGCAGCGCCGCCTCCTGGGCATCCGCGTCGAGATCGCCGAGGTCCAGCTCACGCCAGGGCAGCTCCCAGGCGGAAGGCACCACCTGCACCGGACCTTCCAGGCCCTCGTGCCAGAACCCGGACCGAAGGTTCGGGTGACGCCGCAGCATCGTCTCGAAGGCCCCCCGCAGCGCCGTCGTGTCCACCTCGTGCAGCAGCTCCACGAAGTTCTGCATCAGATACACGTCGAGAGCGCGATCGTCGTACACCGCGTGGAAGTACAGGCCCTCCTGGAGCGGCGCCAACGGCAGGATCTCCTCGGCCGACGGGAACGCCGCGGCCACCAGGCGCCGCTGCTCCTCGCCGAGTTCCACCAGCGGGCCGTCGGCGGCCAGGTATCCGCCCTGCCCGTCGCCCGCCGCGCCGGCGGCGGCCGCCATCCGGGCCACCGTGCGGTGCTCGAAGACATCGCGCGGGGTCAGGACGAGGCCCTCCTTGCGGGCCCGGGTGACCAACTGGATCGAGACGATGCTGTCGCCGCCCAGCGCGAAGAAGTCGTCGTCGATCCCCGCCGACCTCAACCCCAGGACGTCGACGAACACCGCGCACAGCGCGCGCTCGCGGTCGTCGCGCGGGGCCCTGGAGTCCTCGGCGCCGCCGAGCGTGGGCGACGGGAGCGCGGAGCGGTCCAGCTTCCCGCTGACGTTCACCGGCAGGACGTCCAGCACCACGATCGCCGCCGGCACCAGATAGTCCGGCAGCCGGGCCGCGAGGAGTTCACGGGCGCGCGCCGGATCCACCCGCCCGGTCACGTAACCGACGAGGCGCTTGACCCCGGGAGTGTCCTCCCGCACCACGGCCGCGGCGGTCGCCACCCCCTCCAGGGCGCTGAGCGCCGCCTCCACCTCACCGAGCTCGATCCGATAGCCGCGGATCTTGACCTGGTCGTCGGCCCGACCCAGGAACTCCAACTCGCCGTCCGGCCGCAACCGCACCAGGTCACCCGTCCGGTACATGCGGGACCCGGCGGGCCCGTACGGGTCGGCGACGAAGCGCCCGGCCGTCAGGCCCGGCCGGCCGAGGTACCCGCGCGCGGTGCCGTGCCCCGCGAGGTACAGCTCGCCGGGGGTGCCCGCCGGAGCGGGCCGCAGCGCCGAGTCCAGCACGTACGCGGCGGTGTTGCCGATGGGGCGGCCCACGATCGGGGTCGCCGACACCGACAGGTCGGCGGCCAGCGCGTCCACCGTGTACTCGGTGGGACCGTACAGGTTCACCGCCATCACCCCGGAGGCCGCGCGGACCTCCGTCCACACGGCCTCCGGCACGGCCTCGCCACCCAGCAACAGCAGCCCGGGCCGGTGCCGGCCGTCATCGAGCAGACCCCACTCCAACAGGGCCTGCGCGTAGGTCGGCGTCACGTCCATCGCGTCGATCCGCTGCTCGCGCACATAGCCGACGGTGAACTCCGCGTCCCGCCGGCCCGTCTCGTCGAGGACGTGCAGCTCGTGGCCCGCGATCAGCCAGAACAACTGCTCCCAGGACGTGTCGAAACTGAACGACGCGGTGTGCAGGGCACGCAACCGTCTCCCGCCGGCGGCGCCCACGGCCGGCCCGAACACCTCCGTCAGGTGGTTGGCGTACAGGTTCGCCAGCCCGCCGCCGGTCAACACCACGCCCTTGGGCACGCCCGTGGAGCCCGAGGTGTAGATGACGTACGCGGGATGCTCGGCGTCCACCGGCGGGCCGGTGAACCCGGGCTCGCGGGAGGCGAGTTCCGCACGGATCTCCGGCGCGTCCAGCACGATCCGCTCCGGACCGCCCGGCACGGCCGCGGGCAGCGACGCCGTCGCCGCGCCCCCGGTCACCACACACGCCGGCCCGGCGTCCCCGAGCATCAACGCGAGCCGATCGGCCGGATAGTCCAGGTCCATCGGCAGGTACGCCGCACCCGCCTTGAGCACCGCCAGGATCGCCACGACGGACTCCGCCGACCGGGGCAGCGCCAACGCCACCACCGACTCCGGGCCCACCCCGCGCGCCGCCAGCAGCGCCGCCAACCGACCCGCCCGGTCGTCCAACTCCGCGAACGTCAACCGCTCCGCACCCGCGACCACCGCGCACGCGTCGGGCGTCGCCGCCACCTGCTCGGCGAACCGATCGGCGACCGTGCCCGCCGGCACGTCACGGACCCGGCCGCGCCAACCCTCCCGCAACCGGACCCGCTCACCCGGGGTGACCGGGTCCAGGGTGCCCACCGGCGCCTGCGGCGCCGTCGTGAGCTGCTCCAACAGACCCGCCAGCCGCTCCGCGATCACCGCCGCGGCCCGCGCGTCGAACAGGTCGGGCCGGTACTCCAGGGCCAGTTCGGCCCGTTCCTCCAGCGACACCGCGAGCGTCAGCGGATAGTGCGTGGCGTCCCGCGCCGACACGTCCGCGACCCGCACCCCGTCGGACAGGGCCGGCTTCGCCGACGGGTCCACCGGATAGTTCTCGATGACCACCAGCGTGTCGAACAGCTCGCCGCCGCCCGCCTGCTTCTGGATCCGGCGCAGCCCCAGGTGGTGGTGGGCCAGCAGCCCGTTCTGCTCGTCCCGGAACCGGCGCAGCAGATCGGCCCCGCTCTCCCACGGCCGCGCCGCGAGACGGACGGGGACGGTGGTGATGAACAGACCCACCATCGACTCGACACCCGGTATCTCCTCGGGCCGCCCCGCGACCGTCAGCCCGAACACCACGTCCCGGCGCCCCGTCAACGAGCCCAGCAGCAGACCCCACGCCGCCTGGATCACGGTGCTCGGCGTGGTCCCCATGCGCCGCGCGGCCGCAGTCAGCCCGGCCGTCGCACGCTCCGACAACTCCAGCCGGTGCACGCCCGGCCGCACCGCCGTCCGCGACGGGTCGGCCGGCGCCACCAACGTGGCCTCCTCCAGCCCCGCGAGCGCGGTGCGCCAGGCCCCCTCGGCGGCCGGCGCGTCCTGCTGCTTGAGCCAGCGCAGGTACTCCTTGTACGGGCGCACCGAGGGCAGCGCGGCCAGGTCGCCGTCGTTGTCGTACAGGGCGAGCAGATCACCGACGAGCAGCGGCATCGACCAGCCGTCGACCAGGATGTGGTGCACCGTGACGATGAGCAGGTGGTCGTTCGGGTCCCGCCGGGCCAGCGTCAGGCGCAGCAGCGGCGGGCGGTGTAGGGCGAAGCGGTGGTTGAGCTCGGACCGCTCCACCCGGCGCACCGCCGACGCGGAGGGGTCGTCGCTCAGGTCCACCCGGTTCAGGGCGAAGGTCACCTCGGCCGGTACGAACTGCACCGGCTGGGGAACGCCCTCGTGCCAGAACCCGGCCCGCAGATTGGGGTGGCGGCGCAGCAGCGCGGCCCCGGCCCGCTCCAGCCGGTCCGCGTCGACCGGGCCGGCGAGGGTGACGGTGACCTGCACGGTGTAGACGTCGGGCGCGCTCTGGTCGTACACGGAATGGAACAGCATGCCCTGCTGCAAGGGGGACAGCGGAAGCATGTCCTCGATTCGCGCCTGCGTCACTGCTGGGCCCTCCACATTTCTTCGAGCATGGTGATCTGGTCCTGGTCGAGGTCGACCAGGTCGAGGTCCGAGGGGGTGTACCCCCCGGTGGTGGTGCCGTCGGCCCAGGAGGCGAGGGCGTTCACGGCGGACAGCCAGCCGTCCGCGAGGTCTTGGACGGTCCCGGCGGAAAGGGCCTCGCCGGCCCGGATAAACGTGGCCGTCAGCTCCGGCCCGTCGGCCCCTTCGGTGATCTCCGCCGTGATCTCCAGTACGTGGGAGAGCGGCATGTCCGGGTCCGGGCGGGCCGACAGGGCATCGGCCTCGTCGGCACGGCCCCAAGCGTCGGCGGTCCGCCCGGTCTGGCGACCCAGGTAGTTCCACAGGACCTCGGCGCGCGCCGACGGATCGAACAGCCGGGCCGCGGCCGGGTTGGCGTACCGCAACAACCCGGCGCCGATCCCGCCGTCGGGCACGGCGCGCAGCAACTCCTTCACTTCCTTGAGCGCGGCCCCGGCGTCCTCCCGCCCGGCCAGCACGGCGGCCGGATCGTACGATCCGCCGGCCAGCCGCAGCGGGTGGATGGTGGTGAGCCAGCCGACCGTACGGGTCAGGTCGGCGCCCGGCATCAGCTCCTGCTCCCGCCCGTGGCCCTCCAGGTCCACGGTGAAGCCGGCGCCGGCGCGGCCGGACCGGGCCGCCCGGTCGCCGACGACGAGCGCCAGCGCGGTCAACAGGGTGTCGCCGACCGTGCCGTGGAAGGCGGCGGGCACCGCATGGAGCAGCGGCGCGGTGCGCTCGGCGGACAGCCGCACGCTCAGGCTCCGCGCGGTCGCGGCGGTGTCCGTCCCCGGATCGAGCGGCCGGTCGGCGAGCAGCGGCCCGCCCGGCTGGGCGGCCAGCCAACGGTCCAACTCGGCGGTGCGGCGCGGGTGCTGCGCCTCCGCGAGCAGGTGGGTGGTCCAGCCGCGCAGCGAGGTGCCCACCGGGTCCAGGGCCGGGGCCCGACCCGCGGCCACCGCCTCGTACGCCGCCCGCAGGTCCGGGAGGAGGATCTGCCAGGACACCTCGTCGACCGCCAGGTGGTGCGCGGCGATCAGCAGCCGGCCGTCCTCGCCGGGACCGCGGTCGAAGTGCACCGCCCGTACGAGAACGCCCGCCTCGGGGTCGAACGACGCCGAGACGCGTCCCGACTCGACGCCGATCAACGCCCGCAGCGCGGCGTCGTCCAGGCCGGCGGCCTCGGCGCGATCGAGGACCGCGTCGGCCCGCACCGCACCGACCTCACGGATCTCCGCGCTCCACACGCCGGGGCGCGGGACGGTCAGGTTCATCCGCAGCGCGTCATGGTGGTCCAGGACCGCTTGGAGCGCGGACACCAGCTGCGGGTGTCGGACGCCGGCGGGCAGCCGGATCAACTTGGCCTGCGCGAAGGAGGCGAACGGGCCGCCGCGCTCGGCGAGCCACTGCGCGACCGGCGGCAGCGGCAGCGGACCCGGGCCGCCGTCCGACGGGCGGACCGGGGCGGCCGGGGCGCCGTCGCGGGGCGCGGTCAACGCGGCGAGGGCGGCCGGGGTCGGGTTCTGGAAGATCTGCCGGGCGGAGACCGTCAGCCCGGCCTTGCGCGCCAGGCTCACCAGGCGGATGGAGATGATGCTGTCGCCGCCGAGCTCGAAGAAGTTCTCGTCCGGGGCGACCGCGGACAATCCCAGGACCTCGGCCATCAGGGCGCACAGCACCTGCTCCGGAGTACCCGACGGGGTGGCCGGGACGACCGCCGACGCCGGCGATGCGGGGGTCGGCCGAGCCGCGATGACGGGTGTGGGGAGTGCGTTGCGGTCGAGTTTTCCGTTGGGGGTGAGGGGGAGGTGGGTGAGGGGGATGTAGTGGG
>NZ_LGDE01000049.1 GCF_001279725.1 Streptomyces sp. WM4235 | reverse complement strand
GGGCGGGGGTGTGGGGGGCGACTGCGACGTCAACGCCGAAGACGGGGCGGATGCCGGTAGAGATGGCCGCCTTGGCGAAGCGGACGGCGCCGGTCACGGTGTCGCGGTCGGTCAGGGCGAGCGTTTGGATCCCGCGCTCGGCGGCCCTGCGGACCAGGTCGTGAGGGTGGGAGGCGCCGTAGCGTGCCGAGTAGCCGCTCGCCACACGTGAGTCGAAGACTCGACGGGCCACGCGCGCGACCGCGGGAGAATGAAGATGCTGGCATCTGGCCTGCGCAGGCAGGATCGCTCCATGTCGACCGACGTCAGCGGAATGATCGAATGCCGGCCAGGGGCCCGCCTGTGGGGCCCTGACGACGAGGACTCCGTGTGGGAGGTCGGCATCGATCTCTTCCTCCTCAACAGGGGCAACGCCTACGACGGCCTGGCCTGTCTCTTCGGGATCCGCAACTCCTTCGGCTTCCGTCCCCTGGCGGAGGGTCGTGGCTTCCCAGACGACGCCTCGGCTAGGCTGCGAGGTGAGTTCGCCGGCTACGGCGGCCCTCATGATGTGCACGGGACCACGTGGCTGACCTGGGCCGAGCTGGACACCACGGACTGGCAAGAAGCCGACGCCTCAGGCACACGAACCCGCGCCTCAGCCGCAGGGATCGACACCGACTGGGGCCGGGTCTGGAGCGTCATGCGCATCCTCAGCGAAGTCCATGAGGCCGAGAACGTACGCCTTGTCGTCTGGTTCCACTGACGCATGGCTGAGTACCTGGTTGGCCCCGAGGCGGCCGGCCTGGCCTGGAAGGTTGATTCCTCAGACGTCCGTGTGATCATGGAGGCGTTGCATTCCTTCGCCCGCGAGGTGATCTTTTGACGAAGGTGGCACTGCGTCCTTACGCACTGTTGCCTCGGCAGTACGACGAGCGGAAGGTACTGGCCTCCACGATCGATCCGTGGGGCAGGGCTCTCTGGCTCATCTGCCCTGACACCCGTTTTGCCTACCGGTGGGCGGGCCGGGACGTCCCGACGCCTGCGGTACTACCCTTCGACGCCCTCGTCGTCATCAGCGACCGGGGTGAGGTTCGGGAACGGACCCTACACGGAGTGGCCGTGGCCCCGGACGCCTTCGACGCCCTCCCGGGTGGCGGGTTCGTGGTCTCAGGCACCGGAGGGCCGAACGCACGGTGCGGCCAGATTTTCGGCCGCGATGGCCGCTCCCGGCGCCGGTTCTCGCTGGGAACGCACGTCAAGCACCTGGTCGCGGACCGCAGGGCCGGCTTCTGGACCGGGTACGCCGACGAGGGGATCTACAGCGGTGATCGCGTCAGCGCGGGCGGGCTGGTCCGCTGGGACGATAGGGGCAACGCCGAATGGGTCCTGCACCCCCCGGAGCCCTACAACCACGTGGCGGAGGTCAGCACCATCAACGTCTCCGACTCTGCGGTCCACGCCACGTACTGGCCCGGCGCACCACTCGCCCAAACGGGGCGCAGCGGGACACTCCGCATCCGCGCCCTTCCTGTCTCGGACCCGTTCGGCCTCGCGATCCGCGGGGACCGGCTGCTCCTGCTCGGAGGGAGCGAGCAGGGCATCGCCACCACTACCCGGGTGAACGCCCTCCACCACATCCGGCTGACGGACGACGGGGCTGTGGTTGTGGGCCGCGATGACCTGGCCTTCCCGAACGGCGACCCCGTCAGGCGTTACGCCCGCCCAGTCTGCCGGGGTCCGCACATCTTCCTGCGTACTCTCCGCACGCTCCGGCAGTGGTGGGTGCTGACCTCGCCATAGTCCTCGGCAAGGGGTGGTATAGACCTGGCACCACGACGACACTGGGCGCCGAAGGAGTGCGGAGGCTTGAGTGCCGCAGTTGGCCCCCGAGCGTTCTTGTTGGCCCCGTTGCGCGTCGCGCTTGGCCCCACGCCCGGGTCAGCCCGGTGGGTAGGCCCGGCGGGACGCGAGGAGGCCCCCTCTACCCTGGCCCGATGATGGATGCGGATGCGCGTGACTTTCGGGTCGGCGACGTGTGGTCGGTCGCCTGTCCCTTCACGCCGGCCAGAGTCGAGCAGGGCGTGACCTGGGACAACGTGTCCGTGCGCTGGCCCTGGTGGGAAATCGACAGCGACAGCGACTTCTTTCACTGGAACGGCGTCGTTGCCCTGGGGGTGGACACTGGCGAGTACGTCGCGCCTGAAGTGCAGGCGGAACTGTTCCGAACCGAACCGCCGCCCCACCATTTGAAGGCAGGAGACATCTGCCGGGTGGGAGTGCCGCCGACCGTGGTGCACGTGACGGCCGTCGATCACCATGACCCGCCCCTTGAGACGGGCTGGCTCCCACGCCCGCGAGGGACGGTGACGGTGCTGCGCCGCGGCCTGTCCTACCGCGAGTTCCCGGACGGGAGCCATCTCGACGGATCGGGGTACACCATTCACCCCGACGACGGGATCCCCTTCGACTTTGCACTGTTGATGCGGCCGTACGCCCACCTCGACCTGGGCGACGAGGTCGCCGACGCCACTGGCCGGGCATGGCGGTTCGACGGGCCCTGGGAGTGGACGCCCTTCGATGGGGAACCAGTCGGCACGGGACCCGGGTGGCCACTCGTCCTGCTCACCCGCACAGGAGCACCATGCTCCATTGAGCAAGCCGAGGCAGCGGCCGCGAGCACGGCGAACGGTTCGCACCAGGAGACGGTCCGAGACTGGATGTCACTCACGGGGGCCTCCCCGACGCCCTGACCGGCGGCGTCGCCTCCGCCGTCGACTTCCTGAGTACGGACTTGGCCCCTGAGCGCTCTGGTTGGCCTGGCTGAGCAATTTGGGTGCCCCGCAGCGCAGGGCAGTGAGACAAGTCCGGTGGCACCCGCGTCCGGTCGGGAAACAAAGGAGTTGGACCCCGCCCGGCTCAACCTCGCGGTGCCGCTCCGTATGCAACGTGACCCGCCACCGCCTGTACCCGGCACCTCGTCGGGGTGGCTCCTCGCGTTACTCCGCGGGCGTGATCCGCCAGGTTCCGTGTTGTACGTCGAGCGTCGCGGTGAGGTCGGCCCGCTCCGGGAACGAGACGCCCAGCCGCCACGGGCCTGGCAGGGTAGCCAGCCTGATAGTGACCAGATCCGTGGTGACGTTGCCCAGGGCTCCGATCCAGTGGGGTGCGGTGGCGATCAGCTGCTCGGGCAGCCAGAGCCCGGGCTCGGGAACGCGTGAGAAGGGCTCCTCGACGAGTTCGGCGAGGGCGGAGCCGGCCAGCAGGGTCAGCAGCCGCGCCAGGACCGCGGCAGGCAGAGCGGGGTCAGGGGTCTCCAACATCACGTAGCAGTCATCGTGGCCCGAGAACCAGACCCGGGAGTCTCCCAGGCGACTCAGGAGCGGCTCATCAATGCCGGTCGTGCCGAGCACGAGGGCGAGCTCGTCGAGCTGCTCCGGGGTCACGTCGGCGGACACGTCGATCAGCGTCAGCTCGTACGGCGACCAGGTGCCGTCGAGGAGACGGGGCAGGAGGTCGCGGTCCATCACCACGAACTCCTCCGCGAGTCCGTTCGTGCCTGACGCCCAGGATCCGAGGGAGTGGACCGTGCACGGCACGCCCAGCTCGGCCGCGATCAGCGAGGGCCGCAGAGGATGCCAGTCCTCATCCAGATAGGAGTTGGTCTCCAGCGACACCACCGCCACCGCGTCGTTCGCCACGGACACGAGCAGGTCGACCAACTCGGCCGCCTGGGCCGCACCCGCGCTCACCCGCCACAGCCCCTCGGCCTCGCGAACGCTGAAGCTCAATGGGAACGGCTGGCGCTCCATGCCGACACTGTTCACGCTGAACGCGCCCTGCTGCCTGACCTCGATCACTGCCCCACCCCGAGAACCCGCCGGACGCCACTGCCCAGCCCGCACGCATCAATTATCGCCGGTCAGCGGCGCGGGCCTGCCACGGCCGACCACCCCTGGACGTGGGCGTGGTCCAGGGATCACGCCCACGCGTAGTTCACGTCTTGCACGTACCGTTCCCAGGAACCGGCGCGGGTGGTCTGCTTCGCTCAGTGCTGGCGGGTGCCCTGGATTCGACCGACGAGGGCCGAGGCCTGTTCCGGGTGCTCCTCCAGCCACGTCCCGAGGCGTTCCTGGACTGCTTGTCCCACGCAGGTCCGTACCGGTGGGTTGCCCAACACGCCGTGGGCGGAGCCCTCGAACTCGGGATGGTCCAGCTTCACCGACACCACGGCTGTCAGGCCCTCGCCGACCCGATCGGCGTCAAGCCCTGGGTCCGTTTCTGTCAGAAGCAGCCACTCACGCGCGTACGCATTGACCGCGGCCACCACCCCGTCGCGGAAACCCAGCTCGTGCGTGCCTCCGATGGTGGGCCGGCTGTTGGCGAAGCTACGGAGCCGCTCCTCATGGGAGCCGCACCAACGAAAGGCCACCTCCACCGTTCCCGCCATCCGCGGGTCCTCAAGCTCGAACGCGATGGTCCCCGTGAGGACGGGCGCCGCTGCCTCGGTGTCGAGGAAGGCGACGAAGTCCCGGGCCCCGCCCGGAAACCGGAACCGGGCCGACCGGGACTCGCCTGGCTGGCGCCGGTCGATGAGCGAGACGTCCAAGGCCCGGTTCAGAAAGGCCAGCTCCCGGAAGCGCTCCGCCAGCGCGTCGAACGAGAACTCTGCGATTTCGAAGATGTCGGTGTCGGGCCAGAAGGCGATGGTTGTCCCGCTGCCGGTTGCTGTTCCCGCCTCACTGAGCTCGGTGACGGCCACGCCGCGCGCGTACTCCTGGACCCAGCGGATATCCTCGCGCCGCACCTCGGCCGTCATCCGCCGCGACAGGGCGTTGACGACGAAGGGCCCCACGCCGCAGAAGCCGAGCGTCACGTCGTGGCGGCCGCCGGGTCCCGCTGCTGCTTGCATACGGGTCAGCAGGGCTTCGAGTCCGGGACCACCAGTGCCTCCCGCCTCGTCGATGGGTATTCCTGGCCCGTCGTCGGTGACACGCACGCCGCCATCGGGCGTGAGAGTGACCTCGACGGAGCCGGCACGGCCTGCCAGCAGCTCGTTCACCGCCCGGTCGGCGACCTCAAACACCATGTTGTGCAGCCCGCGCTCACCCGACGAGCCGATATACATCCCGGGCCGCTTCCGGACGGCCTTCCACCCCTCCAGTACCTGGATGTGGCTGGCGTCGTATCCGGTGGTTTCCTCACTCACGATGTCCCCTCCCACTGGTGCCCCGCAGAACATCCCAGCCTAGGCGAATCCAGGGAAAACACCAGGTCGGAGCCATTTCGTCGAGAGTTTGGCCAGGCGACTGAGCGCCTGCCCGGAGGTGGCTGGCCCGGGGGTTGCGAACTGTGCCCAGAGCCCCACCGACAGGTCGCCTGGGCTGCGTACGCCCCCACCCTCATCGGCCGCGAAGTCCCCGGTTTCGCTACATCTCATGCTCACGCGGAACGCCCGTCCGCCTGCTTCACCGCCGATTTGATCAGGTCAGTCTGGCGGTGCTGAGCCGAAGCTCAGTTGTTGTCACCTGCAGAGCCGGTTGAGCTGATGAATAAGACCGGTCGAAGCAGCCTGGTTGTCACCAATGAGGCACGCGACTTGTCACAAACGCTCATTCAGCAGCCTTTCTGTCACCAGTAGCGAGACCGATAGCCCGTGACTGTCTGGGACGGTTCCATAAGGCCATGGCGGGGAGACGCGCTGGGCTGGAGACCAAGTGCTCTGGGACCAGGCTTCCCCAAAGCCCCGCCACGCTGCTTGCGGATCATGAGCCGTAACCTGCGGCCGGGCGATGGGCTGAGAGACAGTGATCTGCTTCGGCGGTCTGTCCGCACTCGGAAGGAACCACATCTCAGGTCCAGGTGGGCACGTGTCCCCCGGTGTAGCGGGCGCCGAAGCCGCCGTGAGGCAGGATTTCGTCGATGGTCTTGAGGTCGGTGTCGGTGAGGGTGAGGTCGGCGGCGCCGGTGTTTTCCTCGATGCGCTTTGGGCTGCGGGTGCCGGGGATGGGCACGATGTGCTCGCCCCGGGTCAGAAGCCAGGCCAGTGCGAGCTGGGAGACGGTGGCGCCCCTGGCCGCCGCGAGTTCGGCGAGCCGGTCGACGGCTTCGACGTTCTTGTCGAAGTTGCCCGGCTGCCAGCGCGGGTCGACGGTGCGTATGTCGCTGCCTTCGTACTGGCCGGCGGGCTTGGCGGTGCCGGTGATGAACCCGCGGCCGAGGGGGGAGTAGGCGACGAAGCCGATGCCGAGTTCGTCCAGGGTGGGGAAGAGCTGCTCGACGTCCCGTTCGAACAGGGAGTACTCGGTCTGCAGGACGGAGACCGGCTGCACGGCGTGCGCCTTGCGGATCGTCTCGGGTCCGGCCTCGCTGAGGCCGAAGTACTTCACCTTGCCCGCGTCGATCAGTTCTTTGACGGTGCCCGCGACCTCCTCGATGGGCACTTCGGGGTCGACGCGGTGCTGGTAGAAGACGTCGAGGTGATCCACGCCGAGGTAGCGCAGGCTGTTGTCGGCGACCTTGCGGATGTTGTCGGGCCGGCTGTTGAGAGGGCCGCCGATCTGCTCCGGGGGCACGGACATGTCGACGCCGAACTTGGTGGCCAGGACCACGTCGTCGCGGAAGTCCTTGACCGCCCTGCCGACGAGGATCTCGTTGGATCCGGTGCCCCAGCCGTACATCTCGGCGGTGTCGAAGAAGGTGACGCCCAGGTCGTGGGCGCGGCGGAGGGCGGCGACGCCGGCCTCCGCGTCGGTGGGTCCATAAGCCATGGTCAGGCCCATCGCGCCGTAGCCGATCGCCGAGACCTCAAGGCCTTGGCTTCCCAGTGTCCGGTGCTGCATGACGCACTCCTCTGAAAGAAATCTGGAAGGTAGATTTCTGGCGACCCGTTGGGTCAGTGCGCTGCGGCGGTCAGTCCGGTGCGGTGGATGCGGGTGTGCTCGGCGACGCGCCGGCCGAGGTGGCGGGCGGTGTTCAGGTCCGCGTCGTGGACCGCGGGGGTGTCGTTGAAGCTCTGCGCGCCGGCACCGAGGTAGAAGCCGAGGCGGTTGTCGTCCTGGGGGCTGGAGGTGGTGGTGTTCCAGCCCGGCAGAAGGTTCAGGCTCACCCAGAGCATTCCGTGCTGGGCCGCCAGGAGCGAGAGGTACTGCAGGGTGTGCAGCTTGTCGCCGCTCATGGAGCCGGAGTTGGTGAATCCCGCCGCGAGCTTGTCGCTCCAGGCGCGGGTCATCCACCGCTTGCTGCTGGCCTCGGCGAAGGCGTGGAACGCCCCGGACGCGGTGCCCATGTAGGTGGGGGTGCCGAAGATGATTGCGTCCGCGGCGTCCATCAGTTCCCAGTCGGCGTCGCTGAGGGAGGCGACGTCCACGGGTTGGACGTGCGTCCCGGCGATGGAGCGCGCGCCGTCCGCGACGGCTGTGGCGATCTGCGCGGTGTGGCCGTAGCCGGAATGCGACGCGATGACGATCGAGATATCGGACATGGGTGTTCCTCTCCTGCCGCGATGGCGGCGTGTTCGGTGATGCGGGCGGACGACGAAGTGCCGGCTGCGGTGGTCGGCCGCACGGCTCCACGAGTGAGGGCCGACGGCACCGGCCGGGGTGCGGCGCATGCCCAGATGTCGCGGGTCGGCGCCGACCACCATCATCGGATCGCTGTTCCGGTTACAACCGTAGCACCGATAGGACGACGATACGCAATATCGGATATCGTTGTTCCATGAACGAGGAACGACGCGCCGCGCGGCGCCAGGTGCTGCAGGTGGCCGCCAAGCTTTTGGAAGAGGGCGGCAGCGAGGCGGTCTCCACCCGCGCTGTCGCCGCCGCCGCGGGCATCACGGCCCCCGCGCTGTACCGGATGTTCGACGACAAGGACGGACTCCTGGCCGAGCTGGCCGCCTACGGGTTCGAGATGTACCTGGCCGAGAAACGCGAAACGCTGGCGCTGACCCCCGACGACCCGGTGGCCGACATCTACCGCGGCTGGGACCTGCACGTCGACTTCGGAGTGCGGCACCCCGCGTTCTACATGCTCATGTACGGCACAGTGCAGCCCGGGCGGCGGCCCCCGGCCGCGGACGAGGCACACGCCCTGCTGGTCACACTGCTGGGCCGGGCGGCCGAGGCCGGACGCCTTCGGGTTCCGGTGAAGCAGGCGACCCGCGTCATCCACGCCGCGACAACGGGCGCCACACTGGCACTGATCGGCGAAGAGCCCTCGGAGCGGGACCTGACCACGTCCGCACGGCTGCGGGACACCGTCATCGCCTCCCTCACCACGGACCCGCCCGCCTCATCCGGGTCCGACCTGGCCTCGCGCGCACTCGCCCTCGACGCCGCACTGGAAACCGCGCTCACCACCAAACCCGCGGCTGCCGACGCGGGGTTGACTCTGCGAGACACCGAGACGGCGCTGCTCCGCGAATGGCTTCAGCAACTGGCAGGCTGAACCGGGCCGCCTCGGTGGGCGTTCAGTCACGGAGGTCGGCTGCAAGGCCCACCAGCAGTTGGCTGCCCTTCACCACGAGCCAGATCATCCAGCCGTACGCACCTCACGTGTCCCGTCGCACTGCAGTTGTCCGTTGATCTTGCTCTGAGCTGCCGGTTTGCCAGGGTGGTCGCGAACGCCTCTCCTCGCGTTCTCAGCGAAGCTGGCTTCTGCGGAACATCCAGAGGCAGTGACCATCGACGGCTAGGCAGAGGGTGATGCCGAGGAGGAGCAAAATCCTTTGGTGCCTATGACGGAGTGGACCATGGTGTGGTGATGAGCACTGAATTGGAACCGGTTGAGTACGAGGACCGCTGGATCCTTAACCTCCGAGGCCTGAGTGTCGTCAAGATCAGCATCGACTTTCGGCTGACCCTCGTCCTGGACGCAGGGTGGGAAGTCGTGCTGGAAGCACCAGCTCGGCTCTCGACAGGGCCACTCCACACCAGTCCTGGCCTGCCTCTGACGCCTGAGTCCCAGGACGTGGCTGCGGCTCTTCCTCTGTTCGGGGCGAAGGTCCTGTCCGCGGTTGTGTTCAAGTCCGGGGTCCTGCGGATGGTGTTCGACAGCGGCATGCATCTGACGTGTTTGAGGTTCCCCCGCTGTGCGGGAGGTGCTGACTAGCTGGTCAGGGCGGGGTGACGTGGTTTCAGGTTCGCTTGATCGGTCGCTGCCTGGTTGGCGTAG
>NZ_LGDE01000048.1 GCF_001279725.1 Streptomyces sp. WM4235 | reverse complement strand
CTACACCACCACCACACTCCCCTGGGGACTCACCCTCGACCCCACCACCGGCCGCATCACCGGCAAACCCTGGACCACCGGAACCCACCCCATCACCGCAACCGCCACCGACCCCACCGGAGCCACCACCCACACCACCTTCACCCTCACCCTCCACTGGTTCTGAGACGAAGCGGAGAGTCGGGCTTGAACAACCCGTCGTCCAGGCCGCACTGTTGGCCGGGTCTCTTCCACACGGTCAGGAGAATCGGCTTGTCGTCCCACACTGCAGACGCGCACGTCATCGATCCCGCCGGGGGGTGTCCGCACGCCCTCAACGCCCGCCTGCGGTCCCGGGGCGCCGTAGCCGAGGTCGTACTCCCCGGCGGAGTGCCCGGCGCGGTCGTCCTGGGTCATGAGGCACTGAAGGAGTTCCTGGCCCACCCCGATGTCGCCAAGGACGCCCGACACTTCCCCGGCCTGCATGACGGCAGCGTCCCCCGGGACTGGCCCCTGCGGGTCTTCGCCAACGCCCAGGGCATGCACACCGCCGACGACGCCGACCACCGCCGGCTGCGCTCCCTGGTCGGCAACGCCTTCACGGCCCGCCAGGTGGAGCGACTGCGGCCGCGTATCGAGGAGTTGACCGCCGGGCTGCTCGACGGCCTCGGAGCGGCGGCGGCGGCGTCCCCGGACGGCGTCGCGGACCTCAGGACCCACTTCGCGCTGCCCCTGCCGATGAGCGTCATCTGCGAACTGCTCGGCGTGGACGAGGAGCACCGGGGGCGGCTGCACCACTTGTCCAACACGGTGATCGTCTCCACCGACACCACCCCGGCCGAGGTGATGGACGCCGTACGCGAGCTCGTCGAACTCATGGGCACCATCGCCGCCGCCCGCCGGGCCGCACCGGGCGATGACCTCACGAGCGCCCTGATCGCGGCCCGCGACGGGGACGGCGACCGGCTCAGCGAGGCCGAACTCATCGGCACGATGCGGCTGATGCTCGTCGCCGGGCACGAGACCACGCTCAATCTGATCAGCAACGCCGTGCGCGCCCTGTGCACCCACCGCGATCAGCTCGCGCTGGTCCGCGAGGGAAAGGCGAGCTGGTCGGACGTGGTCGACGAGACCCTGCGCTGGGACGGCCCCGTCAGCTGGTTCCCGTTCCGCTACCCCACCCGCGACGTGACCGTCGGCGGCGCCGTCATCCCGCGGGGCACCCCGGTCCTCGCGGGCTACACCGCGGCCGGTCGCGACGAGGCCGCGTACGGTACCGGGGCGGACCGGTTCGACCTCACCCGGGAGAACAGCCGCAACCTCTCCTTCGGGCACGGCGCCCACTACTGCGTGGGCGCCCCGCTCGCCCGGCTGGAGGCCGTCATCGCCCTGGAGCGGCTCTTCGACCGGTTCCCGGACCTCGACCTCGCGGTGCCCGACGCGGAACTGCCCTACCAGCGCAGTTTCATCGGCAACAGCGTGCAGACGCTCCCGATCCGCCTGGGGTGATTCGGCGTGCGGCGTCCGCCGGACCGTGCCCGCCCCCGCCCCCTCCGGCGTCCGCCGGAGGGGGCGGGGGCGGATCCGGGGTGTCAGGACTTCGGCATCAGGACGGAGTCCACCAGGTAGACCGTCGCGTTGGCGGTGTGGACGTCACCGCAGACCACCGACGCGTTGCCGTTCACCTTGAAGGACTCGCCGGAACCGGAGGTGGTCAGCCTCTGCTTGGACAGGGTGTCGAACGAGCCCTGCTCCAACTGCTTCGGCGTCAGCTCCCGGCCCACCACGTGGTAGGTGAGGACCTTGGTGAGCTGCGCCTTGTCGGCCAGCAGCTTCTCCAGGTCGGCCTTCGGCACCTTGGCGAAGGCCGCATTGGTCGGCGCGAACACCGTGATGTCCTTCGCGCTGTTCAGGGTGTCGACCAGGCCGGCCTTCTTGACGGCGGTGACCAGGGTCGACAGGGCCGGGTTGTTGGACGCGGCCGTCGCCACGGGGTCCTTGGCCATGCCGGCGAAGGAGCCCGAGCCGTCCTTCGGTACCGAGGCGCAGCCCGGTCCGAACGGTTCGCCGTCCGCCGCCATCGCGGAACCCGCGGCGAGAGCCGGCCCCAGGGCCAGTGCGGCCACGGCCGACGCGGCGAACGCCGCCCTGCGTATGCCTGTGTTGCGACGTGCTGTCATCACGTGACTCCTCGGATCGGGTCGTTCCCCCCGGCCCTCGGGCGCCCCGCCCGCACTGCGGGTCGCGGGCGTCCCGGGTCTTCCTTCTCAGGGGTCATTCGGAGCGGCCCGACAGCCGGTTTGGTGGGTTGTGCCCGATGTGCGCCGGCCGGCGGGCACCCTCCGGTTCCCGTCCTACGCGGCGCCCGCCGCCGGGAACGCGAGCACCACCAGCGGATCCGTGGTCGGTGCGGCGGAACCGCCCGCCGGTTCCTCCGTGACCCCGACCCCGGTGGCGGGCCCGACCTCGCCCCTCAGCAGCGCGGGGGCGTCGGGTCGCGCCGGGTCCATCAGCCCGGCCGGACGCATGACGCCCTTCGGGTCGGTGTACCACAGCTGGTACACCCGCCCCTCGGGCGCCGCCGCCAAGCCGTCGGCCACGAACACGGCCCGGTCCCGGTCCCGGGAGAGCACCGCCGTGCCCGTACCGCCGTCGGCCATGCGGCCCGTGGCCAGCCGCGCGTCGGGCGCCGCGAGCACCTCCGTGAGGGCCGCCGCCCGCGCCTCGACCCGTCGGGCGTCCTGGCGGGCCGTCTCGGCCCGCTGGTACTGCCAGGCCGCCACCCCGCCGAAACCGACCGCCGCCGCGAGGCAGGCCGCCAGGGCCCAGCGCAGCCGGGGCCGCGCGGGCCGCGCGCGGTGCGCGGGAGGCCGTACGGGCTCCGGCCGCGCGGGCACCGCCCGGATCTCGCGCAGCACCGACTCCCGGAGCGCGGGCGGCGGCTCCACCGCCACCGCCCGGCCCAGCAGGGCCGCCGTGGCCGCGAGTTCCGCGACCTCCCGCAGGCACGCCTCGCAGGTTTCCAGATGGGCCTCGAAAGCCGCCCGCTCCGCCGGGGGCAGCGCGTCCGTGACGTAGGCACCCGTGCCCTCGTGCATGCCCGTCGTGCCTTCCGTGTCCTCTGTGCTCATCCGCCGCTCACCCCGAGACAGTCGCGCAGCCGCAGCAGCCCGTCGCGCAGGCGCGTCTTCACGGTACCCAGCGGCACCGACAGCTCCTCGGACACCTCGCGGCAGGTCAGACCCCGGTAGTAGGCCAGGGTCACCGACTGGCGCTGGATCTCGGTCAGCGAACCCAGGCAGCGCCGTACCCGGTCGCGCTCCTCGTGGTGCTCCACCGCCTCGCTCACCTCGTCGAACTCCGGAAGCGCGGCCTCCAGCCGCGCCGCGCGCCGCTCCCGCTCGGTCGAGGCCTGCGCGGAACGCACCCGGTCCACCGCACGGCGGTGCGCCATCGTCAGCACCCAGGTCCGCACGCTGCCCCGGTCGGCGCGGTAGCGCCCGGCGGTACGCCACACCTCGACGAGCACCTCCTGCGCCACCTCCTCGGCCTGGGCCCGATCGCGCAGCACCGTGTACGCCAGGCCCAGCACGGACCCGCTCACCGCCTCGTACACCGAGACGAAGGCGTCCTCGTCCCCTTCGGCGACCCGGCCGAGGAGGGCGGGCATGCCGTCCTCGGCGCGGTCCGCTCGTGTCACGTCGTTCACGGGAAGATCCTCCGGGATTCCCGGTCGTTCGTCGGCATCCGCGCGCCTCGTGAGCCATTCGTAGCCGCCGAGCCACTGGATTGGCCCCGCCCGCGGGCGGGGCCCGCCGGCCCCGCACCCGTCATCCGCGGGGCCGGCGCTTGCGCAGCTCGACCACCCCGTCGGTGATCAGGTCCCACGGCTCGGAGCACGGCGACGGCTCCCGCGCCGGGTCGCCGACCCGGGGCGGCGGGGGGACGGCCTGGTCGGGGTCCCCGCCGGCCCGGATCGACGCGGTCGCGAGGTCGGACGGCGGTTCCGGCGCCGGGGAGGGCCGCTCCGGCTCGGTCTCGGACATGCTCGGTGCGCTCCTGGGGGCGTCGGAAGGGGCGGCCACCGGATCGCTCCGACAGCCGCCCCTGTTCGTGTCCGGGCCAGTGAACCGACCCCCCGTCCAGTGCGGTGATCAGCCGTATGCGCTCTCCCTCTCACGAGTGTGGAATTACCCACGTGAGGGTGACGGTCACGGGAAGCCCCGGACAGTGCCGCGACCGATGGTGTAGGTCATTTCGCGGCGGGAAGCGCGGCCGCGATCCCCGACGCCAGGGCGTACGGATCCCCGACCGGCGCCTGGGCGTGCCGGGTGGTCCGCCGCGCCCACTCCTCCTCGAAGGCGTGCCAGTCGATCTGCCGGGGCACCGCCCGCCGGACCAGCGCCTCCTCCAGCGTGGCGAAGTACGCGTCCCAACGGGGTGCGTAGAGCTCCGAGACGAGACCGCCCCACTCGCGGTTCGCGTAGTCGTGCAGGGAGCCTCCCTCGGAGGCGGCGCGCGGGCCCCACACGCTCAGGAGCGAGCGCGTGTCGTATTCGTACCGGTCCGCTTCCGCCCTGTCCGCGCCCCGGGAGCGGGCGGCCGAGAGGCGGGGCCCCAGGAGGAAGTTCGGGTCGGCGCTCGTGACGCCGTCCAACCGCCTCTCACCGTCGCGCCATTGGGCGGTCAACTCACGGAACAGGCGCACGTCCTTCGCCTCGTACGCGGCCTTGATCTTCGGCAGCAGCACCCGCGAGTGGTTCGCCAATGCCTGCCGGGCCGTGTCCACCAGGTCGTACCGGTAGGCGCTGGAAGCCCGCAGCGACGGGGCCACCTTCAGCAGGTGGTCCAGGGCACGGCGCACCGAACCGGCCGGATAGCGCATCGACTTGGGGCTCCAGCGGGCGGATCCCGCCGCGCTCAGGCTCGGTCGGGCCGTGAACAGGCCGTCCTGGGACTCCGACCACAGCCCCGATGCGGTGCTGTACGGGCCCTTGCGCAGTTCCTCCCACGCGGCCGCCGCCTCGGCGTCGGCGCGCCCGTACCGGCGGGCGGAGTACGCCGCGAACCACTTCCTCCGGTCGATCGGCCCGGACTCCCAGGCCAGGTCCGTGAAGAGGTCGAAGGCGGCGGGATCGGTCCCGGTGGCCTCCGGCATGTACGCGATGCCCGTGAGCGCGCTGTCCGGCTTGGACCGCCACGCGTCGAACCGGTCACTCCACACCGAGGTGTTGGCGCCGATCGTGGTGTGTCCGCCGAAGTTGGGGATCGTGCCCAGCGCATAGGGCGCGCCGCCCCAACGGGCCTCCCGGTCCAACCCGTCGTACCGGTCCGACAGTCCGTCCAGGATCAACAGCTTCGAGGCGTCCACCCCGGCCAGGAGTTCCCTCCTCGGATCCTCCTGCCAGCCCAACACCGCCCACAAGGCGCCGGGATGGGCCGCCCACAGGGCCTTCTGCACCGCCCCGGCCGCCGCCGCCACGTCCACCGAACCCGTCTTGCCGCCCTCGTGCAACGGGCTCATCCGGTACATGGAGCTGTCCCCGAACACCGTCCGCTGTTCGGCGTAGTACGCGGCGGCCAGCTTCCCGAACGCGGCCGAGTTCGGGTCCAACCAGTCCGGGCGGTCGAAGCCGGCCCAGTCACCCTGCGGCACGGTCGTGGCGCCCGCGTTGCGCCCGGCGAACGCGGGCGGCACCGTGCCGAAGAAGCCCGGCAACACCGGGGTCATGCCCAGCCCGCGCAACTGCTCGGCGATCCGGCCGCCGATCCCGGCCCGCTCGCGCATCAGCCGTTCCGAGACCGGCCCGCCGAAGCCGCTCATGTTCTGCAGCAGCCACCAACTCTGGTGCGCGGGACCGGGGATCCACGCCCTCAGCTCCGCCGCCGAGTATCCGAACCGCTGGAGCGCCCGGTAGTACGGATACTCGGCGCCGACCTGCACGAACACCTCGTTGACGCCGTGCAGGGCCAGCAGGTCGATCTGCCGTCGGTGCTCCTCGAAGGTGCGGTACGGGCCCGAGTAGCCGTCGTCCGTGTCGTTGAGCGCGTACCGGTGGGCGACCAGCGCGCTCCGGGTCACCGGCTTCGGCACGGCCGGCAGGCGCTCCGGCAGCATCCCCAGGCTGTCGCCGGGCCAGCCGATGTCGGCGCCCGCGACGTGCTGGAGGTACCAGCCGACCCCGGTGAGCAGGGTCGCGCCGCTGGTGCCGCGCACCGTGAGGGCGCCCGCCGTCCCGGACACCGTGAAGGTGTCCGCCGCGGCGCCCGGGTCGGGCACCAGCGTGAACTGGCCCGCGTGCCGAGGCAGCAGCCGTTCCAGAGCCTCCCGCGCCGGACGCGCGTCGAAGTCCCGGACCGCCGGAATCCGACGTACGACGGACTGCCGTACGTCGGACTGCCGCGCACCGGGCGCGGTGGGCGATCCCGCGCCCGAGGCGACCGCCCCGGGCGCCGCCCCCGCCAGGACCAGGACGAGCAGTGCCGCGGGAAGCGCCGCCACCGCGACCGTACGGCGCCCACGCGGGCGCCCGCTGCGTGTCATCGAGTCGTACCTCATTCCGTCGATCGGAGCCGTCGGACCGGAGCCGTCGGACCGGAGCCGTCAGACCGGCAGGGCCCAGGTCTGGTCGATCCGGTGGTCGCCGCAAGGGGTCAGGCGCAGCCGCTCGGCCGGCGCGTCCGGGGCCGCCGCGGCCGCGGGTGCGGTCAGACACAGCCCGCTGCTCTTCTCGATCAGGGCGCCGGGACGGTCCTGCGCCCAGCTCTGCCGGGATCGCCCGGGTGCGCAGTCGGCCAGTTCCACCAGGTCGCCGTCCCCGGCCGTGAGGCACTGGTCGGCCGAGCGCAGTCGGGAGTCGGGGCCCACGGTCCACCGCTGGTCGGAGGCTCCGGTGCAGGCCGCCATGACCACCGCGCCGACACCGCTGGTGTTGGCCCCGTCGGCGCACTTGGCCGCGTTGCCGGCGATCTGCCCGGTCGGCACGGCCTTGCCGCAGCCGCGCGGGGTGAGCCGCCACACCGCGGTGTCGTGGGCGGCGACCCTGCCGGTCAGCGAGACGGTCGCCTCACGACGGGCCCCGCTCCACAGGTCCTTGACGTCGACGGCGCACGACGGGGCGAGGCCGATGTCCTCCAGCGGCACCTCGACGTCCATGGCGGCGCCGGTCCGGTTGAGGACGGCCACCGCACGGTCGCCGTTCGCGAGCGGCCGCACCATGACGTCGGAGGTGCCGTTCGAGGAGACCACCGCGCCCTGCCGGCCCAGCGGGTCCTGGTCGAGTGCGATCAGGTCGGTGTTGCCGAGCGCGGCGAGCCCGGCCGGGGTGAGCGCGGAAACCTCTGAGGAGAGGATGAAGGGGGCCGCCATCATGGCCCACAGTCCGACCTGACTGCGGCTCTCCGCCTCGGTGAGTCCGGGGGCGCCGGCGATGAGGAAGTCCGGGTCGTTCCAGTTGCCGGGGCCCGCGTACCGGCCGAGCCAACGGTTGTAGCCGTAGTTGCCGAGGACCGAACCCCACCGCGAGGTCGTGGGCGCGGCCGGGGCGTACACCTTGATGTCACGGCCCTCGCGCCACAACTGGCCGGTCTCGCCCACCCAGTCGATCACCTTGTGCCAGTCGGCGCCGCCCCATTCGCCCTGCTGGAAGTAGGCGGGCGCGGACGCGGACAGGACCATGTCGCGGCCGCTGTCGCGCAGGGCCCGGGCCACGCCGTTGTAGGCGTCGCGGTAGGCCTGTTCCTTCGTCTTGCCGGGCGGCACGTACAGGTTGCAGCCGTCCATCTTGACGAAGTCCGCCTTCCAGGACGCGAAGAGCCGGGCGTCGCGCGCGTAGTGGTCCGCGCCCCCGCCCGCGGGAGCGCCGCTGCCCGGGTAGCGTCCGCAGGTCAGCGCGCCGGCGTCCTGGTAGATGCCGAACTTCAACCCCTTGGCGTGCAGGTACTCGCCGAGCCAGGCCATCCCGTGCGGGAACCTCTCCGGGTCGGCCACCAGGTCGCCGTCGGCGTCACGGCTCTTCAGCATCCAGCAGTCGTCGACGGTCACCGTGTCGTAGCCCTTGGCGGCGAGACCGGTGGAGACGAGCGCGTCGGCGTTCGCGACCACCTTGGCCTCGTCGATGTCGCACATGTAGTGCGCCCAGTTGTTCCAACCCATGGGAGGGGTGAGGGCGAGCGGGGTGTCCGACGTGGCGGTGGGTTCGGCCACCGCCGTCGCGGGGGACAGCAGGAGGGCGAGCAGGGCGGCCGCGGTCAGACAGGGGAGCGACGCACGCGGGCGAGGCGGCACGGGGTCTCCTTGACGTGGGGGACGTACCGAGGGTCTGTCGAGCGCCCAGTGCAGCGGTGCGGCTACCCACTGTCAACACAAGTCGCGGGTTATGACCTGATGACCAGCAATATGGGTGCAGTCGACATCACACGAAGGGTCGACGTCGCGGGCGCCCGCTTGACCGGCCCCGCGGTCGCGCGTCCCGGCGGACCAGGGGTGAGATACGACGTACGTGACACTGTCTGTTACGGTGTATCTCATGCCGAGAAGATCAGCCGCCCTGGACCGCGCGACCCCCGAGGCCATCGCCGTCGAAGCCCTGCGGATCCTCGACGAGGAAGGGCCGGCCGCGCTCAGCTTCCGCGCCCTCGCCGACCGGCTCGACGTCTCGCACGCCACCGTCCAGCGCCGCTGCGCCGATCTGGCGGGATTGCTGGACCTGTGCACCGAGCACCTCGCGGGCCAACTGCCCGAGATCGCCGCCGGCACCGACTGGGCCGAGGCCACCGAGCAGCGGTTCTCCGCGTTCTACCGGCTGCTCACCGCACACCCCGGCCTGCTCGTACTGCGCGGTGGCCGGCCCTGGTTGGGCCGCCGACTGCTCGCCCGACTCGTGGAACCGGCGCTGGCCGACAGTGTCGCCGCCGGGATGACCGCGGCCGAGGCGATGACCGTCTACCGCCGGATGTACCTGCTCACCCTCGGCAGCGCCGCCTTCGTGGACCACCGCGATCCCGCCGGCGCCACCGCCGCGTCCCGGGCCGCCCTGGCCGCGCTGGACCCGGCCGAGTTCCCCGTGCTCTCCGGCGGCCTGGCCGACGTACTGCCCCCGCTGACCGACCACGAGGTGTACCACGGCGCCCTGCGCCAGCTGATCGAGGCCGCCCGGCCGGCCGCCGACCGGCGCGGCAGCGCCTGAACC
>NZ_LGDE01000047.1 GCF_001279725.1 Streptomyces sp. WM4235 | reverse complement strand
AGGACCACACTCTCGACCCGCCGCACGACCCACCGCAGCCCCCGACGTGGCCGGTTACCGACCACGGACATTTCCGTCACCCTCACCTGCGCAGTACACCCACTCCGCGCGACCGTGCCCCTGACATTCACTGACCGCTACACCCGCCCAAGGCCCGCACAGCCCGGCCGATCACTGCACCCCGGCGCACCACCGGGCGCACTCATCCATTCGCCACCCAACCGGAGCAACAAATTCCGTAACGGTCGTTCTGCACAATTCTTCGCACAGAGGCACGAAAAGCGTTCCTCGGAACGATTACGGCGACATGCCATCGACGAGGAAGAACAACCCGGGCTGCGTTCACCGCGGGCCGGCCTGGGTGGCAACGCCGTCACCCGGCGGCGATGGAAGTCGTGGCGACATCCCGTGCCCGGGCATAGGCCGTGCTGCTCACGGTTCCCGCCTTCGGAGAGCTGAGCCGTCTCCGTGACACGTGATGCCGACTTCTGTCTCAGCCGCGATCAGAGCTGGTCCGCGATCCCTCGGCCGATCTGTTCGAGGAACTCCTGCAGGCCGGCCGCGACGACGCCGAAGTCGTCGGCACAGGAGGCTGTGGTGGACTTCCAGATTCGTCCGTCGCCGCCGATCGCGAAGAGATGGCCTCCGCCATCGCCGGCGAATACCGGTGCGATCCACTCGCCGTCGATCGGAGCGGAGCCGTACGCGCGGAAGTGTCCTGCCACGGTCGCGGGTGAGTGGATGAAGTACCCACCGCCGACATCGGGCAGGGACGCTTCGCTGATCACCTCATAGAGCGTGGTCAGGTCGGAGAGAATCGGCGTCAGGTCGACAAGTGCGCTCGTGGCCCGGCCGCTGTCGTCGGTTGCGAGCATCACGGCATTGCGGCGAGGCGGGAAACCGGGTGGGGTGACCCGCCGGTGTGGGCGCCGGCGCGGGTTCGGGAGAATGTATCCGAAGGCTCAGCATGGGATGGGAGCCCAGCCCAAAGGTGGCTTGATGTGGGATCGGCATCTCGATCCTCTGGGGAGACCGCTCCCGGTAGCCTCGATCATGTGATGGTGGAAATGAACGCGATCAGCAGGTGGTTCGAGTCGATGCAGGGAGGGGGATTCGTCAAGGGTTCCTCCGCGGGACTGCGCGAAGTCCTGCTCGGCTGGCGCTCGTTGTTCCTCGGTGGCTGCGGCATGCTGCTCGGCTTCGGCGGTGCGATGGCGAACGACGGGATCGGCGTCAGATTGGTCCTGCTCGGCATCGGGATCGTTTCGGTGCCTCTGACGGTCGCGTCATGGAAGCAGATGAAGAAGTCAAGGACCGCTTGACTGTGGCTTCGGGCCTACAAGATGCCCACCCATGCCCAGGGCCGCGGGCCGCATCGCCCCCGTAGGCAGTCCACGCGATGCTGCGCCTGAGCCTGCCACCTCGGGTCCCCGGCAGCATGCTGGGCCGCATACGAAACCATGCGGAGCTCGCGGGCTCGTGCGAGCAGGTCGTAGCCGGACCAGTCGGTGACATCGTGGCCGTAGAGAGCGCAGTACGCGGCGTACTCGGCCTCGGTGACGGCCCCGGTGGTTCTGGTGCGGACGGCTGTTGAGGCCAGATCCCATTCCGGTGGGCCGACGGAGAACCGTTCCAGGTCCATCACCAACCGTCCCCCGCCGTTGATGCGGACGATGTTCCCGGGCCAGGCGTCACCGTGCACGGCTCGCCGGGGCAGTCCCGTGGGCAGGCCGGTCGCCCAGCGGGCGGCGAGGTCCGTGTGAAGGTCGAGGAGCCATCGGCCGTCCTCGACAGGAAGGGAGGCGCCCCGGTCAGCCTCTGCCGCACGCGGACGAAGGGGTCGAGCGTTCCGATGTCGAACGTGGGGGGGCGAGAGCGCATGCAGTTCCTTCAGCGCGAGTGCGACGTCGGCGATGGATCCGTGGTGGTGTGCCGGTACCTCCTCCCAGAACGTCGCCACCCGCCCGGTGCTCTCCACGGGCTGGTCGACCCCGAGGGGGGTGACGGCCCGGACGCCGTTGTCCGCCAGCCATCGGGCAACACGGACCTCCCGTGCCGCGGTCTCCAGCCGGTCCGGAGGCGCCATTCTGACGATGACGCCGGCCGAGAGTCGCCAGATCTGGTTCTCGGCGATACGGATCGGCTCTGCGCCGCGCGGGTCCAAGCCGGCTGCGACGCAGGCCTCCGCGAGCGCGTCGAGGGCTGGTCGCGCCGTGTTCGTCATGCCTGCAAGCTAGCGGTGATCCTCTCGCCCAGGGCCACTGCCTCCGGAATCTTCGGGTGCCGGGCCGCGAAGCGGCCGAGCTCCCTGAGGTCGTCGGCGGCCCGGAGCGAAGTAAGTCCGTCACCGAGTTTCAGCGCCTTGTGCCCGAGGGCCGCTCCCTCCCTCGGGTCGCCCCGGAACATGACGAGGGAGGCCAGCTTGGTGCACGACATGACCTTGGAGCGGGTGAAGGCGGGCCCGTGCCCGCGAACCGCGGTCCGTAGGCGTTGCCCGGCCTGTGCGCAATCGCCGCCCTCGATTCCGACCGCCAGGTCCCACAGGGCGTGAGCCGTGTCGCCGTTGTGCTGGGCCACGTCGTAGTACGCCATCCACGGAGGGTCGTCCTCCGGTCGCCGCTGAGCGAACGCGTCGTCCGCCGCGCCCACCGCGGTGAGCGTCCCTTGGGCGTTGCGTAGCCTTCCGAAGGCACGGGCCCGGGCGGTGTGCAGCATGGCCCGTTCCGAAGCGGTGAGGCGATCGGCGCGCACGAGCCCCTTCTCGGCGTTCGTCAGGCCGTCGTCGGCGTCGCCGATCCAGATGGCCTGACGAGCGAGGAAGGAGTACCCCTTGGCCCGCAGATGCCAGTGCCGGCATTCGTCCGCGCATTCAACCGCGATCTTGAACGCGAGGCGGGCTTCGTCGTGTCGGTAGACGTCGAACCGGGAGGCGCCGCAGACGAGTCCGAGGCGAGCGACGGCGGCGAGGAATTCCGGCCTGAGGGGAGCGGGGCAGGCGACGGACAGAAGCCGGGTCGCCCACTGCATGGCATTGGTGGACAGTTGCCCGATCAGCCCGCCTCCGCCATGGACGTTGTCCCACCCGTGGAGCCCGTCGGCGATGTCCAGGAGCTGCCGTATCTCCGTCGGGGTGATCCGTGCGGGGACCGGCGGCGGCGTCGCGGGCGTGAGAAGGGGGGTGAGTTCCAGCGGAGCGAGGGCTGCGAGGCTTCCCATGGCAAGGAAGGCACGACGCTCCACAGGGTCAGGGCTCCCGGTCGACGCTGATGGGTCACCCTTCACAAGGACGCGCCCTCCGCGTTCCCGGACGGCACCTTCCCCCCGCCGGGTATCCGGGACATCCACATCAGACCCTCGTTGATCCGCATCGCCGAACGCCATGGCCCAGGCGCGGGTGAACAGGCCTCCGGTACCCAGGACTTCGTCCAGCTTCGGCGCCAGGTCCTGCGGGCACCGGTAGACACCCTTCTCGACTTTCAAGATCACATCCACGCTGACCCGCACCTTTTCAGCGAAGGGTGCTGCGGTCTTGAACCCGGCCGCCTTGCGGCGTAATCGGAGTTCGGCACCGAACCACGCCTCGGGCGAACGGCTCGGGTCAAGGGACTTCTCAGGTTGTGGCATCTGAGTTCCTGGCCTCCTGATGCGGATTTCGCAAGGTATCCGCATCACCATCTGCACGCGCGCCTGGCGTGCTTGATCAAATGACTGCTGACCGGTGTGGCACCAGTACACACCGCAACCGGATACCCCTGAAGTGTTTCCGATCAACGAACTGGACTTGGCATGGTGATTCGACCCGATGCGTCCCTTGAGGTGCGAGGCATGGCGAACGGCAGGCCACGGCCGACGCACCGGTCGACGTCGAGATCCACGGGGACACGGTCCTCCTCCTGCCCGTTCCACCCCTGAGCACGACCCCGGCCGACGCCCTTCACCGGGCCGGCTCGGCAACAGCCAGGGCCGGACCCGGTCCTCACCGTGACGCCGCCCCTGTACACGGCGCTCTCGCCGCACGCACCCCTTGGGCCGCGGCCCGAGACCGACCGACTCGACCGTGACCGTGAACCCGTGAGGACCTGATGAGCACTCTGATAGAAGTTGCGGCGGTCGCCGTGCCCTCGGCGCTGGCTCTGGCGGGCGGAGGCGCGGCCTCGCACCTGCAAGGCCGGCTGCGTGCGGAGCGGCGCCGTGCCGACCGGATCCACCGGCACGCCGAGCGCCTCACGCAGCAGTTGCGGGCCGCCGAGACGATCCTGGGGCAGTTGGCCGATGAGGTGGTGCCCTCACTCCAGGTGGCCACCGTCCGGCCGGGCGCCGGGCAGGGAGTCGACCTCGTACTGCCGGAGGCCCTCGGCACCTCGGTGGCCGAGCGGGTACGAGCGGTCGTCGACGCCGTGGCCCGGGCGCTGCGGCAGGTGCAGTACGACGCGGAGACGGCCACGGGCGTACAGGTGTCCCAGGTCCGGCGAGCCGCCGACACCGCCGCCGCCGAAGTACGAGGTACGGCCGATGCGGCCGCCCAGGCCGCGGTGCGCGCCTTCGCCGAGTCTTTGGTGGTCACCGCTTCAAGGGTGAGCCGGCAGATCAGCGAGGGCGTACGCCGGCACGCGGGCGGCGAGGCGTACGAAACGCTCGTCACCATCGACCGCCTCGTCCAACAGCTGCTGCTGGTCTCGCAGAGCTACGTGATCCTCGGCGGGGGCAAGCTGTCCCGGCGCTGGCCGGCCACCAGCTTCACCGACGTGATCCAGGCCGCCATGGGACACCTCGACGGGTTCGAGCGGATCAAGACCGAGGAATCCGATGTCGCCGTGGTCAGTCGGGCCGTCGGCCCGACCGTCCACACGATCGCGGTACTCCTCGAGAACGCGCTGAAGTACTCGCCGCCGTCCGCTGTCGTGGACGTACGGCTGCTGGACGGCCACCACGGCATGACGGTGAGGATCGACGACGCCGGGCTACAGATGAACCGCGAGGCCGTGGTGGCCGCCCGCCGGATCCTGGGCGGCGAGGAAACGCAGACGGTCACCCGCCTCGGCGCGCACCCGCAGACGGGATTCGCCGTGTCCGCGGCCCTGTCCCGGCAGTACGGGTTCAGCGTTGACCTGGAGGCCCCCAACGCCTACCGGGGAACGAGCGTGCAGATCTTCTTCCCGCGAGACCTGCTGACGAGCGTCCCCGAGAGGCCGACACCGGCGGAGCCGCCCGTCGTACCGCGGTCCGCACCGGTCGTAGCGCGGTCCGCACCGGTGACCACGCCCACCGGGCTGACGGTACGCCGGCGCGACACGGCCCCCGCACAGCGGCCCGTCGCCCGACCCGAGCCGGCCCAACCCGGCCGCCCCAGCGTGGTCGTCGCCTGGGCGGCCGGTACCCGGCGCGCACGCCAGTCCCCCACGTCCGAAGGAGCCTGATGTTCACCGATACACACTCCAACAAACTCGGGTGGCTGCTCGACCAGCAGCTCGGCACCCTCGCCGGGGTCCATTGCGCGGTCCTGATCAGCGCGGACGGCCTGCTGCACTCCCGTACGTCCTCCATCGATCAGGACCAGGGCGAGCGGCACGCGGCCATCGCCTCCAGCCTGCGCGGGGCCGGCCGGAGTTACGGCGAGGCGTTCGACGGCGGCGGGTTACGGCAGATCGTGCTGGAGCTGACCGAGTACGTGTGCCTGATCACGCAGGCCGGTGAGCACATGCTGCTCCTCGCGCAGACCACCGGCCCGGACGCCGACATTGCCACCATCGCCCACCAGATGGGAGAACTCGCCGTCAGTGTGGGCGACCAGATGGCCGTGGAGGCGCGCAGGCCGGTTCCGGAAGCGCAGGCGGCGGGGTGAGCGGTCCGCGGCGAGATCCGGACATGGTCAGGCCCTTCGTACGGACCGGAGGGCGTGTCCGCCCCAGCCGGCCGGAGGTGCGCCTGGAGTCTCTGGTGCTCGCCGCGACCGGCCCGGCCGACGGACTCCTGCTCGACCACCGCCGGGTGCTGGTCCTGACCCAAGGTGTCCGGGGCGGCCTGGCGGTGGCCGACATCGCCGCGTCCCTGGCGCTGCCGCCGTCCACGGTCCTCATCCTCGTCTGCGACCTGATGGACAGCGGCCACCTCAGCACCCCTGTCAACGCCCGTGAAGACCAGCCCGAGATCGACATCCTGAGGGAGGTGCTCCGTGGTCTACGGACCAAGGTCTGAGATCCACCCCACCAGCGCCGTGCGCTCCGCGAAGATCGTTGTCGCGGGCGGGTTCGGCGTCGGCAAGACCACCTTCGTCGGCTCTGTCTCCGAGGTGCCGCCCCTGCACATGGACGAGCCGATCACTCAGGCCAGCGCCGGAGTGGACGACCTCTCCGGTGCTCCGGGGAAGAGGACCACCACCGTCGGCATCGACTTCGGCCGTATCCACATCAGTTCCGACCTCGCCCTGTACCTGTTCGGAACCCCGGGTCAGACCCGGTTCCGGCCGCTGTGGCAGAGCCTGACCGAGGGGGCGCTCGGCGCCCTGGTCCTGGCCGACACCCGCAACCTCGACGCCTCCCACGAGCACCTGTCTCTCCTGGAAGAGCACGGCATCCCCTACGCCGTGGCGATCAATCGTTTCGACGGCGCGCCCCACCCCCCGTCGGAGGAGATACGCCAGGCCCTGGCTCTGGACCCGGACACCCCGCTGACCGCCTGCGACGCCCGTGTGGGCCGCTCCGGCTACCTGGCCCTGATCGAACCCGGCACCAACCTGACCGCCCGACACCTCCGCCCCCTTGAGCGCCGCCCGTGACCACCACCCCCGGCATCCCGGCCCAGCCCCGCATCGCACTCTACGAGGCCGAGTTCGCCGCCGACCCACACGCCGCATACGCCCGGATGCGCACCCGGTACGGGCCGCTCGTGCCGGTCGATCTGGAGCCCGGTGTGCCCGCGACCCTGGTGATCGGCTACGACCAGGCCCGCCGCATCCTCAACGACGAGGACCGCTTCCCCGCGGACCCGCGCGTCTGGGAGCAGACCATCCCCGACACCTGCCCCGTGCGGCCGATGATGGAGTGGCGGCCCAACGCGCTGCGGTCCGCGGGCCCCGCGCACTTCCGCTACCGGGCGGCGAACACGTCCGCCCTGGGCGGCGTGGACCAGCACCACCTGCACGCCCTCGTCCAACGCGTCGCCGCCGGCACGATCGCCGAGTTCAGCCCAGCGGGCCGTGCCGACCTGCTGTCGCAGTTCGCGTGGCCGATCGCGTTCCGGGTCCTGAGCGCGCTGCTGGGCTGCCCGGACGAGATCGGTCGCCGGATCGCCGACGGGATGGCGCGCATCTTCGACGGTGTGAACGCGGCGACCGGCAACCAGATCCTGACCCAGGCGGTCATCGAGCTTGTCGCCCTGCGCCGCGAACAGCCCGGCCTCGACATCGCCTCCCGCCTCATCGCCCACCCCGCCCGGCTCGACGACACCGAGATGGCGCACCAGCTCGTCACCCTGTACGGAGCCGGCATCGAACCGCTGACCAATCTGATCACCAACACCGTCCTCAAGATCCTCACCGACGAGGACTTCTCCGCGACGGTGCACGCCGGAGGGGCCTCCGTACGCGAAGCCCTGGACACCGTGCTCTACCGCGACCCGCCGCTGGCCAACTTCTGTATCACCTACCCGCCCCAGACCGTCAACGTCGACGGCGTCCCGCTGCCCGCCCATCAGCCGGTCGTCATCTCCATGGCCGCGTGCAACAACGACCCCGCCCTGAATGCGGGCGGTGGCTCCGGCGACCGCGCCCACCTGTCGTGGAGCACCGGCCCACACGCCTGCCCGGCGCGCTCCCACGCCTATCTCATCGCCGAGACGGCCATCATCCACCTGCTCGACGCCCTGCCCGAGATGAGCCTCGACCTCGCCTGTCCATCCGGCGAGCTGACCTGGCGGCCAGGCCCCTTCCACCGCGCCTTGACCCACCTCCCGGTCCTCTTCCCCGCCCCCACCGCAGTCTGAAGGAGAGCCCCACATGGCATCCCAACCCGCCGCTCCGGTCGTCCTCGACCCCAGCGGCGCCGACCACCACGGCGAACACGAGGAGCTGCGCGGCCGCGGCCCCGCGGTCCGCGTCGACGTCCTCGGTGTGCCCGCCTGGTCCATCAACGACCCCGACCTCCTGAAGACCCTGTTGACCAGCCCGGACGTATCCAAGGACGCCCGCGCCCACTGGCCCGACTTCCAGGAGGTCATACGAACCTGGCCGCTCGCCCTGTGGGTGGCCGTCGACAACATGTTCACCGCGTACGGCTCCGACCACCGGCGGCTGCGACGGATGATCGCCCCGGCGTTCGCGGCTCGCCGTATCGCCGACCTCACCGGCGTCGTCGAGACCGTCGTCACGGCCATCCTCGACGACCTCGACACCCTGCCCGCCGGTGAGATCATCGACCTGCGCGAGCACCTCGCCCACCCGCTCCCGATCGCGGTGATCGGGCACCTCATGGGCGTGCCCGCCGACCGGCGCGCCGGCTTCCGCACCGTTGTCGACGGTGTTTTCGACACCACCCTGAACTCAGACGAGCAGGCGGCCAACACGGCCCGCCTCTATGCCGCCTTGGACGAACTCATCACCGCCATGCGCGCCGAGCCCGGCGACGACATGACCTCGTTGCTCATCGCCGCACGCGACGATGACGGTGACGGGCGCGGCTTGTCCGACGTCGAGCTCCGCGACACCCTCCTGCTGATGATCAGCGCCGGATACGAGACCACCGTCAACGTGATCGACCAGGCGATCAGCTTGTTGCTGGCCAACCCCGAGCAGCTCGGCCACATCCGCGCCGGCCGCGCCGGCTGGAGCGACGTCGTCGAGGAGACCTTGCGCCTGGAGCCGGCCGTCAAGCACCTCCCGATGCGCTTCGCGGTCAACGACATCACGCTGCCGGGCGGCCAGACCATCGCCCGAGGCGAGGCGATCCTTGCCTCCTACGCCGCCGCCAACCGTCATCCCGGATGGCACGACGACGCCGACACGTTCGACATCCGCCGCCCCACCCAGGGCCACCTCGCCTTCGGCCACGGCATCCACTTCTGCCTCGGCGCGCCGCTCGCCCGTCTGGAGGTCGCGACCGGCCTGCGGATGCTGTTCGACCGCTTCCCCCAGCTCGAACTCGCCGTCCCGGCCGCCCGGCTGAAGCCGCTCGGCTCCCTGATCAGCAACGGCCACCAGCAGCTCCCCGTTTGGCTTCGCCCCACCGCAGTGACCACCAACTGACCAGGACCAGCCCGATGACCACCACAG
>NZ_LGDE01000046.1 GCF_001279725.1 Streptomyces sp. WM4235 | reverse complement strand
GGCCGGGGTCGAGGTCGAGGATCAGCCGGTCGGCGGTGGCGGGGGCGGCGGCGGGCCACTGGTGGGTGTGGAACTCGACGACGAGGTTGGCGGCCCACATGAGGGTGGGCAGGTCGCCGACGACGACCTGCTCGGCGGTGAGGTCCTCGGACCGGGGTACCGGGGTGGTCCGTACCCAGTCGGGCGTGCCGGGCGGCGGGTTCTTGGTGAAGAAGAGCTGACCGTCCGGGCCGTCGGGATAGCGCAGGAACGAGACCGGCCGGTCGTGGAGGTGGGGCAGCATCGCGTCCGCGACGCGGGCGTAGTAGTGCAGGACCTCGCCCTTGGTGAAGCCGCTCTCCGGGTACAGCACCTTGTCCAGGTTGCTGAGCGAGATGCGGCGCCCTTCCACCATCGTGATCGGCGCCATGGGAGCAGACTGGCATGGATCAGGTGGAAACGGGCGGTCGGGGCGGCCAGGTGGTGGAAGGCCGGGGGCGGACGGGTGGACGTACGGCGGACGGGCGGGCGGACGGGCGCGGGGCCGTCAGGCGGAGGCCGCGCGTCTGGTCGTCTTCTTGGCCGCCGCGGTCTTCGCGGTCGTGGTCGTCGCCTTCGCCGTTCTCGTCGTCTTGGCCGCGGACGCGGCGGTGCTCTTCCTGGCGGCGGTCCTGCTCGCGGACGTCTTCGCCGCGGTGGTCTTCGTCGCGGTGGTCTTCTTGCCGCCGGTCTCCTTGGGTGAGGCGGTGGCCTTCTTCGCCGCGGAGCCGGTGGCCTTGCGCGCCTGGGCCGTCTTCGCGGTCGTCGTCTTCGCCGCCTTCTTCGCGGGGGCGCTCTTCTTGTGCGTGGCGGCCCTCTTCTCCGCCGCGGTCTTCCGCGTGTTGCCGGGCACGGGCAGCGTGCGCACCTCGGCGTCCGTGTCGCCGTCCGCGGCGGCCGGCTCCCCGCGGGATTCCCTGGCCGCGCGGACGCTGTTCTCCAGGGCGGCCATCAGGTCGATGACCTTGCCGCCGGTCGGGGCGGCCTCCTCCTCGTCGCGGGGCGGTTCGACGCCCTGGAGCCTGGCCTCGATGACCTGCTGGAGGGCTTCCTGGTACTCGTCGTGCAGCGCGGACAGGTCGAAGTCCTGGGAGAGCATGTCCATGAGCGAGCGGGCCATCTGGAGTTCCTGGGGGCGGATCGTCACGTCCCCCTCCGGGGTGATGCCCGCGGCGGGCCTGACCTCGTCGGGCCACAGGCAGGTCTGGAGGACCAGGGTGTCCTCGTGGACCCGGAGCACGGCGAGGGCCTCGCGGGACCGGATGGCGATCTTCGTGACGGCGATCTGCCCGGACTCGGTGAGGGCCTCGCGGAGCAGGGCGTACGGCTTGGCGGCGGCGCGGTCGGACGTGCCGACGTAGTAGGCCTTGGAGAACATCAGCGGATCGATCGTCGAGGCGTCCACGAACGCCAGCACGTCGATGAGCTTCTTGCTCGGGAGGGGAAGGTCGGCGAGGTCCTCGTCGGACAGCATGATCATGCTGCCGTCCGGAGCCTCGTAGCCCTTGGTGATCTCGTGGTACGGAATCTCCACGTCCTCGGCCTCGCAGACGCGCCGCAGACGTACTCGTGAGCCGTCCTTCCCGTGCACCTGGCGGAGCGGAATGTCATGCTCCTCCGTGGCCGTGAAGAGCTGCACCGGGATCGTGACCAGCCCGAACGAGATGGCCCCCTTCCAGGTAGCCCTCATGCCGCGCTCCTTCCCTGGGGAGGTCCTCAGGCTATGCCGAGGAGCCGGAGCGCGACACTCGAAGGCGGCCGGGTCCGCGCCGACGGCGGCTCACCACGCACGGGCCCCGGTTCGCCGCCGGGTGGGACGGAGCCAGGTACGCGTGTCGCGGGCGAGGGCGTACAGGGCGTCGACGTCCGGGGGCTTGAGCGTGGCCGGGTTCGAGGCGAAGTGGGCGGCGGCGGTGCCGGGTTGGAGGATCCGTACGTCGCGCAGGGTGGGGGCCACCTCGACCCGCGAGGCCTCGACGAGGGCGAGCGCGGGGACGACCGGCGCCGTCAGCACGCGGGTGGCGTACGCGGCGGCGAGTCGGGCCAGCCGGGGTTCCGGGCCGGGTTCGTCGCGGCCCACGGTGAGCAGGAGGTCCCCGATCCGGGCGCGCCGGCGCAGACCGGGGACGGTGCGGACGCAGAGGACGCCGGGCGGGCCGATGAGGAGGTGGTCGATCACGCCGCCGTCGGGCAGCGGGACGGCGTGCAGGACCCGGCAGTCCTCGCTCTCCAGTGCGTCGAGTTCGGCGCCCATCCGTTCCAGGGCCTGGAGTTCCCGGCGGATCCGGTGCCGGGTCCTGGCGCCCGGGGAGCCGTACGTCAGCTCGCCCAGCAGGGGCTCCCCCGGACGGTTCGGGGCGAGGTCCTCGTCCGGGGGCAGCGCGAGGCGGAGCAGGTCGGCCGCCGTGGGCACCGGGGGCGGGCCGACGGTGTAGTCGCCGGTCAGGTACGGGCGCAGGGCCGTCAGGACCGCCTCGCGGCGGGTGTCGGACAGCAGGCTGACGCGGTTGGTCCGCCGGTCGTACCAGGCGACCGCCTCGCCGTCGGGCAGGTTGACGTACAGCCGACCTCGGCCGGGCCGGCCGCTCGGCAGCACCTTGAGTCCGGGCATCGGCCTCACCCCCGCATTCCATGGGAGCAGGCCGGCCGCCGACGGACAATCCCCCTGCCGGGTCCTGGGGCCGAGCCCCGTCGTTGGAGTGGCGTAGAGCTCCTCGTGGGAACGAGGGGATGCGCGGGGCGTTCGTGGCCGGCGGGTTCCGCGGGGCGGGCGTGCCGGGCGGGGCGGGCGATCGGTCCGGTAACGGCCCTGACGGCCCGTGTAACGACTCCGACGGAACCCCGTCGGGTTGCTGTTACAGAAGCACCGCTGTACCGCAATGACGGACGCCTACGTTTATGTCATCTGAACACGCCCGGCCGCCTGGACACGCCGGGACCCGACCCGCAACGAAGGACCTCCCGTGAGTACCGTCAGCCGTCGCAGTCTCGTTCGCGCAGCCGCCGTGACCGCATGCGCCGGCAGCCTCCTGGCACTGCCCACCGCCGCCGCGCTCGCGGACGGCGTACCGGCCGCGTCGACGGGGCAGCGGACCCTGGTCAAGAGCCTCTCCCTGGCGGACGGCGAGTCCCTGGCCCGGATCTACCGGGTGGCCGACGACGCGTACGAGGCCGAGATCCTGCGCGACGGCGCCCGGGTCGCCACGTTGGCCGGTCGGGACGGCGCGACCGACGTCGGCGGTTCCGGCGGCCTGCACGTCTCACTGCGGGCGGACGGCCGGCTCACGTCGTGGGTCGGTGACACCCGTCCCGCCGGCGACGCGTCGCACGCCCTCTTCGGCGACGGCCGCAAGACCGGGACGCGCAGCGGGCACACCGTCCCCGTCTCGGCACACACCCCGGAGTCCGCGGCGCGTGCGGGCGGGACCGCGGAGGCGTTGCGCCTGAACACCGTGGCGGACGGTCCGGGCGAGGGCGTGCTGCTGCTCGCGGCGGGCGGCGGCATCGCGGCCATCGGCGCCGCCGGGCTCGGCTTCGCGATGGTGCGTCGCGGACGCACGGAGGGCTGACACCCCGGTTGTCGGGCGGCGGGTGGGCGGATCGGCCGGCCCGGAGTCCACCGGGCGGACGCGTGAGCAAAAGGGATGTATCTCTGCATAAGGTTGGCTGGAAACCGACCGCCACCGGCCTGCCGCAGAGAGGATGGCCCGCCCCCGTGAGAACGCTCCCCGTCCGGACGCGCACCGTTCTGCTGCTGCCCGCCCTGCTGCTCCTGGTCGCGGGCTGCGGCGACTCCGGCGAACTGGTCGCCGCCGGGCCGACGCCGACGGCGAGCGGGCCCGTGAACCTGTGGCCGGGGCGGCAGGGGGCCGTGGTGCCGCCCGCCGATCCGGGGGGCGCGCCGCCCGAGTACGTGCCGGGGCTGCCCCGGGTCAAGAACCAGGACGTACACGAGGTCGACCCGGTGGCACTGGTCCAAGCCGAACTGCGCGCGCACCCGAACACCGACGTCGGCCCGGACGGGATGCCCCGGGAGACCGCCGACGCGGTCCTGGCGTGCGGGAAGGAACCGACCGGGAAGTGTCCGGTCCTGAGCCCGTACTACCGGGACCTCACCGGCAACGGGAAGGACGAGATCGTCGTCGGGATCGAGTTGCCCGACAAGATGCTGTCCGTACGGGCCTACACGGCGGACCCCGACGGACGGCTCAACCGGATCATGGCCACCATCGACACCGTGATCGGCGTGGAGCTCGCCGGCCGGGACGTGATCCTGCGGGCTCCGAGCGGCAACAACGGCTACGAGCTGATCACCGCCTGGTCCTGGGACGGGAAACAGCGCAGCATGCTGCCGACGCGCGAGCAGATCGTCCGGGTGCCGGGACCGGCGCGCCCGCAGCCTTCGACGGACGCGACCCCGGGGACGGGCTCGGCGACGGGTTCGGGTCCGGCGACGGGTTCGGCGACGTCTGCGGCTGCGGCGGGCGGGGCCTCGTCGTGAGGCATCGGTTGCCGGCCTGGACCGCTTCGCTGACCTGGAAGGCGGCGTGCTTCATCGTGATCATGTGCTGCTCGCTGGCGGCGGTGCTGGGCGCGCTGGTGCACGTGGAGGTGACCCGGCAGACGGTCGGGACGGCGCGCGACAAGGCGTTGGAGAAGCTGCGCGACGCTTCCCGCGCGTACGAGGCCGGCGAGGCCCTGCCCCCCGATTCGGGGCTGGACCCGACGGAGCTGCCGCCGTCGCTGCGGGAACTCGCGGTCGGTGGCCGGCAGGGAACGGTCGTGGGCACCCACGACGACCGTCCGACGATGTGGGCGGCGGGCCCCGCCGACGGCCGGGCCCTGGCCACCGCCGTCGACTACAGCCAGAGCGCACGGACGATCAGCGGCCTGGACCACGCGATCACCGGCTCCTCCCTGTTGGCGATCGGGGGAACGCTGCTGGTGGGGGCGTTCGCCGTGCGGCGCGTGACCCGGCGACTGCACCAGACGGCGACGGTCGCCCGGCGCATCACCCAAGGCGACCTCGACGCGCGGGTCGGCGATCCGCGCACGCGGGACCCGGCACGCCACCAGGACGAGGTGGCGACGGTCGCGGGCGCGCTGGACACGATGGCCGGCAGCCTCCAGGCGAAACTGATGAGCGAGCAGAGGTTCACGGCGGACGTGGCGCACGAGCTGCGGACGCCGTTGACAGGCCTACAGGCGGCGTCGGAACTGCTGCCGGAGGGACGGGCGACGGAACTCGTACAAGAGCGGGTCCGTACGATGCGCCAACTCACCGAGGACCTGCTGGAGATCTCCCGACTGGACTCGGGCAGCGAGGCCGTGGAAACCGACCTGCACCAGCTCGCGCGGCTCGCCGGGAGAGTGGTGCGGGCCTCGGGGACGGACACGGAGGTGGTCGTCGTCCGGGACGCGCACGTGGAGACCGACCGGCGGCGGCTGGAACGGGTGCTCGGCAACCTGGTGGCCAACGCCCACAAGCACGGGCGTGCGCCGGTGGTCCTGACGGTGGACGGGCCGGTGGTGACCGTACGGGACCACGGCGACGGCTACCCCGACTACCTGATCGCGCACGGCCCGCAACGCTTCCGGAGCGGGTCGGACTCCCGCTCGGGCAAGGGCAAGGGGCACGGGCTCGGGCTGACCATCGCGGTCGGACAGGCCCGGGTCATCGGGGCGCGGCTGGAGTTCCGGCGCGGAGCGGAGGGTGGGGCGTTGGCGGTGGTCACCCTGCCGTTGCCCTGGCCGGGCGGGTGAGGGGGCCGGGTCTTTGCCGTGGTCGGGCCGTTGCCGTGGTCGGGCGGGACCGGTGCGCCGGCCGGGCCGGTGGTGCGGTGCCGTGCGGCGTCGATGCTGCCGGCCCCGGCTGCGCCGGGCGCCTCAAACGCCGGCGGGGCTGAGATGCAGCGCCGCCCGGCCTGCCCCGGTCACGAGCGACGGAGCCTAGATCCACGCCGCCCGGCCTGCCCGGTCACACGAGCGGCGGAGCCTAGATCCACGCCGCCCGGCCTGCCCCGGTCACGAGCGGCGGAGCCGAGATACAGCGCCGCCCGGCCTGACCGGTCACGAGCGGCGGAGCTGAGATCGGCGCCGCCGGGCCCGGTCACGCCGGGGGTGGGGTCTTGGTCCAGGGCCAGCGGGGTTTGGGTCTGGTGCCCGAGGGGACGAAGGTGTACTTCCAGCCCTTCTGGAGGCCCAGCCGCTTCGAGTAGCCCGCCGGGACGCGCTCGTACAGCAGGACCGTCGGGGCGCCGCCGTCCGGGGCGGGGACCGGGATCTCGTACCACTTGGCGGGGTGCCCGGTCGGGCCGAGGAGGATCGGGAGGGTCCGGCCGTCCATCGGGCCGCCCTCGAAGGGGGTGGGTTGGCTTCTCACCCCTCCAGTGTCACAGCAGGTGGGCGGCCTCGGAGACCACGGGGATCACACGGCGGGCCAGCACCCCGACCGGTCCCTCCGCGGATTCCAGGGACAGGGCCGCGCGTGCGGCGGCGGCGGTCTCCGGGTCGGTGGCGGCGGTCGCCGTGAGCAGGGCGATGAACTGGTCCAGCAGCCAGTCCCGCAGCTCCTGCACGCCGGGCTGCTTGCCCTCGTCGATCCAGATCAGCGAGGCCGCCTCGACGGCGGTGATCCAGGTGCGGACCATCATGCGCAGCCGCGGACCGGGTTCCGGGACGCCGAGGTGGACGAGGATCTGTTGGGCGGCGGCCCGGCGGATGCCGTCGACGGTGGCCGTGGTGCGGGAGGTCTCGACCACGCTGCCGCCGTTGAGGAGGGCGGAGAAGCCCGCGTCGTGTTCGTCGACGAAAGCCAGGTAGCGGTCCAGGGCCCGGGACAGCCGCCGGGTGAGGGGTCCGGCCTGGGGTTCGGCGAAGCACTGCTCCAGGAGTTCGGCCGCGGAGCGCAGGGCGGCTTCGTAGAGCTGCTGCTTGCCGCCGGGAAAGTAGCGGTAGACGAGGGGGCGCGAGACGCCGGCGGCCTCGGCCACGTCGTCGAGGGAGACCTCCTCCGGTGCCCGGTGCGCGAACAGCGTCAGGGCCGCGTCGAGGAGTTGGGCCCGTCGCTCCTCGACGCTCAGCCTGCGGTACGCGCGTACGGTCATGCCCGCAGGGTAACCCCCGGGGCGGCGCCTCAGGCCAGGAGTCCGGAGCTCTGCCAGAGCCGGCGGCCGACCCCGCGCAGGATTCCTATGTCGTCGAGGAAGTCGGTGAGCCGCTTGGCGCCGGTCTGCATGACCTCGCGCCGGTGGCCGCTCGCCTTGACCTGGGCGACGGCTTCGTGGCGGTCGAGGCCGATGTTGTCGTAGACATGCGGGTTGACGAAGGCCAGCGAGAAGACGCGGGCGGCCTCGCCGCAGCTGATCCGGGTGAGTTCCTGTTCCCAGCGCGGGGCCGTCAGCATCTGGCGGCGCAGTTCCTCGCGGGCGTAGCGGACGTGCCGGGCCTCTTCGATGACGTGGATGCGGGTGACCCCGCGCACGAGCGGCTGGATGCGCTCGTCCGGGAAGGTGAGCCGTTGCATCCAGTCCAGGATCTCCTCGCCGAGCAGGGTGCAGGCGAAGGAGCCGGGGGTGGTGGAGATCGTCTTGAGGACGCGGGCGAGGTTGTGGTTCGCTCGGGAGACCGGGTACTCGGGGGCTCCGCCCTTTTGGATCATGCGGGCGAACATCATGGAGTGCCGGCATTCGTCGGCGATCTCGGTGAGCGCGTAGCGGACGTGATTGCTGGTCAGCGACTTGTCGTAGATGTGTCGGACGAGCAGCTGCATCAGGATGATCTCGAACCAGATGCCGAGCGAGGCGAGCGCCGCCGCCTCGTGGCGGGAGAGCTCGATGCGCTGCTCCTCCCCCATCTTCTTCCACATGGGGGTGTCGTAGAGGGAGAGCAGTTCGGGCGGCCAGTAGTACTTGCCCTCGATCGGCGGGGCGTCCCAGTCGAGTTCCGTGTCGGGGTCGAAGGAGTGCTTGGCCGAGGATTCGAGCAGTCGTTCGGCGATCTGTTCGCGGTCCTTGAGCAGGCCGAGCGCGTCCTTCAGGACCCGGCGATCCGTGCGGTCGGTCGTGGTCGTCATCGCGGGGGCACCTCGCCCGTCGTGTGGGGTCGCCGCCGGGGAGTTACCAGCGGTCACCTCTTATGAGACTGCCTGTCAGCAAGGCCGTCAATCCCCCGCGCACGACTTGTTGACCCCGTGTCTACCAACGTGTGACGCTGCCAACTGTCCGCTCAGGCAGGGAAGTACGTGAGACGAAGGGGCGTCCATGTCGACGCACGAGCTCTACACAACGGCCCCGGGCGAGGCCGTCTGGCAGGTTCCGGCCTCCGGCGCGGCCCGTTTCAGCTGGGAGTACGACGGCGGCCGGGAGCGGCTGCTCGCGCTGTACCAGAAGGGCAAGGACAAGCAGTGGGACGGCGCCAAGCGCATCGCGTGGGACCTGGAGGTGGACCCGAACGACCCGCTCGGCACCCCCGACGAGGCGCTGACCCTCTACGGCACCCGACACTGGGCCAAACTCACCGACAAGGACAAGGGCGAGCTGCGCCGGCACTACGCGTCCTGGAACTTCAGCCAGTTCCTGCACGGCGAGCAGGGCGCGATGGTGTGCGCGGCGCGCATCGTGGAATCCGTGCCGGACCTGGACGCGAAGTTCTACTCCGCCACGCAGACCATGGACGAGGCCCGGCACGCGGAGATCTTCGGCCGCTTCCTGCACGAGAAGGTCGGGATGCTCTACCCGGTCAACGACAGCCTTCAGGGGCTGCTCGGGGACACCCTGCGCGACTCCCGCTGGGACATGCCGTACCTGGGGATGCAGGTCCTCATCGAGGGGTTGGCCCTGGCTGCGTTCGGGATGATCCGCGACACGACCGACAAGCCGCTGCCGAAGCAGATCCTCGCGTACGTGATGCAGGACGAGGCCCGTCACGTGGCCTTCGGTCGGATGGCGTTGCGGGACTACTACAAGCAGCTGACGGACGCCGAGTTGCGCGAGCGCGAGGAGTTCGTGATCGAGGGCTGTTACCTGATGCGGGACCGACTGCGCGGGGTGGAAGTGCTGGAGAACTTCGGGATCCCGCGCGCGGAGGCCGAGGAGTTCAGCGAGCAGTCGGAGTTCCTGCACCTCTTCCGGAAGCTGCTGTTCAGCCGGATCGTGCCGTGCGTCAAGGACATCGGGCTGTGGGGCGAGCGGCTCCAGAAGGCCTACCTGGACATGGGCGTCTTCGAGATGGGCGACTCCAACCTGGACCTGCTGATGAGCCAGGACGAGGAGATCGCCGAGGCGCTGGACCGCGAGCGGTTCGCCGCCGAGGAGCGGGAGCGGGTGGCGGAGGTGGCCGACGCCGTCGCGGAGGGCTCCGAGGGCGCGTAGGCCCCGGTTGCCCGCACACCCGGTCGGCGCCGGCTACGGCTTTCTCAGGGCCGCCTCCATCACCGCCCGCGCGATCGGCGCCGCGGCGCTGTTGCCGCTGATGTCGCGGCGGTTCGCCGCCGCGTCCTCGACCACCACCGCGACGGCCACCGCCGGGAACGGGGCGTCGTCGGCCTTGGCCCAGGAGATGAACCAGGCGTACGGGGTGCCCGCGTTGCCGACGCCGTGCTGCGCGGTGCCCGTCTTGCCTCCGACCGTCGCACCGGGGATCGCGGCGTTGCGGCCCGTGCCGTCCCGCACCACCTTGACCATCAACTCCTGCATCCGCAACGCCGTTCCCGGACTCATGGCGCGGCCCAGGGTGTGCTGGTCCGCGCGCCGGACCAGGTCCCCGTCGTCCTGGGTCGTGCGGTCCACCAGGTGCGGGGACTTGAGTTCGCCGCCGTTGGCGACGGCGGCCGCGACCATCGCCATCTGCAACGGGGTGGCCTTCGTGTTGAACTGACCGATCGAGGACAGGGCCAGCTGGTCCGGGCTCATGTCGGTGTCGAAGTTCGACCGTGACACCCAGGACGGCACCCGCAGCGTGTCGTCGTTGAAGCCGAGGCGCTGGGCGGCCCGCACCATGCCCTCCAGGCCGACCCGTACACCGATCTTGGCCATGACCGTGTTGCAGGACCACTGGACCGCCTCCGCCATCGAGGCGTCGACGCAACCGGTGCCGGCGTTGGGCAGCAGGGTGCTCGTGCCGGGCAGCGGGTAGGGGTCGGGGGTCTCGGTGGGCGCGTCCACGTCGGTGACCACCCCCGCCTCCAGGGCTGCCGCCGCGGTCACGATCTTGAAGGTCGAGCCGGGCGGGTACGTCTCGCGCAGCGCCCGGTTGAGCATCGGCTTGGCGGGGTCCGCGTTCAGCCGCTCCCAGGCCGCCTTGACCCGCGCACCGGTGCCGGACAGCACGGCCGGATCGTAGGAGGGGCTGCTGACCAGGGCGAGGATCCTGCCGGTGGCCGGTTCCAGGGCCGCGACCGCGCCACGCTTGCCGGCCAGCCCGGTGTACGCGGCGCTCTGCAGGGCGGCCCGGATGGTGGTGGCGACGTTCCCGCCGGCCGGGCGGCCGCGGGCCAGGTCGTACCAGAGCGGGAAGGCGGAGAGCCCCGGGTCGGTGCCCGAGAGGAGGGCGTCCTCGGCGCGCTCCACGAAGCTGGTCCCGTAGGTCTGGGAGGAGAAGCCGGTGACGGGGGCGTAGAGCGGGCCGTTGGCGTACGTCCTCTCGTGGCGCAGCAGTTGGCCGCTGTCGCGGGAGCCGGTGACGGGTCGGCCGTCGACCAGGACGTCCCCGCGCGGTTCGGCGTACCGCGCGATGGCGGGGCGCTTGTTGGCCGGGTTGGCGCCGTAGGCGGCGGACTCCCAGATCTGCACCCGGGCCACGTTGCACAGCAGGGCGACGGTCAGCGCCGCGCAGAAGTACCCGCACCAGCGGATGTACCGGATCATTCGGCGACCTCCGGTTCCACGGCCCGGGGTCGGCGCGCGCAGTCGCCGAGTCGGATCAGCAGGGCGACGATGATCCAGTTGGTGACGACGGAGGAGCCGCCCTGGGCCAGGAAGGGCATGGCCATGCCGGTGAGCGGGATCAGCCCGGTGACCCCGCCCGCGATGACGAACACCTGGAGCGCGAGGATCGAGGCGAGTCCGGTGGCGAGCAGTCGTCCGAAGGGGTCGCGCAGCGCGAGTCCGGTGCGAAAGCCCCGGTCCACGAGGAGCCCGTAGAGGACCAGGATCGCGGTCAGGCCGACCAGCCCCAACTCCTCGCCGGCGGTGGCCAGGATGAAGTCGGACTTGGCGGCGAACCCGATGAGGAAGGACTGGCCGTGGCCGAGGCCGGCGCCGAGGAGCCCGCCGGCGCCGAAGGCGAAGAGGGACTGGGCGAGCTGGCCGGGGCCCTCGCCGCGGTCGATGGAAGCGAAAGGATTCATCCAGTCGTCCACCCGACCGTGCACGTGGGGTTCGAACGTCGCGACCGCGTAGGCGCCCACGGCGGCGAGCAGCAGCCCGATCGCGATCCAGCCGATCCGGCCGGTGGCCGTGAAGAGCATGATCACGAAGAGGCCGAAGAAGAGCAGTGAGGTGCCGAGGTCCCGTTCCAGGATCAGCACCCCGACGCTGAGCAGCCAGATCGTGAGGATCGGCCCGAGGACCCGGCCGGGCAGCAGTTTGAGCTTCCAGAAGAGCCGCCGGCCGCCGAGGGCGAGGGCGGTGCGGTTCGCGGCGAGGTAGGAGGCGAAGAAGACGGCGAGCAGGATCTTGGCGAACTCCCCGGGCTGGAAGGAGAGGCCGGCGAGGCGGATCCAGATGTGGGCGCCGTTGACGGCCGGGAAGAAGACGGGCACCAGCATCAGCACGAGGGCGACGGCGACGGACAGGTACGCGTACCGCTGGAGCACCCGGTGGTCGCGCAGCACCCCTACGACGAGCACGAACAGCACGACTCCCAGGGCGGACCAGCGCAGTTGCTCCCCCGCCGTGAGGTGGTGGGGGGTGCTCAGGTCGAGCCGTTGGATGAGGACGAGGCCGAGGCCGTTGAGCAGGAACGCGATCGGCAGCACGAGCGGATCGGCATGGGGGGCGCCGAAGCGGACGGCGAGGTGCGCGAGCAGGGCGGCGCCGAAGAGCCCCGCCGCGTAGTGCGAGGAGCCCTCGGGGAGCCGGCCGGTGGACGCGTGGCCGACGTGCAGGTGACCGAGTACGGAGATCAGGACCGCCCCGGTGAGCAGCGCGAGCTCGACGCCGCGACGCTTGGCGGCGCGGTCGCCGCGGGGTGGGGGCGGGGCGGGCTCCGCAACCTTCGCCGTCAGAGCGGTCATACGGGGAAACGTAGCAAGGGCGCGGGGCGTATGTCCGTTTATGTCATAGAGTGCCGAAGAGTCGTCACAAACGGTCGGACCATCGGAATCGGGAGTCTCGCCCCATGGGTCCTGTGGAGTTCATCGTCCTGGCCTTTCCGGAGGAACAGTTGCGCGTCCCGGCCGTCGAGGCCGTGATGGGGCTCCGCAAGGCCGGGGTGGTGCGGCTGATCGACGGTCTCGTGGCCACGCGGACGGCGTCCGGTGAGGTCATGGCGTCCGAGTTCGACGAGTTCGTGGAGCTGGCGGGCCTGCTGGCGCACCGGGAGGCGACCCGGCTGATCGGCCCGGAGGACGTCCGCGAGGCGGCGGAGCTCCTGGAGCTCGGCAGTTGCGCGCTCCTGCTGGTCGTCGAGCACGTGTGGGCCGAGGACGCGGCCGTGGCGGTGCGGGCGGCGGGTGGGCGGATCGTGGGGTCGGTCCGGATTCCGGCCGAGCGGGTGGGGGTGGTGGCCTGATGTTCATCAGACCCGTGGCGGCCGCGCCGGCCCGGGCCGACCGGCCGCCGGGCCGACCGCTGCTCCGCGGCCTCCTGGCACGGGCCTCGGGCACCCCGGACCCCGGACGGAACGCCGCGCGGCCCCCGGCCCCCGTCTCGCCGGCCGCGCGGTACGCGGACCCGGACACGGAAACCGACACGGACATCGACGCCGGCACCGGCACCGGCACCGGCACCGGCACTGATGCCTCGGCGGAACCGACCCCGCACGGGTCGACCGGCGCGGGCGAGGGGCTCGTGCGGGAGCTGGCGCAACTGGCCGCCCTCGCCCGCGAGGGATTGCTGACCCCGGAGGAGTTCAGTACGGCCAAGGCCCGCCTGCTCGGTTTCTGACGGACCCTGAAGCGGGGCCGCGGACTCGGGGCGGGAACCGGATCAGGGGCAGAGGGGCTTCGGCGTGGGGCCGGACGGGTGGCCGGGCCCCGCCGCCGGCCCCGCGTGGAGGATTCGTCATACCGGGCGTGGCACCATCGGCCGCCCCGGAGGTGATTACATGACAATTCGACTGCTCCGTGTCGCCTGTGTGGCCGCCGTCCTCATGACGGCCGGTCCCCCGCCCCTCGCCCACGCCGAACCGCTGCCGGCCGCCCCGGCCGCGGAGCCCGTCGGCGTCCTGCTCACCCGCCTCCAAGGCCTGTACCAGAAGGCCGAACAGGCCGCCGAGGCCTACAACTCCACCGAGGTCGCCCTCAAGGCCCGCCAGGACGACGAACGCCGCTCCACCACCGAGTTCTCCAAGGCCAGGGCCGCGCTGCTGACCGAGCGGGCCATCGCCGGCCGGTTGGCCCGGGAGCAGTACCAGGGCTCGCGGGCCGGCGTGCCCCCGTACGTCCGCATGCTGCTCCTCGGGGACTTCCAGAACGCGGCCGACCAGCGCCGGCTCGCCGCGCGCGAGGGAGCCCGGACGGCGGGTGTACTGGCGCGGCTGGAGCGGGGCGAGCAGCGGGCCGGGGCACTGGCCGGCGCGGCCCGCAAGGCCCTCGACGCCCAGCGGGCACTGACCGCCGAACAGAAGAAGCAGCGGGACGAGGTGACGGGCCGGCTCAAGGAGGTCGAGCGGCTGTTGGCCTCGCTGAGCGCGGAACAACTGGCGCAGCTCGACGGCCGCGAGGCCGCGGACACCGCCGAGGCGCAACGGGAGCTGGTGGATTCGGGCCGGCTCGGAACCCCGGGGGCGGTGAGCGCCCGTACGCCGACGGCCGCCGGCGGGGAGGCCCTCACGTACGCGGCCGCGCAGATCGGGAAGCCGTACGTCTGGGGGGCGGAGGGGCCGGGGTCCTTCGACTGCTCGGGGCTGACCTCCCGGGCCTGGGAACACGCCGGGCGGGCGATCCCCCGGACCAGCCAGGACCAGTGGGCCCGGCTGCCCCGGGTCCCCCTGGACCGGCTCCGCCCGGGGGACCTGGTGGTGTACTTCCCCACCGCCACGCACGTGGCCCTGTACATCGGGGACGGGAAGGTGATCCAGGCACCCCGCCCGGGAGCCACCGTCAAGGTGTCGCCGATCGCCGCGAATCCGGTGCTCGGGGCCGTGCGGCCGGACGCGGGAGGGGCGCCGCTCGCCTCGTACACCCCGCCGCGACTGCCCGAGTCGGCCGCGGCGGGGGACGACGGCGGCTATTCGGCGGAGGGGGCTCCCGCGGTCGTGGGGGCTCCCGCGGTCGTGGAGGCCGCCGCCACGGTGGCCGTGACCTCGGCCAGGTAGTCGGCCGCGTCCTCGGGGTCGTAGAAGTACGCGTCGAAGTCGGCCGGGTTGTCGAAGCCGTTGGCGAATCGATCCGCCACCGGCTGGAGCTGCCCGGCCGCACCGATCAGGTTCAGCACGTGCTCCGGCGGGACCCCCAGCATGGCGTTGGTCCACTGGGTGACGGGCTTGCCGGTCGTGAACCAGAACTTGTCGAACGTGGCCTTCATCCACGCCTCGTCGAACGGCTTGTCGCCGTGCATGAGGATCGACGAGAGGTACGAGGCCGCGCACTTGGCCGCCGAGTTGGAGCCCTGCCCGGTGATCGGGTCGTTCGCCACGACCACGTCCGCCACGCCCAGCACCAACCCTCCGCCGGGCAGCCGGCCGATCGGGTTGCGGACCACCGGCGCGTACCGGCCGGCGAGGGTGGCGCCCGCGTCGGTCAGCTCCGCCTTCGTGGCCCGCGCGTACTCCCACGGCGTGAACTTCTCCATGAGCTCCAGCGTCAGTGCCAGGTGCGCGGAGGGATCCGTCGTGCCCTTGAACGCGTCGATCGGGCCGCCCGGGACGCCTTCCCAGAACAGGATGTCCGCGCGGCCCGACGTCGTGAGGGTCGGCATGACGAACAGCTCGCCGACGCCCGGAACCAGGTTGCAGCGCACGGCCTCCGTCTCCGGGTGCTCGGGGCGGGGCCCCAGGCCGTGCACGTAGCTGACCGCGAGCGCGCGCTGCGGCGCGTCGTAGGGGGAACGCGCCGCGTCCCGCCCGAACATCGACACCAGCTCACCCTTGCCGGCGGCGACCAGGACCAGGTCGTAGGTGCGGGAGAAGTAGTCCAGGTCGGCGACGGACGCCCCGTGCACGACCAACTGCCCGCCGCGCTGCGCGAAGGTGTCCAGCCAGCCGGCCATCTTCACGCGCTGGTCGACGGACTGCGCGTCCCCCTTGAGCCGGCCGAGCCAGTCGACGGCCCGGCTGCCGTCCGGGGCGGCGACCGAGACGCCCAGACCCTTGATCCTGGGCGCCTGCCGCGCCCAGAAGTCGAGCTGGAGGTCCCGCTCGTGCTGGAGCGCCGTGTCGAACATGCACTGCGTGGACATGACCCGTCCGGTGCGGATCTCGTCCGCCGTCCGGTTGGACATCAGGGTGACCTCGTACCCCTTGGACTGGAGTCCGAGGGCGAGCTGAAGACCGGACTGGCCGGCTCCCACGACGAGTATCTTGCGCATCACGTTCTCGATTCGGGTCTGTCAGGCCGCCTGACCTGGTGGATCTATTCGGGAGTGGCGTCGAGGGCGTGACCCACCAGGGCCAGCAGCGATTCGACGACGGTCGCCCGCCGCCGGGCATCCATGATCACCACCGGTACGTGGGGCGGGACGGTGAGCGCCTCGCGCACGTCCTCCTCCTCGTAGGAGGCGGAGCCCTCGAAGTGGTTGACGGCGACGGCGTACGGCAGGCCACAGCTCTCGAAGTAGTCGAGGGCCGGGAAGGCGTCGCGCAGCCGGCGGGTGTCGGCCAGCACCAGGCCGCCGATGGCCCCGCGCACCAGGTCGTCCCACATGAACCAGAACCGTTCCTGGCCCGGGGTGCCGTACACGTACAGGACGAGGTCGTCGGCGAGCGTGACGCGGCCGAAGTCCATCGCGACGGTGGTGGTGCTCTTGTCCGGGGTCCCGGACAGGTCGTCGGTGGCCGCACTGGCCTGCGTCATCACCGCCTCGGTGCGCAGCGGGGTGATCTCGGAGAGGGAGGACACGAACGTGGTCTTGCCGACGCCGAATCCACCCGCGACCAGCACCTTGACGGCCACGGGCGCACGCGAGCGGTCGTACTGCCAGGGCTGGGCGGGCTCGTCGTCAGGGGGGACGTCGATGTGACGGTCAGAGACGGCGAAGACCACTGAGCACCCTTTCGAGCAGTGCGCGTTCGGGACGGCCGGTGCCGTGTCCCGTGCCGTAGACGCGTATCCGGCCCTGGTCGGCGAGGTCGCTGACCAGGACCCGGACCACACCGAGCGGCAGTTTCAGGAGCGCCGCTATCTCGGCGATCGTCCGCATGCGGCGGCACACCTCGACTATGGCGGGCATCTCGGGCATCCGGTCGGGCGTGACGACCGGACCGCTGTCGAGGGCGGCGACGAAGGTCTCCACCAGCAGGACCTGCGTGAACCGGGTCCGGCCGCCCGTCAGCGAGTACGGGCGGACGCGGGCGGGGCGGCGGTCGGCGCCGCGTATCGGCAGCCGGTCGGAGGCCGGACTCCTCACGGGGTGTTCTCCATCGACTGGCGCAGCTCGCTGCGGACTTCGGGGGTCAGTACGTGGCCGGCGCGGCCGACGAACAGGGCCATGTGGTAGGCCACGACGCTCATGTCGCAGTCGGGCGTGGCGTGCACGCCGAGCAGCGAGCCGTCGCTGATGACCATGACGAAGACGGAACCGTGCTCCATCGCCACCATGGTCTGTTTCACGGAGCCGCCGTCCATGAGGGAGGCGGCGCCCGTGGTCAGGCTGCCGAGCCCGGACACGATGGTGGCGAGGTCGGCCGAGGCCCCTCGGGGGCCCTTGGGCCGGTCCTGCGGGGACTGCGCCGGCGGCTCGGAGGAGAGCAGCAGCAGCCCGTCCGAGGAGACGACGGCGACGGAGTTGACGCCGGGAACCTCCTTGACCAGGTCGGTCAGCAGCCACTGCAGGTTGCGGGCCTGGGTGCTCAGTCCGTACGTACTGGGCGCGGTCATGTGCGTGCCTCCTGTGCGGTGTCCCCCTGGTCGGTCTGTTCCCGGTCCTGCCCGCGGTCCTGCGCGAGCTCGGCCTCGACGACACGTCTGCCGTCCTGGGTCCCCTGGTAGAAACCGCCGAGCCTGCGGCGCAGTTCGTCGGCGTCCACCCGGCGCGGTTCGGGGCGCGCGTCGGCGGGGCGACCTCCGGTGGCCACGTTGCGCGGGGTCCGTTTGGGGAGTCCCTTGTCGGTCAGGACGTCTTCGGGGTGGCCGGCCTGGCGCGGGACCCAGTGGTCCTCGGCCTCGGCCCGCCGGTGCGGATCGGACGCCGCGGCGACGGGCCGCACGGGCAGTCCCGGTGCCGCGGCGGGCCGTGTCCGGCGGGGCAGCCCCTGGGCGGGGTCCGTGTCGCCCGGTGCCGCGGCCTCGGGGGCGGGCACCGTGAAGGCCTGCTCGGCCGGGGGCGACTGGGCGTCCGGGGTCAACTGGGCGTCCGGGGCCACGAAGGCCTCCGCGTCGGCCTCCGACACCACCCGGGCGAGGAGTTCCTCGTCGGCGGACAGCACGGGCTGCGGATCCGGGACGGCTGCCGGGGCGTCGATCGCGTCGGCGGCCTCGTTCGGGGCGTCGTCCGCGGTCTCGCCCGCGGCGTCGTCCGTGGCGTCGCCCGGGTCGCTCGGCTCGTCCGGGGCGTCGCTCGCGGCCGGCGCGGCCGGTTCTTCGGCGGACGCCTGCTCCTGCGGCTCCCGCGCGGGGACGGTGAACACCTGGTCGGCGGTCGGCAGCGGCTCGGAGTCCGCGCGGGCCTCGAACTCGGCCTCGACCTCGGCCTCGAACTCCGCGTCGAAGGCGGCCTCGGTCTCGGCGAGCGGCTCGGCCTCCGGGTCCGAGAGCGGTCCCGGAACCGGGTCCGTCCCCTTGCCGGACTCGGCGTCCGCCGCCGCGCCCGCCGCCCTGTCCGTGTCCATGGCCGGGTCGCCGAACGGGTCGCCGAACGCGGCGGCCAGGTCGGCGGCGATCCCCGGATCCCCGGCCGGTTCGCCCGCCGGTTCGAGCGCGGGCTCGGCCGCGGTCTCCACGACCGGGTCCGCCGCCGGGGGCGTCCGCTGGGACATCAGCGTGTTCTCGTTCGCCTCGGCGACAGCGCCGGGCAGGCGCAGCCCGGACGCGCCGGGCGTGACGACGGAGTGGACCGGCGAGGTGGGCGGCGTGGTCGGCAGCAGTGTCGCCGGGACGACCACGAGGGCCTCGGTCCCGCCGTGCCGGGGCGCCCGCAGTTCGGCGGTGACGCCGTGTCGGGCGGCGAGCCGGCCGGCCACGTACAGGCCGAGCCCCAGGCCGTGCTCCGACTCGGGTTCCTCGTCGTACGCCTCGGGGGTGGCCAGTCGGGCGTTGAGGGCCGCCATCCGGTCCTCGGTGACTCCGATGCCCTCGTCGAGCACGGACAGCACCACTTCGCCGGTGTCCAGCAGTCGGCCGGACACCTTCACCTTGACGTCCGGCGGCGAGAAGGTCGTCGCGTTCTCCAGCAGTTCCGCGAGGACGTGCGAGATGTCGTCGGCGGCGTGCCCGGCGACCTGCGTGTACGAGGGCATCGCCGCGAGGTCGACGCGCTCGTACCGCTCGATCTCGCTGACGGCTGCCCGCATCACGTCGACCAGCGGCACCGGCAGGGCCTGTCCGTGGCCGTGTTCCTGGCCGGCGAGGACCAGCAGGTTCTCGTTGTGACGGCGCATCACCGTCGCGAGGTGGTCGAGCTTGAACAGGGTCGCGAGCCGGTCCGGGTCCTGCTCGTTGGACTCCAGCTCCTCGATGACCGCCAGTTGGCGCTCCACGAGACCCAGGGTGCGCAGGGACAGGGACACCGACGTCGTCGACATGACGCGGCGGTGCTCTTCGAGCCCGGCCCGCAGCTGCCTGAGTTCGGCGTCCAGGGCCTCGCGGCCGGAGGTCAGTGCCTCGTTGCGGCCGATGAGGCGGCGCCGGTCGGCGTCGAGTCCGGCGATCCGGGTGTGCAGGGAGACCGTCTGGTCCCGTACCGCGTTCAAGTGGCTGACGACCTCGGCGAACTCGTCGTTGCGGCCGGTGAAGCGCACCGGCTCGACGGAGCCCTCCGGGGTCGCCAGTCGCTGGGCGCCCCGGCGGAGCACCGAGAGGGGCCGGGTCAGGGAGCGGGCGACGGCCGTCGAGAAGCCGACCACGAACAGGAACAGCACGCCCACGAAGGCGATCAGCAGTTCGAGGCGGGTCACGTCGTCGTCGCGCAGGGTCGCGAGGGCGGTGGCCCGTCGACTCGCCAACGTGGATTCGACCGACTGCATCCGGTCGACGCGGGCGGTGAGCGCGGCGCCCACGGCGGCGCGGTCGACCTTGCGGTCGGTCGAGTTCAGGGTCGGCCGGTCGGTGAGCCGCTTGAGGTACTCCTCGGCGGTCTTGACCTCGGGGCCGGTGACGGTGGCGGCGAGCGTCTCCCGTACGTCCGGTCGCGCGGTCCGCGAGAAGTCGTCGAGGGCGGCCTGTTCCCGGACCCGGGAGCGCTGGGCGGCGACGGTGAGTTCGTCCACGGACGCCAGGCTCACGGCCTGCTCGGAGCGCGGGACGCCCAGGGCCGCGAGCAGCAGGCCCCGGGTGGCGCCGGCCTGTTCCACGGCCTGTCCGAGCGGGGCCAGCGGCCGGGTGGTGACCAGGGCGGCCTCCGCGCGGGGCGGGGTCAGTTCGACGAGCCGGTCGCCCGGTGCCATGAGGTCCGCGATGACGCCGGCGTAGGCCTGGTGCGCGGCGAGCGCGCCGCCCTTGCCGTCGAGCGCCTCGCTGCGGACGGCCCCGATCCGGCCGAGGGCGACGGACAGGTCCTCGTCGGCCTCCGCACGGACCTCTTCGAGCTGCCGGTCCGTGCGCGCGGTGCGCTCCTGGACGGCGCTCTTGCCGGAGGCGGGGCGGCCCTTGGCGACGTACTCGATGACGGCGTCGCGTTCGTCGCCGATCAGGTGCGCCAGGGTGAGGGCGGCCCGGGTCTGCTCGGCGAGCGTGACCAGCCGCTGGGAGTCGTTCAGTTCTCTCGTCGCGGAGACGACGGCGGGTGCGCCGGCCACCAGGACCGTGAGGCCGGCGACGGCCACACCGATCACCAGCCTGCGGCGCACGCGGACGCGACGTCCTGCGATGGCGGGGCCGTCGGCGCTGGCGGTGCCGTTCTTCCGAGACCGCTTCTTCTGCACCGGTGCTCGCAATCCTGTACGTGTGCTCGTGCTCGTCTACTCGTGTGGCCGAGGTAACGGCCGGTCAACAAGTAAACGCTCCCTGCCCCCTCGTACCGCCTCAGACCATTGCAGTGTGTTGGGAAGAGAGCCGTACATCGCCCACCCGGCCACTCGAAGGAGTGAACATCAAGGAACAGTTGGCGACCAACTCGGGCGGCGTCCGTCAGGGTGCGGCCTTGGACGGGTGGTTGAAAGATGGCTGCGCGCTTTGGCAAGATGCGCGCCCGCACCGCCGGGGCGGCCCGGTACCGCCCGCCACACCCCCCACCCGTTGGTACGGACCTTCCTCGGGTCGGGGTCCGGCGCGCGACCGCCCGGAGCGGCCCGCCGGCACCCCCGCAGGCAGAATGTCCGTATGCGCATCGACCTGGCGACGGCCCCCGGGAACCCGGAACGCCCCAATGAGGACTGGCTGTCGGCCGCGATGCCCACGTCGGGCGGCGGCGTCGTGGTGGCCCTCGACGGGGTGACCCCACCGCGCGGGGACGACGGGTGCGTGCACGGTGTGCCCTGGTTCGTGTCCCGCCTCGGCGGTCGATTGACCGAACTGTCCGGATCGCGGAGGGACATGCCGCTGGACCGGATCCTGGCGGCGTCCATCGAGAGCACCGCCGCCGCCCACCGGGGCACCTGTGACCTTTCTCACGTGCGAACGCCGCAGGCGACGGTGGTCGTGGCGCGCTGGGACGGGGCGACCGTGGAACACCTCGTGCTGTCGGACTCCGTCCTGCTGGTCCAGACCCGGGGCGGTGAGGTCGGCGCCGTCCTCGACGACCGACTGGACCGGGTGCCGCGCGAGGCGCTGCGCTCGGTGGCCGCCGCGGACGCGCTGCGCAATGTCGAGGGCGGGTTCTTCACGGCGGCGGCGGATCCGGAGGTGGCGGGCCGAGCGGTCACCGGGCGGACCCCGCGCTCCGAGGTGCGGGCCCTGGCCGCGCTCACGGACGGCGCGAGCCGTTGGACGGACACCTTCGGGGAGGGCGACTGGGCGGCCTGCCTGGGAGTGCTCCGCAAGGAGGGCGCGCAGGGGCTGATCGCCCGCGTGCGCGCCCTGGAGTGCGACCCCGCCCGCCCGCCGGGCCGCCACAAACGCCACGACGACGCGTCCGCGGTGTACGCGGAGCTGTGACGGGGCGGGAGCGACGGGGCGGCGGGCGACGGGGCGGCGGGCGACGGGGCGGGCCCGGCTACTCCGAGTCCGCGCCCTGGTTCAACTGGTTGAGCAGCCGCGCGAGTTCCGCGACCTCGCCGCGGTCCCAGTCGGCGAGCTTGCGCATGTACTGCTCGCGCCGCGCCCCCCGCACCCGCAGGAACCGCGCCCGCCCCTCCTCCGTGAGCCCGACCAGGAAGGCCCGACCGTCGGCCGGGTCCGGTTCGCGGGCCACCAGCCCCAGCACCTCCAGGGCCCGCAGCTGGCGGCTCATCGTGGCCTTGCCGACCCCGAAGTACGCGGCCAGTTCCGTGGCCCGCTGGCGTCCCGCCGCCTCCAGCCGCACCAGCAGTCCGTACGCGGCGGGCTCCAGCTCCGGGTGGAGTGCGCGGGCCATCTCGCCGGAGGAGGCCCGGGCCCGCCGGAGGAAGACGGACAGCTCCCGCTCCAGGGCAAGGAACTCCTGGTCTTCGCTCCCGTGCACGTCCGGCTCCTGTCGATGGTGGTCCCGTCGCGGTGTGTGTCCGCCCGGTCAGTATTTCGCAGCGGGTACGCCGACGGCCCGGGGCCCCGCCGAAGCGGGGCACCGGGCCGTCCGTGTGCCGGATCAGGCGGCCACCTCGGCGGTGACCTCCGCCCCCACGAGGGCCAGCTCCAGCACCTGACGGACGTCGGTCACCGGGTGTACCTCCAGCCCCTCCAGCACCTCGGCCGGGACGTCGTCCAGGTCGGCCTCGTTGCGCTTGGGAATGATCACGGTGGTCAGGCCCGCCCGGTGCGCGGCGAGCAGCTTCTGCTTGACCCCGCCGATGGGCAGCACCCGCCCCGTCAGCGAGACCTCGCCGGTCATGGCGACGTCCGTGCGGACCTGGCGGCCCGACAGCAGCGAGGCCAGCGCGGTCGTCATGGTGATGCCCGCGCTCGGTCCGTCCTTGGGGACGGCGCCGGCCGGGAAGTGGATGTGCACGCCCCGGTCCTTCAGGTCGGCGACCGGGAGTTCCAGTTCCGCGCCGTGGGAGCGCAGGAAGCTGAGCGCGATCTGCGCGGACTCCTTCATCACGTCGCCCAGCTGGCCGGTCAGGGTCAGCCCGGCGGCGCCGGTCTCCGGGTCGGCCAGGGAGGCCTCGACGTAGAGGACGTCGCCGCCGGCCCCGGTCACGGCGAGGCCGGTGGCCACGCCGGGGACGGCGGTCCGTCGCTCGGCCGGGTCCTGCGCGGACTCCGGGACGTGGTGCGGTCGCCCGATGAGCGCCCGCAGGTCCTCGGCGCCGACGTGGAACGGCAGCTCCCGTTCCCCCAGCTCGTGTTGCGAGGCCACCTTGCGCAGCAGCCGCGCGAGGGAACGCTCCAGGGTCCGTACGCCCGCCTCGCGGGTGTACTCCCCGGCGAGCCTGCGCAGGGCGTCCTCCTCCAGGACCACCTCGTCGGCGCCGAGGCCGGCGCGCTCCAGTTGGCGGGGCAGCAGGTGGTCGCGGGCGATGACGACCTTCTCGTCCTCCGTGTAGCCGTCGAGACGGACCAGCTCCATGCGGTCGGCGAGGGCTTCCGGGATGGCCTCCAGGACATTGGCGGTGGCCAGGAACACCACGTCGCTGAGGTCCAGTTCGACCTCCAGGTAGTGGTCCCGGAAGGTGTGGTTCTGGGCGGGGTCCAGGACCTCCAGCAGGGCGGCGGCCGGGTCGCCCCGGAAGTCGGACCCGACCTTGTCGATCTCGTCCAGGAGGACGACCGGGTTCATCGAGCCGGCCTCCTTGATCGCCCGCACGATCCGGCCGGGCAGCGCGCCGACGTAGGTCCGCCGGTGGCCGCGGATCTCGGCCTCGTCGCGTACGCCGCCGAGGGCGACGCGCACGAACTCGCGGCCCATCGCGTGGGCGACGCTCTCGCCGAGGCTGGTCTTTCCGACCCCGGGCGGGCCCACGAGGGCCAGCACGGCCCCGCCGCGCCGCCCGCCGATGACGCCCATGCCGCGCTCGGAGCGCCGCTTGCGAACCGCCAGGTACTCGGTGATGCGGTCCTTCACGTCGCTCAGTCCGGCGTGCTCGGCGTCGAGCACCGCCCGGGCGCCGCGGATGTCGTACTCGTCCTCGGTGCGCTCGTTCCAGGGCAGTTCCAGCACGGTGTCGAGCCAGGTGCGGATCCAGGAGCCCTCGGGTGACTGGTCGCTGGAACGCTCCAGCTTCTCGACTTCCTTGAGGGCGGCCTCCCGTACCTTCTCCGGCAGGTCGGCGGCCTCGACGCGGGCGCGGTAGTCGTCGGACTCCTCGCCGTCCTTCTCGCCGTTCAGTTCGCGCAGTTCCTTGCGCACGGCCTCCAACTGCCGCCTCAGCAGGAACTCGCGCTGCTGCTTGTCGACGCCGTCCTGGACGTCCTTGGCGATGGACTCGGCGACGTCCTGCTCGGCCAGGTGGTCGCTCAGCGCCTTGACGGCGAGCCGGAGCCGGGCCACGGGGTCGGCCGTCTCCAGCAGTTCCACCTTCTGGGCCACGGTCAGGAACGGCGAGTAGCCGGAGTTGTCGGCGAGCGCCGACACCCCCTCGATCTGCTGCACCCGGTCCACGACCTGCCAGGCCCCGCGCTTCTTGAGCCAGCTGGTGGCGAGGGCCTTGTACTCCTTGACGAGCTCGGTGACGGCGCCGGGCAGCGGCTCGGGCACCGACTCCTCGACGGTCTCGCCCTCGACCCAGAGCGCGGCCCCGGGCCCGGTGGTCCCGGCGCCGATGCGGACGCGTCCGCGCCCTCGGATGAGCGCGCCCGGGTCCCCGTCGGAGAGCCGCCCCACCTGCTCGACGGTCCCCAGCACACCGGTGCCCGCGTACTGTCCGTCGATCCGCGGCACGAGCAGCACCCGGGGCTTCCCGCTGCCCGCGGCGGCCTGGGCGGCCTCCACGGCCGCCCGCACATCGGCGTCGGACAGGTCCAGCGGGACGACCATCCCGGGCAGCACGACCTCGTCGTCGAGCGGCAGTACGGGCAGGGTGAGCGATACGGACGTCGAAGCCATGATCTTCCCTCCGGCAGTGAAGTTGAGCTATGCCGACTCAATGCCGATGAGCCCCCCGATGTTCCCCCACCGCCGTTCGCCGGGGGCGAACACCCCGGCCGCCCCTGGTCCGACGCCCGATCGGCCATCCCCGCCGGCTCCCCGCCGACCCCCTCAGGCCCCCTCAGGCCGCCGAGACGCTGACGTCGCCCGAGGTGGTCCTCACCGCGAGGCGGGCGTCGGCCGCCGGGTCGGTGGGCAGGGCGACCCGGCGGTCGCCCGAGGTGGTCGAGACGTCGACGCGGTAGGGCGCCGACGGCACCGTCAGGGTGACGTTGCCCGAGCCGGTCTCGGCGGCCACCGAGTTCGGGGACGTCGCGAAGGTCAGGCGGGCGTCACCGGACGTGGAGCGGATGTCGGCCCCCGGGCCGGCCAGGGCCGAGCCGGTGATGTCGCCCGAGGAGGTACGGGCCTTCAACGCGCCCGCGATGCGCTCCACCTTCACGTCGCCCGAGGAGGTCTCGACGTCGGCCGCGGCCACCCCGGTCACCGTGACGCGTCCGCTGCTGCTTTCGAGCTTGACCGTCGCGGAGGCCGGCACCTCCAGCCGGTAGTCGACGTAGCAACTGCCGGTGCAGCCGGTGTCGAAGGTGAGCAGGCCCCCGGAGACGTGCTGCTCCGGTCGGGGCGCCGTGTCGCCCCGGTAGTGGACGGTCCGGTGGATGGCGACGCCCGGGCCGTTCCCCGGCGTCACCTCGATGGAACCGTGCCGGGCGCCCATGATCTCGACCGCGGTGACGGCTTCGGCGACGGTGGCGTCGGCGCTCGCGGTCTTCATGGTGTGCGCGGTCAACGAGCAGCCGGTGAGGAGGAGTCCGCCGACGACGGCGCAGGCCGCGGCTGCGGTGCGGGCGGGTCGGGAAACCCGGGCGAGTGCACCGGGGCGGGCGGCGGGCGCGGTGTGGGAAGGCATGACGCCATTCTGACGAGGCGCCGCCCGCGGGGCGATGGGGCCGATACCAGCGGCACGGGTGGGGTTAACCCCCGCTTGTCACCGGCCGGTTGGACGGCAGGCCCCACTCGCTCCAGGAGCCGTCGTACACCGCGAGGTCCCGGTACCCGGCGAGTTCGGCGCCCAGCGCGAGCACGCAGGCGGTCACCCCCGACCCGCAGCTGAGGTACAGGCGTTCCCGGTCGCCCACCGACTCCGCGAAGGTCCGGCGGAGTTCCGCGGCGGGACGCATCAGCCCGTCCGGCCCCTTGAGGTCGCCGAAGGGCAGGTTCAGGGCGCCCGGCATGTGTCCGCCGCGCAGCCCGGGGCGGGGTTCCGGGGCGGTGCCCGCGAACCGTTCCCGGGTGCGGGCGTCCAGCACGGCCGCCGCCGGGTCGGCCAGGGCGTCGGTGACGGCGGCGGCGTCCACCAGCAGTCCGGCGCGGGGGCGGGCGGTGAAGGTGCCGCGGGGTCCCTCGTAGCGGGGCCGGGTGTGTTCCACGGGCAGGCCGGCGGCCTCCCACGCGGGCAGTCCGCCGTCCAGGACGGCGGCCCGGTCGAAGCCCATGGCGCGCAGCATCCACCATGCGCGGGCGCTCGAATGGAGGCCCGCGGCGTCGTACACGACCACCGTGGCCCGGTCGTCGAGGCCGAGGTCCCGCATCGCGCGCTCGAAGTCGGCGGGCGCGGGCATCGTGTGCGGGAGCCCCGTCGTGTGGTCGGACAGGGCGCCGTCGAGGTCGAAGGGTCGGGCGCCCGGGATCCGTCGGTCGGCGCCGCGGTGGGGGGCGACGGAGGCGTCGAGGACGACCAGATCGGGCCCGCCGAGGCGGGCGGCCGCCCAGGAGGCCCCGACCAGGGGGCCCGGGAGGTTCTCGGACACGGTCATGCGGCGCCTCCGGCAGCGTGGTCCACGGGCTCGGCGGTCCGGCCCGCCTCCCATCCAACCACCCGCCGCGGCGGGCCACTCGGGCCGCCGGCCCCACCGTCCCGGCCCCCGCCCCAAGCCCCCTGTCCCGGCGCCTGCCTCAGTCCCGGTCGCAGCCGCCGGCCGCGCCCCGGGCCGCGTAGAGAACGATCCGCGCGCCCCGCACCCGTGTCACCGAGCACTCCACGAACCCGGCGCCCAACGCCTCCCGCTTCGCCACCTCAGCCGGATACGGGTCCAGGGGTTGCCCCTCCGGGTCCAGCAGGGCCACCACCCGGGGGGCCGCGGCCAACCGCGCCCGGATCTCGGCCGGGTCGGCCTCCGTGCCCCACAGGCTCCGCGAGGCGGTCGGGGAGCGGTCCAGGGCGAGGTCGCGAAGGGGCGCGTACGCGGCGGGTGAGGACAGCAGCCACTCGCGGCGCCGGGACGGCATGAACAGCACGGCGTCCCCGGGCCGGGCCCGTTCCCGGACGGCGGCCGCCACCGCGAGCACGTCGTCCTTGCGGCTCTCCGGGGTCCGCAGCCACACCGACCACCAGCCGAACGGCACGAGCAGCGCGGCCGTCACCACCCAGGGCCGGAGCCCGCTCGTGGCCGCGAGCCGGGCCCCGGCGAGCAGGGCGAGCCCGGCCAGCGCGTAGAGGACGTACCGGTCGACGTACCAGGGGTGCGCGAGCGAGACGACCAGCAGCAGCCCGGGCGGCAGCAGTGCGAGCGGCGCGGCGACCCGGACGAGTTCCCGGGGCACCGACGTCCCCCGGGCGAGCAGCGCCACCGCGAGCACGAGCACCCCGTACGCCGCCCAGTCCTGCCCACTCGGCCGCCCGAGCCAGCCCAACTGCCGCTCGGCCTGCGCCGCGCTGACCCGGGCCAGCGGCAGCAGGGCGACCACGACCACCACGGCGCTCCACCGCCAACCGCGCGAGCGCCGGGCGACGAACCCGTGCGCGAGCAGGGCCAGTACGGCGAACTCGTGCAGCCAGCAGCCGAGCAGCAGCACCACCGTGTACGCCGCCCACCGCCCGCACAGCATCAGGTGGGTGGCCCACACCACGGCGCAGGCGACGAGAGCGTACGAGCGCCCCTCCTGCGCGTACATCTGCACGGGCGGCAGGACGGCGTAGACGGTCCCGGCGCACAGCGCGGCCCGCTCCCCCGCCAACCGGTGGGCCACCGCGGCCACCCCGGCGGCGGCCAGGGCGGTCGCGGCGACGGACGGCAGGCGCAGCGCCCACGGGCCGCCGTCCCACAGGGCGAACACGCCGTGCATGAGCAGGTAGTGGAGCCCGTGCACGGCGTCGACCTGCCCGAGCAGCGCCCACAGGTCGCCCAGGGGGCGGTGCGCCACCTGGACGGTGACGGACTCGTCGCGCCACATGCTGCCGCCGGCCGGACCGCGTTCCAGGGACCAGAGCCCCAGGGCGAGGGCGACGAGCGGCGGCACCGCGCGCCAGAGGGCCGTGCGGGCGGTGTCGCGGCTGATGTCGGCCTCCGGGTGCTTCCGCGTGACGGGTGCGGACTCCATACTCGGGGTCCGGGTCGGCCGAATTCCCGCGGGGGTGTGGCGTGCGCGCAGGGCGAGCGGGACGGGCGACGACGGTAGCGAGCGCGGTGCTCGGAGCGGCACTGGCCGCCTTGCTGCTCGGCGGCTGCGGCGGCGACGGGGAACCGGCCGCCCCACGAACGGAACCGACCGCGACGGCCGGCGGTTCGTCGCCCGCGACCCCGTCCGCCCCGTCCGCCCCGTCCGCCCCGTCCGCCGGCACTCCGAGCGCACCCGCCCCCGGGGATCCGACGAGCCCGGGTCCCGGTCCCACCGGCACGACCCCGGCCCCCTCGCCTCGCGTCACCTCCCCGGCCGCGACCCTGGTCCGGGTCACCCGCGGCGGCGGTTTCGCCGGCCGCACCGGCACCCTGGTGATCGGCGAGGACGGCTCCTGGACCCGGCTGGACGGGCGGGCGAAGGAGGTCGGCCGGGGAAGGCTGACCGGCCCTCAACTCGGCACGCTGCGCGCCGCGCTGCGGGAGGCGGACTTCGCCCGGCTGCCCCGGACGTCGAAGAGCGGGACCGTGTTCGACGGGTTCACCTACGCCTTCGTGTACGGGGGCTTCGAGGTGGCCACCGGCGACGGCTCGGTGCCCATCGCCCTGACGCGGGTGTTGGACGCGCTGCCCCCCTTCGAGGACTGAGGGCGCGGACGGGGACGCGCGCCGCGACGCGGACCGGAAGGCGGGCCCGTACCCGGAACAAGCGGCACGGGGGCTTCGTTGTGTCCGGCGACGAGGAGTGGCCGAGCGGCCACCGGAAGGAAGACCGATGACCGCCCCCGCACCGGAACCCGTCACCGTCGACCGCCGTCAAGGACCGTACGGGGAGGTGGTGTTGCGCCGGCGCGGGGAGACGCACGAGATCATCGCCAACGGCTGTTTCCTCATGGACACTTCGGACGGCCGCTCCGAACGCCTGCTGATCGACGCGGCGTTCGCGGCCCTGGACCCGTCGCCGCCGGCCCCGTCCGTGCTCGTCGGCGGTCTCGGCGTCGGCTTCTCCCTCGCCCACGCGGCCTCCCAACCGCACTGGGGTCGGATCGTCGTCGCCGAGCGCGAGGAGGCGATCATCGACTGGCACCGCGGCGGGCCGCTGGCCCCGCTCTCGGCCGCCGCCCTCGCCGACCCCCGGGTCCGCGTCCTGCACACCGATCTCGTCGCCTACCTCCACGACACGGGCGACCGGTACGACGCCCTCTGCCTGGACATCGACAACGGCCCGGACTGGACCGTGACCGACGACAACCGCGGCCTGTACTCCCCCGCGGGCCTCGCCGCCTGCCGGGCCCGCCTCACCGCCGGCGGGGTGCTCGCCGTCTGGTCCGCGCGACCGTCCGAGGCCTTCGAGCAGGCCCTGCGGAATGCCGGATTCGAGTCGGTACGGACGGAAGAAGTGCGAGTCGCCCGAGGTGTCCCGGACGTCGTCCACCTCGCCCGGGGCCCGGTCGGCCCCACATAGCCGCAGGCCTGCGCCTCCTCTACGCTGCACCCCATCACGCGGGTTCTTCAGGGGCGGGACATGGAACAGACACACACCACCCACAACGGCGCCGCGGCCACCCCAGGCGCCCAGCGGCGCGTGCTCGTGGTCGAGGACGACCGCACCATCGCCGACGCCATCGCGGCCCGGCTGCGCGCCGAGGGCTTCCAGGTCCAGGCCGCCCACGACGGCCCTGCCGCCGTCTCGGCGGCCGAGAGCTGGCTGCCCGAGCTGCTGGTGCTCGACGTCATGCTGCCCGGCTTCGACGGGCTGGAGGTCTGCCGCCGGGTGCAGGCACAGCGCCCGGTGCCGGTGCTGATGCTCACCGCCCGGGACGACGAGACCGACATGCTCGTCGGCCTCGGGGTCGGGGCCGACGACTACATGACGAAACCGTTCTCGATGCGCGAGCTGGCCGCACGGGTCCACGTACTGCTGAGACGGGTGGAGCGGGCCACACTGGCCGCGACGGCCCCGCGCGGGGCCACCCTGCGCCTGGGCGATCTGGAGATCGACCACGCGCAGCGCCGGGTCCGCGTGCACACCGAGGACGTGCACCTGACGCCGACGGAGTTCGACCTGCTGGTGTGCCTGGCCGGCACGCCGCGGGCGGTGCTCTCGCGGGAACAGTTGCTGGCGGAGGTGTGGGACTGGGCCGACGCGTCCGGGACCCGTACCGTCGACAGCCACATCAAGGCGCTGCGCCGGAAGATCGGCGCGGAACGGATCCGCACGGTCCACGGCGTCGGGTACGCCCTGGAGACCCCGGCCCAGCCGTGAGCCAGCGGCAGCCGGGCGGCGGGCTGCGGCCCTACTCGCCGTTCTCGATCAAGACGAAGCTGGGCACGCTCGTCGTGGTGTCGGTCTTCATCACCACGGGCCTGCTGCTGGTGGCCCTGCGCACGGACACCGAGCTGCGCTTCATCACGGTGTTCTCGGTGATCGCCTCGATGCTGATCACCCAGTTCGTGGCGCACGGCCTGACGGCGCCGCTGGACGACATGACCACGGTGGCCCGGGCGATATCCCACGGGGACTACACGCGCCGGGTGCGCGAGGCGGGGCGCCGCGACGAGCTCGGCGACCTGGCCGCGACGATCAATCTGATGGCCGACGACCTGGAGGCGGTGGACCGGCACCGCAAGGAGCTGGTCGCCAACGTCTCCCACGAACTGCGCACACCGATCGCGGCCCTGCGGGCGGTGCTGGAGAACGTGGTCGACGGGGTCTCGGCCGCCGACCCGGAGACCATGCGGACGGCGCTGAAGCAGACCGAGCGGCTGGGCCGGCTGGTGGAGACCCTGCTGGACCTGTCCCGGGTGGACAACGGCGTGGTCCCGCTGCGGGCGCGCCGGTTCGAGGTGTGGCCGTACCTGTCGGGGGTGCTCAAGGAGTCCGGGCTGGCGGCCGCCGGGCGGCCGGGCCTGACCTCCGGCTCGGGCGGGCACACCCGCAACGACGTCCACCTCCACCTGGACGTGTTCCCGTTCGAACTGACGGCGTACGCCGACGCGGAACGGCTCCACCAGGTGGTGGCGAACCTGATCGACAACGCGGTCAAGCACAGCCCCCCGCACGGTCGGGTCACGGTCCGGGCCCGGGCCGGCGACGCGCCCGGGAGCCTGGACCTGGAGGTGCGGGACGAGGGTCCCGGGATCCCCGAATCCGAGTGGCACCGGGTCTTCGAGCGGTTCAACCGGGGCAATTCCGGGGGCGGCGACGGGGGTACCGGACTGGGCCTGGCCATCGCCCGCTGGGCCGTCGGCCTGCACGGGGGCCAGATCGGAGTGGCCGAATCGTCACGCGGCTGCCGCATCCTCGTCACGCTTCCGGGCAGCTCCCAGGCATCGCGTTGACGTAGGGTTCGAGTGGGAAGGACATGATCTCGGCCACACGCGCCGGGGTCCGTCAGGGGTGCGAAGCCAAGGGGGCCGCAACCACGGTGTCCCCTACCCGAACCACGCTTGTTTCCCGCCATTCCAAGCGGTGAAACCCGCCTTTCGATGTGACCTGCGCGACGTAAGTCCCGCCCGGCCTGCATCGGACGCCCGGGGAGGCGTAGCCTTTATTCCCGCTGTCCATACCTTGTGAAGCGGAAGAGGGCGGTTGCCGCCGTGTCGCCACAGTCCCCCAGTAACTCGAGCACCACGACCGAAGCAGCAGAGGGCGGGAAGACCCCTGCCTCAGGCTTCGGTGCCAATGAGTGGCTCGTCGACGAGATCTATCAGCAGTACCTCCAGGACCCGAACTCGGTCGACCGGGCCTGGTGGGACTTCTTCGCCGACTACAAGCCCGGGGGCGCAGCAGCCCCCGCCAAGGCCGACGGTCCCGAGAAGTCCACGACGACGAAGGATGGCGCCTCCGCACAGGCCGCCAGCCCCGCCGCCCAGGCCCCGCAGGCCCCCGTCGCGGCCGCCACGGGGGCGGCGAGCGCCGGTGCGAGCACCGGTGCCGCGGGAGCGGCTGCCGCCGCGCCCTCGCCCTCGGCCGCGACCACGCCTGTGCCAGCTCCTGCCCCTGCTCCTGCCACCCCCTCTGGTGCCCCTGCTGTGACTGTCACCTCCCAGGCCCAGGCCGCCGCACCGGCCACGCCCCCCGCTCAGGCTCCGGCTGCCGCCGCGCCCGCTCCCGCAGCTCCCAAGGCCGCGCCCGCCACCGAGGCCCCCGCGGGCCCCGAACTGGTGACGCTCCGCGGCCCCGCCGCTGCCGTGGCCAAGAACATGAACGCCTCCCTCGACGTCCCGACGGCCACGTCCGTCCGCGCCGTCCCGGTGAAGCTGCTGTTCGACAACCGCATCGTCATCAACAACCACCTCAAGCGCGCCCGGGGCGGGAAGATCTCCTTCACGCACCTCATCGGCTACGCGATGGTGCAGGCGATCAAGGCCATGCCGGCCATGAACTACTCCTTCGCGGAGAAGGACGGCAAGCCGACCCTGGTCAAGCCGGAGCACATCAACTTCGGTCTCGCGATCGACCTGGTGAAGCCGAACGGCGACCGTCAGCTCGTCGTCGCCGGCATCAAGAAGGCCGAGACCCTCAACTTCTTCGAGTTCTGGCAGGCGTACGAGGACATCGTCCGGCGCGCCCGCGTCGGCAAGCTGACGATGGACGACTTCACCGGCGTCACGGTCTCGCTGACCAACCCCGGCGGTCTGGGCACCGTGCACTCCGTGCCCCGCCTGATGCCCGGACAGTCGGTCATCATGGGCGTCGGCTCCATGGACTACCCCGCCGAGTTCCAGGGCACCTCGCAGGACACCCTGAACAAGCTGGGCATCTCCAAGGTCATGACCCTGACCTCGACCTACGACCACCGGGTCATCCAGGGCGCGGCCTCCGGCGAGTTCCTGCGCATCGTCGCGAACCTGCTGCTGGGCGAGAGCGGCTTCTACGACGACGTCTTCGAGGCGCTGCGCATCCCGTACGAGCCGGTCCGCTGGCTCCGGGACATCGACGCCTCGCACGACGACGACGTCACGAAGGCCGCCCGCGTCTTCGAGCTGATCCACTCCTACCGGGTCCGCGGCCACGTCATGGCCGACACCGACCCGCTGGAGTACAAGCAGCGCAAGCACCCCGACCTCGACATCACCGAGCACGGCCTCACCCTGTGGGACCTGGAGCGCGAGTTCGCGGTCGGCGGCTTCTCCGGCAAGTCGATGATGAAGCTCCGCGACATCCTCGGCGTGCTGCGCGACTCGTACTGCCGCACCACCGGCGTCGAGTTCATGCACATCCAGGACCCGAAGCAGCGCCGCTGGATCCAGGACCGCATCGAGCGCCCGCACTCCAAGCCGGAGCGCGAGGAGCAGCTGCGGATCCTGCGCCGGCTGAACGCGGCGGAGGCCTTCGAGACCTTCCTGCAGACGAAGTACGTCGGCCAGAAGCGGTTCTCCCTGGAGGGCGGCGAGTCCGTCATCCCGCTGCTCGACGCCGTCATCGACTCGGCCGCCGAGGCCCGCCTCGAAGAGGTCGTCATCGGCATGGCCCACCGCGGCCGGCTGAACGTCCTGGCCAACATCGTCGGCAAGTCGTACGCGCAGATCTTCCGCGAGTTCGAGGGCAACCTCGACCCGAAGTCGATGCACGGCTCCGGCGACGTCAAGTACCACCTGGGCGCCGAGGGCACCTTCACGGGCCTGGACGGCGAGCAGATCAAGGTCTCGCTCGTCGCGAACCCCTCCCACCTGGAGGCCGTGGACCCGGTCCTGGAGGGTGTCGCCCGCGCCAAGCAGGACGTCATCAACAAGGGCGGCACGGACTTCACCGTCCTGCCGCTGGCCCTGCACGGCGACGCGGCCTTCGCCGGCCAGGGTGTGGTCGCCGAGACGCTGAACATGTCGCAGCTGCGCGGCTACCGCACCGGCGGCACCGTGCACGTGGTCATCAACAACCAGGTCGGCTTCACCGCCGCCCCGGAGTCCTCGCGTTCCTCGATGTACGCGACCGACGTGGCCCGCATGATCGAGGCGCCGATCTTCCACGTGAACGGCGACGACCCGGAGGCCGTGGTCCGCATCGCGCGGCTCGCCTTCGAGTTCCGTCAGGCGTTCAACAAGGACGTGGTCATCGACCTCATCTGCTACCGCCGTCGTGGCCACAACGAGTCCGACAACCCGGCGTTCACCCAGCCGCTGATGTACGACCTGATCGACAAGAAGCGCTCGGTGCGCAAGCTGTACACCGAGTCCCTCATCGGTCGCGGCGACATCACCCTGGAAGAGGCCGAGCAGGCGCTCCAGGACTTCCAGGGCCAGCTGGAGAAGGTCTTCGCGGAGGTCCGCGAGGCCGCCACGCAGCCCGCGGCCGCCCCGCAGGTCCCGGCGCCCACGGCCAACTTCCCGGTCCCGGTGAACACCGCGGTCTCGCAGGAGGTCGTGAAGCGGATCGCCGAGGCCCAGGTCAACATCCCCGACAACGTCACCGTGCACCCGCGTCTGCTGCCGCAGCTCCAGCGCCGCGCGGCGATGATCGACGAGGGCACGATCGACTGGGGCATGGGCGAGACCCTGGCCTTCGGTTCGCTGCTGATGGAGGGCACCCCGGTCCGGCTGTCGGGTCAGGACTCCCGCCGCGGCACCTTCGGTCAGCGTCACGCGGTCCTCATCGACCGGGAGACCGGCGAGGACTACACCCCGCTGCTGTACCTGTCGGACGACCAGGCCCGCTACAACGTCTACGACTCGCTGCTCTCCGAGTACGCGGCCATGGGCTTCGAGTACGGCTACTCGCTGGCCCGTCCGGACGCGCTGGTCCTCTGGGAGGCCCAGTTCGGTGACTTCGTCAACGGCGCGCAGACCGTCGTCGACGAGTTCATCTCCTCGGCCGAGCAGAAGTGGGGCCAGACCTCCGGCGTCACGCTGCTGCTGCCGCACGGCTACGAGGGCCAGGGCCCGGACCACTCGTCCGCGCGTCCCGAGCGCTTCCTCCAGATGTGCGCGCAGGACAACATGACGGTCGCCATGCCGACCCTGCCGTCGAACTACTTCCACCTGCTGCGCTGGCAGGTCCACAACCCGCACCACAAGCCGCTCATCGTCTTCACCCCGAAGTCGATGCTGCGTCTGAAGGCGGCGGCGTCGAAGGCGGAGGAGTTCACGAACGGCTCGTTCCGTCCGGTCATCGGCGACACGCGCGTCTCCTCCGGAGCGGGTGACCCGAACGAGATCCGCAAGGTCGTCTTCTGCGCCGGCAAGGTCTACTACGACCTGGAGGCCGAGCGGGAGAAGCGCGGCGTCACGGACACCGCGATCCTGCGGATCGAGCGTCTGTACCCGCTTCCGGGTGCGGAGCTCCAGGCGGAGATCGCCAAGTTCCCGAACGCGGCGAAGTACATCTGGGCGCAGGAGGAGCCGGCGAACCAGGGTGCGTGGCCGTTCATCGCGCTGAACCTGATCGACCACCTCGACCTGGCGGTCGGCGCGGACATCCCGGCGGGCGAGCGGCTGCGGCGCGTGTCGCGTCCGCACGGTTCGTCCCCGGCGGTGGGTTCCGCGAAGCGTCACCAGGCGGAGCAGCAGCTGCTGCTGAACGAGGTCTTCGAGGCCTGATCGCCGCACCTGCTCGAACCGTGAAGGCCCGGACCCCCGAGGGGTCCGGGCCTTCCGGCGTCTCCGGCCGCGACCGGGGGCCAGGGCCGCGCGGGCCACGGGCTACGGCTGGGGTTCGAAGTCCCAGTAGGGGCGGGTCTGTTGACGTGCGGAGACGGTGTGGACGTGCTGCGGGCCGAGCGTGCGCATCAGCGCCCGCAGCCCGGCGTCCTCGTGCTTGGAGGCCTCCACGTCCTCCCGGACGGCCCGCAGGTCGGCGGCGAGGGCGATCTCGGCGCTCAGGGTCATGGGGTGGTCGGGCCCCAGCACCTGCCCGGCGGCCCGCAGGGTCGCCCGGCTGAGGTCCACGGCGTCCTCCAGCCGTCCGGTGATGTTGCGGTGTCCGGTGGCGTTCAGGGCGCAGCCCAGCGTCCAGGGGTGCCGGTCGCCGAGCGCGCCCCGCATGCCGACGAGGGCCTGTTCGGCGAGGTTGAGGGCCTCCTCCCGTTCGCCCTGGGCGCGCAGGACCAGGCCGAGGTTGCCGACGGTGCCGATGCTGTACGGGTGGGCCAGGCCCAGTTGGGACTGGTAGCCGCGCACGACGTCCTCGGAGATCCGGCGGGCCTCGCCGACGTCCCCGTACTCGCGCAGGTAGGTGGCGTAGTCGGAGGCGACCATCAGGGTCCAGGGGAACTCGGCGCCGAACACCCGGGTCGAGCGTTCCAGGACGCCGCGCAGGCGGGCGCCGGCGCCGGGGATGTCGCCGGCGCGGCGCAGGCACATGCCGAGGTTGTGTTCGGCGCGCAGGGTCTGCGGGTGGTTGGGGCCGAGTACCTGGGCGTTGAGTTTGAGCCCTTGTTCCTGGCGGGCCTGCGCCTCGCGGTAGCGGCCCATGAGCCGCAGGCCCATGGCGCAGCCGATGCCGGAGGAGAGGGTGGCGATGTGCCGTACCCGCAGGACCCGTTCGCGGCGGCGCAGGGTGTCGAGGTCGATGTCGTACGCCTCCTGGTAGCGGCCGAGGAGGCGCAGGGCGACGGCGACGTTGTTCTGGGCGTTGAGGGTGGTGGAGTCGTCCTCGCCGAGCAGTTCGCGGTAGGTGGTGAAGGCGTGTTCCAGCAGCAGGCGGGCCTGTTCGAACTTGGCGGTGCCGAGCAGTACCCCCGCGTACGTGCTGGTCGCGCGCAGGGTCTCCAGGTCGCGGTCGCCGCGTTCCTCGACGAGCCGGTCCGCGACCGACTTGGCGAGGACCTCGGCCCGGCGGAAGTGGCCGAGCATGCGCAGGGCGCCGCCGTGGTGGTAGCTGAGTTCGCGGACCTGGTCGTGGTCCTCGCCGAGCATGGACCGCCAGGCGCCGTCGGTCTCCTCGGCGAGCCGCAGGCAGGTGCGGTACTCCCCGGCGAGGATCAGGTAGCGCAGGCAGTGCAGCAGGAAGTTCTGGATGCGGGGGTTCGTGCTGGTCAGGACGCCGGCGGTTTCCAGGTGTGGGATGAGTTCGGCGTACCGGGGCCAGAGCCGGGAGTCGGTGGGCCGGCCCGGGTCGGCCGCGGCGAGGACCTGGCGGACGGCGCGGGAGAGCTGCTCGGCCTCCTCCTCGCCGAGGTCGTCGCGGACGATGTTGTGGACCATGCGGTGCAGTTGGACGGTCTCCAGGCCGCCACCGCCCTCCTCGACGGACAGGTCGGAGTACTCCAGGCGGACGACGGAGAACTGCACGAGCTTGTTGAGGGCGGCGTTCCAGCGGATCTGGTCGTTGATCAGGCCGGCGAGGTGTTCGGGGACGTCGGCGGCGGGGAACTCGCGCAGCAGGCGCAGCGGGACCCGGCCGGGGGCGAAGAAGACGAACAGGCGCAGCAGGGCGAGGGCGTCGGGGAAGTTCTCCCGGACGTTGTTGAGCAGGATCGCGAGCGCCGTGGGGAAGGGCAGCGGGTAGTCGTCGGAGAGGGTGACGGCCTCGTGGGTGTCCAGTCGGCGCCGGAGCAGGGTGAGGTACTCGCCGACGCCGAGCGGTGAGTCCGCGAGCCAGCCCGCGGTCTGGTCGAGGGCCAGCGGGTAGTCCTCCAGGGCCTCCGCGAGCTGGTCGGCCTCGTCCCCGGAGAGCCGGCGGGCCCGCCGGCGGATGAAGGTGACGGACTCGGGCCGGGCGTAGAGCGGTACCTCGACGAGGCTGGTGTGCCGGGCGGCCCACTCGCGGTTGCGGGAGGTGATGATGACGTCGCCGGCGCCGGACGGCAGCAGGTCGATGAGGTCGTCGGGGTGGTCGCAGCCGTCGAAGACCAGCAGCCAGCGGTGGTAGGGGGTGCCGCGCCGCAGCGCCTCCAGCACGGCCCGGATCTGCTCGCCGTAACTGCCCGCGCCGCGCGGCAGGTCGAGGGCGGGGGCCAGGTCGGCGAGGCGTTCGCGCAGGGTGGGCCGGTCCTCGGCGGGGACCCACCACACCACGTCGTACTCGGAGGCGAAGCGGTAGGCGTACTCGGTGGCCACCTGGGTCTTGCCGACGCCGGAGAGCCCCAGCAGGGTGACGGTGGACGCGCCGGGCGGCGCCTCGGTGAGGGCGGCCCGCAGGGCGCCGATGACGTCGTTGCGGCCGGTGAAGCGGGGGTTGCGGCGCGGGACGCGGCCCCAGACCTCCGGGGGGTCGTTGGGGAAGCGGGGGCCGCGGCGGCCGCTCTCGGTGCCGATCCGGTCGGTGGGCAGCTCCAGTCGGCGCAGGACGCGGTACTCGGCCTCGTACGCGTCCAGGCCCCACAGGTCGGTCTTCTCCAGCGCGGCGACGGCGCTGGGCAGCGGGGAGTCGGTGAGGCAGACGGCCGCGAACCGGTCGGGGTGGGCGCCGGTGACGGTGCGCAGGGCCGCGTTCCACTCCTCGTCGGTGTGGGTGCCCGCGGAGAAGTAGCGCTCGCTGAGGACGACCAGGACCCGGCCGCCGGAGCGGGCCAGGTCCTCCAGGGCCTCGGTGAGGCCGGGGCTCGTCTGCGGGTCCCAGCGTTGCAGGGCCACGCGGTGGCCGTGCTCCTCCAGGCGGTGGGCGATCCACACGGCCCAGGGGCGGTTGAACCCCGCGAAGCTGATGACGAAGCGTTGCGGCTGCGGGGCTCCGTCGCGGTCGTGGCGCATACCGGTCGTCATGCGGCCGTCTCCCTGGAATCCGGGCGGTGGACGGGTTTGAAAGGTACCGCAGCGGACGGTCCGTCAGCCCTCGGCGAAGTCGGTGAGTTCGGGGTGGTTCTCGCACCAGGCGCGGCGTTCGCGCTCCAGTGCCCGGCGGGCCGTGGCGTACTGGTTGCCGGGCGGAAGCAGTTCGTCCATGGCGCGTTCGGCGGCGGCCATGCCGTCGGTGAACTCGCGCCCGGTGGGCGTGAGTCGGGGATGCCCGTGCAGCGCGGGCAGCACGGCGGCCACCTGGGCGCGGACCCGGGCGTGCCGGGCCCAGGCGCCCCGCGCCCCGTACAGGGCGGCGCGTTGCCAGTAGCCGGCCAGGGCCAGGTGGGCGTACGCGCCGTGCAGCAGCCCGTCCAGGGGGCGCGGGTCGCTGCGCCAGGGCGCCCAGTGGCAGGGGGTGCGGTCGGCGGTGTGCAGGGTCAGGACGTCCGCGAGGGCGGTCAGCTTCCCGTGCTGGACCTCGTGGACCAGGGTGGCGGCGAGGGCGGGCGGGGCCTGCGTCCGGGCGAGCACGGAGCCCGCGGCGGCGGGCAGGGTGGCGCCGCTGGAGCGGGAGCCGCCGGCCAGCGGGACGACGGAGCGCAGGAGGCGGCCCATCTCGTCGGCGCGGCCGGCGTCGTAGCGGCGCAGCAGGGTGAGCGCGCCGGACCACTGGGTGTCCCAGCGCTTGTGCCCCTTGGGGGTGAGCCGCCGGGCGGGCCGCACGGGGGCCGGGGGTCCCGAGGGCGCCCGGTACGGGTCGAGGTCGTCGAGGGCGGTCCGGCCGCCGGGCAGCCCGTGCAGGGGCACGGCGTCCACGGCGGTCTCCCAGGAGCGTTCGGTGACGGCGAGCGGGCCGGGGCGGTCGGGCCGCAGCAGGCCGAGGGTGGGCAGGACGAGCCGGCCGTGCACGGGGCGCAGGGTGGTCTTGAAGGTGATGCCGGAGCGCAGCGCGGCGGCGGCGGCGAGCGCCCCGAGGTGGCCCAGGTCGGGCGCGGGTCCGTGCGGGTCGTGGAGCCGGCGCAGGGTTTCCTCGGCCCAGACCCCGGTGGCGGGGTAGTGCAGTACGTCCCGTGCCGCGTCGGGGTCGTGCCGCTCGGCCTCCTCCAGCAGCGCCCAGTGGTCGGCGGTCTCGGCGCCGGGTGCGGCGTCGAGGACGGCGCGCAGCAGGAGCAGTCGCTTGGACCTGCGGACGTCGCGGACCAGGCGGGTTCCCTCGGCGGAAGGTTCGGTGGAGGCGAGGGCGCGCAGGGTGTGGGAGCTGACGGTGAACGGGGGGAGGCCGGCGCCCGCCGGGGGGTGGGGGTCCCCGCTCATGAGGCGGCCCGTCCCGCGGTGGCGGTGTGCAGCGCCCGGGCGATGTGCCGGATGAGGACCTGGAGGTCCGCGCAGTAGACGGACGGCCGGCGGAAGCCCTCGCCCGCCCGGTAGCGGTGCGGGTAGTGGCCGCCTCCGCACACCTCGACGAGTTCGCAGGCGCGGCAGCCCGGCGCGAGCGCGTCCCGTCCGAGCTGGCGGGCGGCGAACCCGGGATGGTCGAGGAGTTCGTCGAAGCTGTGGTGTTCGACGTGGAGTCCGGTGGCGGCGGCGCCCTCGTAGGCCGACTTCAGCGAGTCGGCCTGTTCGATGGCGCCGTCCGTCTCGATCACGGCGGTGGTCGCGGGGGCCAGCCCGAGGGTCTCGGTGGCCTCGGGCAGGCCGAGGAGCAGGGCGATGATCTCCTCGAAGATCCGGATGCGGGTCCGTCGCGCCCCGTCGTGCCACCAGCGCTCGAAGACGGCGAGCAGCCAGTCGGCGTACGGGGTGGTGTGCGGGGCGCTGCCCGGGGGCGGGTCGTTCCAGTTGGCCAGGGGCAGCAGCAGGCCGAGGGTGGGCGGCGCGAAGCCGAGCAGCGAGGAGTACACCTCCAGCGGGTCCTGCGTGACGTCGACGACGCACAGCACCCCGGCGTAGCTCTCCGGGTGCCGGGCGAGCAGCCGCAGCCCCCGGGCGGCGGCCCCGAAGCCGGGCCGTCCGGCGTGGTCCACCCGGCGGGCGTTGTGCGCGGGCAGTCCGCCGTCGAGGCTGACGCCGACGCGGATGCCGGCGGCGGCGAGCGCGGCGAGCCGGCCGCGGGTGAGCAGGGTGCCGTTGGTCTGCACGGTCGCGGTGACCCGTACGCGGGGGCCGGTGGCGGCCCGGACGGCCTCGACGGGGGCGGCGAGTTCCTCGGGCGCGCCGAGCAGCGGTTCGCCGCCGTGCAGGACGAGGTCGACGCGGGTCAGGTCGTGGGCTGCGGTGTGCTCGGCGATCCGTTCGGCGGCGTGGCGGGCGGTCGCGGGCGTCATCAGCGGGGGGCGGCCGCGCCAGCTCTGATCGGCCATCTCGTAGACGTAGCAGTAGGTGCAGGCGAGGTTGCAGCGGCTGTGCGTCTTGAGCACGAACTGCCGGATCGGGTGCGGTCGGTGGCCCGCCGCGCGCAGGGCGGGCACGTCGAGCCGGGCGTAGGGCCAGGGCGCGTGGTGCGCGTGACCTGCGGGGAGGGCGCGGGTCGACCGTTGCGCGGGCACGACATCGCTCGTGATCGCTCGCCTCATCGCCTGCGCCTCCCTCCCCCGGCTACCGCCGGGGGACCCCCGGGACGGTCCATCCCTGCCCTTCGGACGGCCCGGACTAACGGCGGAAAGTGGTCAACTCCCTTGGTCGTCAGCCGTGGTGGGTTTGCGTCAGGTGATGCCCGAGTCGAAGGCGTTCAGGATCTCGGCGGGGTGGGTTACCCGCTCGACCATGCCCTTCATCACCTCGGCCAGCACCGGATGCTCGATCTCCCGCAACGCGGTCAGATCCAGCCCGGACAGGTCCGGCAACCGCCCGGGACACCTCCGGACACCGGTCGTCGCCTCCTGTCGTCCCGTCACCATCTCTCGTCCGCCCCCCTGTCGTGTCCCGGGCCGGACGCTCGCCGACCCTCTTCCCCGCGCCGCCCACCGGGGCCGGCCCGGACCGGTCGCACCGGCGTGCGGGACGCGGTCACAGCCCGGCCTCCAGTACACGGATGCGCGCCCGCAGGCGCTCGGTCCGCCGCTCGGCGTCCCCGCCCCCGAGTCCCTGCCACAGCTCCACCGCGGAGCGGTACGCGTCGAGTGCGGCGCGCGGCCGGGCCAGCCGCTCCAGCACCTCCCCCCGCAGCTCCTGTGCCCGCACCGCCAGCCGGAGCGCCGCCTCCCGGTCCGGCCCCGGCTGCGTCTCCGATGCCTCCCGCCAGGCCCGGCGGTAGGAGTCCGCCGCCCGGTCGAGCCGGTCGACGGCCCGGGTGTGCCCGTGGATCTCCCGCTGGACGTCACCGTGCTCGCGCCAGGCCCCGGCCCGCTCCAGCGGGCCGCGGCCGTGCCGGGCGGCCAGTTCCAGCAGGTACTCCGCCTCCCGCAGGTCCACCACGTCGCCCTCGTAGGCGTGCCGCAGCCGCAGGCCCGCCGCGAGGCGGCGCAGCCGGTGCCCGGCGCGGGGGTCGGACTGCGGCACGGCGGCCCGGCTCTCGCGCAGGACCCGCACGGCGGTCGACGCGAACCGGTGGGCTTCGGCGTCGGGCGCCCGTGCCCGGTCCAGGAGCGCGTCGCCCCACTCGGGCAGCAGTTCCCCGAAGGCGTCCCCGTCGCGGGGGATCAGCCGGCGGGCCCGTCCGTACGCCTCGGCCGCGTCCTCCAGCGCCCGCGGGTCCGCGTCCCGCGCGTACCGTGCCCGGTGCACGCGGGCCAGCCACACCAGCGCGGCCACCCGCGCTCCGGCCTCGCCGGTCTCGGTCAGCGCGGTGGCCAGTTCCCCGGCGGCCTCCTCCAGGCGTCCGGGCAGGTGGCTCAGGGCCGCGGCGCGCTCGACGCGTACCCGGGCGCGTGCCTCCGGGTCGGCCCGCGGGTCGGCGGTGAGGCGGGCGGCGGCCTCCTCGGCCAGCGCCGCGCGCTCCGTCGGGTCGGGGGTGTGGGGCAGCAGGGCCAGCAGGACCCGCCCGAGCTCCCGGGCCCGGCGCGCCTCGGCCTCCCCCGCGGCGGCGGGCTCGTCGGGGTCGGCGAGCGCCTCCAGCGCGGCCCGTGCCTCGCGCAGCGCCCCCGGGTCGTGGCGCAGTTCTCCGAGCCGGACCAGGGTGCGGGCCCGGCGCACGGCGCAGTCCAGGCGCAGCGCCCGGTCGGTCCCCGGCGCGGCGCCGGCGGCCGTGAACTCCCGGTCCGCCGCCTCCAGCAGCGCGCCGTCGGGGAGCCCGCCGTCGGGTGCGACCCCGGCGAGGGCCCGTTCGTAGAGCACCCGGCCGAGCAGGGCGCGGGACCGGGCGGCGGCCTGTCCCTCGACGGCCCGCTCGGCCTCCGCGAGCAGTTCCGGGTCCCGCTGGAGGGCCCACAACCGCAGGAGGGCCCCGGCCAGTTCGGCCTCGGCCTCGCCCGGCGGGTCGTCGGGCCCGGGCGGGGCGGCCACGGCCCGGCGCAGCAGGGTGACGGTCTCGTACAGTCCGCGCTGTCCGCCGTCGAGCGGCCGGGCCAGGGCGGTCCGCAGGGCCTGCTCCCGCGCGGCGACGGCGGGCGTCGCGGGCGGCGGCGGGGCCTCGGCCGGATCGGGCGGCGGCCCGGGCAGGTAGCGCCGTACGACCTTCGCCGACACCTGGGCGAAGGCCTGCGGGAGCCGGCCGGCGGGCATCCGCTCCTCGGCGGAGTCCACCGCCGCGCCGGTGAGCTGGGAGACGGCCAGCGCGGGGAAGTTGCGCACGCCCCGTCCGAAGTGGGCCAGGACGTACTCCGAGCAGTGCTTGAGGACCAGGGCGGCCTCGTCCCGCCCGAGCGGCCCCAGCAGCACGTCCCGCACGCCCGGCACGAACGTGTACCAGCCGCTGTCGGGCCCCCGCCGCAGCAGCCCGCTCAGCAGCACCTCGGCGAGGTCGGAGGGTTCCGAGTCGGGGAGCATCGTGCGCTGCACGAGCCGCATCACGGGCAGGGTGAGCGGCGCCGCGGCGAGGTAGACGGCGAGCTGTACGGCTCCGGGGGACGCCGACGAGCGGAAGCGGCTCACCAGTTCGCGCGGCGGGCGCGCGGCCCGGGGCGGCGGCGCGGGGGCCGCCGGATGGTCGGCGAGGACCCGCCCGACCTCGGCGGGCACGGGCCCGGTGCCGAGGCCGGCGACGAGCCGGGCCCAGGCGCCCAGGGCGTGGGCGTGGGGCGGCAGGACGGGCACGGTCAGCCCGCCGGTGGGGCGGCCGGGGCGGGGCGGCCGTTCCGGGCGGAACCGCAGCGTGCGCCCGCAGCCCTCGCTCCGGGAGAGTTCCCCGCGTTCGGTGGGCAGCCAGCTGCGGCCCCACAGCCGCTGGGGCAGCGGCTGTACGACGACGCAGGGGGCGCACTCGGCCCACCGGTACAGGAGCCGCTGCGCCTCGCCCTCGCGCCACACGGGGCCGGCGCAGTCGGAGACCACCATGGTCAGGGTCCGCCCGGTGGGGTCCCGCAGTTGTTCCCCGGACCGCAGCGCGCCTCCCGGCGAGGGGCCGCGTCCGATGAGCGCCGTCCCGTCGCCGAGCCGGTGCAGGTAGTGGACCTGTACGTCCCGGAAGGCGCCCAGGCGTTCACACACGGAGCGCAGTTCGTCGAACAGGTCCTGCCAGACCGCCATCGACGGGGAGGCGTCCATGACCAGCCGGACGGTGGCCTCGCGCCGGCTGTCGGACCGCAGCACGGGGATGACCAGCCCGAGCGCCCGGGCGCTGGCCTCCGCGGTGGCCGCCTCGTCGAGCACGGTACGGGTGGCCGGCGCGGCGGGCCGGCGCCGTTGCAGGGCGCGCAGGGCTCGCTGGACGTCCATGATCCGGGGCAGCGCGGTCGCGCCGGGCACCCGTACGGGCAGCCCCGCCGGGGCCTCGACCTCGACCTCGGCGCCGGGGAACCGGCGCCCCGCCGGATACAGCGTGACCGGGTCCTCGGGGTCGGTGTCCTCCCGCGCGGGCTCCGGCGTCCGGGGTGGTCGCGTCGAGTCGGCCCGTGCGGGTGTCCGTGAGCGGCGCACGCGCGCGGGCCGGGTGCCGGGCTCCCCCGGCGGTCCCGCGGTCCGCCCGGCGAGCCACAGGGCGTCGGCCAGTTCCTCGGCGGACGGGTCGAGCCCGGCGGCCCGCAACAGGGCGGCCAGTTCACGGATCGGCTCGGCGGGGGAAGTGGGGGAGGCGGGGGGCACGGGGGTCACCTCGGCCGGTCGAGGCGCTGGATGAGCAGGTCGGCGAGGTCCTCCCGGGTGGGCGGGGCCGCGTGGTGGGTGAGGTAGATGGCGTTGAGCAGTTGGTCGGCGGCCACGAGTTCGGTCTGGGAGCGGCTGAGGAACTCGCGGATCAGGTCGGCGCCCAGCCGGGCGGCCTCCTCTCCCAGGTGCGCGCGGACCATCGTGGCGAGCCGTTTCTCCCCGGGCTGTCCGAGCTTGAGCTGGATGCAGCGGCGCAGCAGGGCGGCGGGGAAGTCCCGTTCGCCGTTGCTGGTCAGGATGATGAAGGGGAAGGCCCGGCAGCGGATCCGGCCGTCCCGGACGGCCACCTTGGCGCCGTCGTCGGTGAGCACCCGCACCTCTGGCTCGGTGTCGGCGACGCGTTCCAGCTCGGGCAGCGTGAACTCGCCTTCCTCCAGCACGTTCAGCAGGTCGTTGGGCAGGTCGATGTCGCTCTTGTCGATCTCGTCGATGAGCAGGACGCGGGGTCGTTCCGTGGGCAGCAGCGCCGTCCCGAGCGGTCCGAGCCGGATGTACTTCCCGATCCCGGGCGAGCCGCCGGGGTTTCCGCCGCCGGCCGCGATCTGTACGTCCTGGAGCCTGGCGATGGCGTCGTAGCGGTACAGGCCGTCCTGGAGGACGGTGCGTGAGACCACGGGCCAGCGCAGGACGCGGCCGAGCCTCAGTTCGTGGGCGACGGCGTGCGCGAGCGTGGACTTGCCCGTTCCGGGGAAGCCGGTGACGAGCAGCGGCCGGCGCAGGTACAGCGCGGCGTTGACCGCCTCCAGTTCCTCGGGCTCGGGCCGGTGCATCTCCGCCGCCTGTCGGTGGGCGCCGAGCCGGCGGGCCACGTTCGCGTCGGCCACCGCGCCGGGGCCGCCCGCCTCCAGGGCGGGCCCGCCGTCGAAGTCCCGCCAGGGGGGCGGGTCGGGGAGTGCGTCGATGCCGTCGTGGGGTTCACCGACGCCCCGGTAGATGAGCCATTCCTCGTTCACGTCCGCTCCTCCCGTGCAGTGCGCACCGTTCCCGTGCCGTCGGGGGACGTCTCCCGGCGCCGCCCCGGGTCCCCCGACCCCGCCCGCCACCGCGGCGGCGGACCGGGGCACCTCCGGGGAGGGCCCGTCACAGGTCCCCCTGGAGCGGTTCGTCCTGCGGCAGTGCCCGTCCCGGGTCCTCCCACACCAGCGTCATCCCGGCGGCCCAGTAGGCGTCGGGGTCCGCCCCGTGCGCCCGGCCCCGCAGGGCCTTCAACCGCAGCGGCAGCACCGCCGCCCGTCCGGCCCCGGCGAGTTCCTCGCGCAGCCCGCGGTGGAACGGCGCGCACGACTGCCCCGGGTCGGCCGGTGGCCGCCGGCACACCAGCACCCCGTACCCCGCGTCGCGCACCGCGTGCAGCGCCCCCAGGGTGGGCTCGGCGGCCGCGTCCCGGCACAGCACCGGGACGGTGTTGTCGACCAGGCCCGCCAACCAGGCCGGTGAGGGGCTGCGTTGACGGCCGCGGAAGCAGTCGGCGCGCCGCCCCTGGAGCGGGCCCTCCTGGACGCGCGCCCACCGTCCGCCCGGTCCCGCCGCGCCGGCGTCGCGCGGCGTCCCGTCGCCCGGGTACCGGAACACCACCGGCCGCTGGACGCCCACCGGGATCCCGCCCGCGACCGGCCATTCGTCGACCGCCAGCCCGAACAGCTCGGGGGCGACGGCCACTTCGAGCAGCGCGGTCGCCTCGTGCGTGTCGCACCGCCGGAACCCCTCGGCGAGCGCCGCCCGCGAGGCCGCCGCCAGGCGGGCCGGGCTCACCCGGGTGCCGGAGTCCAGCGGGGTGACCCGCTGCGGACCCACGAGCACCGAGACCCGCCAGTCGTAGACCTCCTCCCAGCTGTGCGCCCACACCTCCAGGAGGACCGAGGGGCCCGCCGGCAGGCCGCCGGCCGCCCGCGTCCGCCCCCGGACCGTCTGCCCGGCGCGGGCCCGGCGGCGCAGTTCCCGGTCCGCGAGGCCCCGGTCGCGGCGCTCGCCGAGTTCGCGCCGCAGGGGCCGCCACAGCCGCTCCGCGGTCGTGCGCACCCAGTCCCACAGTTCCTCGTCGGCGCCCGGGGAGGGCGGCTCGCGGTGGTCGGCGACGCTGACGTCGGTCGCGTACCGGAGCATCGCGGCGGCCTCCCCGCCGGCGCCCGGCGGATCGTGCAGCAGCCCGAGGCCGTCGCGCCAGCTGAGCGGGGCGGGCAGCCCGGTGTCGGGTTCCTCGCCGCGGGCGGCCTCGGCGAGCGCCCGGACCGCCTCCGAGGAGCCGGGGGGCGGCAGTTCGGCGAGGAGTCCGCACAGGGTGGTGCGCTCGGCGGGGGTGAGGCGGGTGAGCCGGCCCCGGCCGCCGTGGGGGTCCTGTTCCTCGCCCGGGAGTTCGTCGTGGACGTCGGTCCAGGTCCGGCGGCTGTCGAGGTCGCTGAGGTGTTGGTCGTAGTGGTAGAGGTCGTGGGCCTGCATGACCCTGCGGTACAGGCCGATCTGCCCGGTGGCGGCCATGGGCAGGGTGCGCAGTTGGGCCACGGACACGGCGAGGCCGCCGCCGCCCGCGTGCCGCCGGGCCTTGATCACGCCGATGACCTCGCCGCGCGCCAGGTCCACGACGGGGCCGCCGGACATGCCGGGTTCGATCTCGTCCTCGTCGCCGAGCCGGATCGCCGCGCCGCCCGCGGCGGTGCCGCGCAGTCGGGTCGTGCGGCCGGTGATCTCGCGCATCCCGAGGTCCTCGGTGCAGCCGAAGTACGCGGCCTCGTCGATGCGGGGTCGGGCCCGGTCGGTCAGCCACACGCAGGCGTGCGAGACGGGGGCGAGGACCCGGATCAGGGCCAGGTCCGGCAGGTCCCACAGGGCGCCCCGGCCGGGGCGGCGTTCCTCCAGTCGTTCCGGGAGCACGCATTCGACCCGCCCGGCGACCGTTCCGGTGACCGCGCCGGCGCCCGGGAGGCCTCCGGCGCCGCCGGAGCAGAAGGAGATGCCGACCTCGCGTCCGACCAGGCGCACCGCAGCACCCCCTTCGCCGATCACGTGCGCGCACGTCAGGACCCAGCCGGGGGCGATGAAGAAGCCGCTCCCCCATGTGGGACCGGACCAGTGGCTGCCGGGGAGTGCATACCCGTCCGGGGGCGCGTGCACGCGTACGGTGGCGGCCCGGACGAGGGGCTCCAGGAGCTCGAAGGCGCGCGCGGCGCCGCCCGTGCGCCCGTCCTGCATCCCCCGCCCCCTCAGGTCGTGACCATCCAGGCTAGCGGCGGGCCGGGGAGGGCGGGAGCCCTGGCCGCGAGCCGGGATTATCCTGGCGGGAAACACCCCACGCACACCTTCATCACGGCACGGAGCCCGACTTGTACTTCACCGATCGCGGCATCGAGGAGCTGGAGAAGCGGCGCGGCGAGGAGGAGGTCACTTTCGAGTGGCTCGCCGAGCAGCTCCGCACCTTCGTCGACCTGAACCCGGACTTCGAGGTCCCGGTGGAGCGGCTGGCCACCTGGCTGGCGCGTCTCGACGACGAGGACGAGGACGAGGAATAGCAGGTGCCGGGCGGTCCCCCGCGGACTTCCCGACGTCCCTCGCGGCACCCATGACGAAGGGGCCCGACCGGAAACGGTCGGGCCCCTTCGTCATGGGGACGCGGGCCTGGATCAGGCGGCCTTGGTCTCCCAGAAGATGCGGTCGATCTCGGCGATCAGGTCGAGCGCCTTCTGACCGGTCGCCGGGTCGTTCGACGCCTTGGCGGCCGAGAGGGCCTTCAGGGTGTCGTTGACCAGCGTGTGGAGCTGGGGGTACTTCTCGAAGTGCGGCGGCTTGAAGTAGTCGCTCCACAGCACCGAGACGTGGTGCTTGGCCAGCTCGGCGCGCTGCTCCTTGATGGTGATCGCGCGGGCGCGGAAGTCCGCGTCGTCGTTGGCCTGGTACTTCTCCTGGACGGCCTTGACCGACTCGGCCTCGATACGGGCCTGGGCCGGGTCGTACACGCCGCAGGGCAGGTCACAGTGGGCGGAGACCTTCGCCTTGGGGGCGAAGAGGCGGGAAAGCATGGAGTTTGTCCTCCTCGTGATCGTCTTCTCAAGGGGGAGATTACTCGCTGGCCGACCGGAATTCGCGGGCGCCCCTGCGGGCTTAGGACAAAAGTCCAGCGTCGCGGCGCCCGCGGTGAGCGAATGTACGGACCCATGCGGCAGCATGCGGAGGGGACGAGGAGGTCGCTCATGGTGGAGGACAAGCGCGCCTGGAAGCGCTTGGGCGTGGTGGACGTGTACGGGCCGTCGATGGTCCCGACGCTGGTCCACGGGGATCAGGTGGTCGTCCGGTACGGGGCGCCCGTGCGTCCGGGGAACGTGGTCGTCCTGCGGCACCCGTTCCAGCAGGACCTGCTGGTGGTCAAGCGCGCGGTGGAGCGGCGGTCGGGTGGCTGGTGGGTGCTCGGGGACAACCCGTTCAACGAGACCGGCGACAGCACCGACTACGGGACGGTGCCCGCGGAGCTGGTGCTGGCGACGGCGTTGGCGCGGTGGCGGCCCCGGCCCTCGGGGCCGGAGGGTCAGCGTTCGCTGAGGACCTGGCTGTCCTGGGCGGTCTCGGCGGTGCGTCCGCTGCGTGCGGACTCGTCCGCCTCAAGGCGCTTGCGGGCCCGGTAGGCGGCCACGTTCGCGCGGGTGGCGCAGCGGTCGGAGCAGTAGCGACGGGACCGGTTGGTGGAGGTGTCGAGGTAGGCGTTGCGACAGGGCGCCGCCTGACACAGGCCCAGGCGCTCCGGGCCGTGCGCGGTGAGGTGGAAGGCCAGCCCGAAGGAGGCCATGGCGGCGTAGCCGGCAGAGGCGTTCGAGGGGTGTTCGGCGAGGTGGATGTGCCAGTCGGGGCGGCCGTCGTCGTCGAGGGTCTCGTGCCCGGAGACCTGGGGGCTGACGGGGAACTCCATGAGCAGGGAGTTCAGCAGGTCGACGGCGAGCACGTGGTCGCCGCCGTCGGCGGCCTCGAAGACGGAGCGCAGCCGGCCGCGGACGTTGCGGAAGCGGGTGACGTCGGTGTCGGTGACCCGACGGGCCATCTGGGTGCTGGCCCCGAAGAGCGCGCGGACGGCGTCCACCGAGGTGAGCGAGTCCTTGCTGCGGGCCGGCTCCTCGGTGTTGACCAGGCGCACGGCATAGTCCGAGTAATGGGCCAGTTCCACTTGTAGTCCTTACGGCTGCGGATTAGGGTCTGCGGTAACAGCTACTACACGTTCGAGGGTATTACGCATAAAGGGGTTCGGGATGACCGAAGCGTCGAATCCGGTGGCCGTCGGGGACTGGCAGGCCTGGCAGGCCTGCTGGGACCGGCAGCAGGAGTGGTACATGCCCGACCGCGAGGAGCGGTTCCGGGTGATGCTGGACATGGTCGAGGCACTGGTGGGACCCGCTCCCCGGGTTCTGGATCTCGCGTGCGGTACGGGAAGTATCACGGACCGCGTGCTCAAGAGGTTCCCGGAGGCCCGCAGTACGGGCGTGGACCTGGACCCGGCCCTGCTGACGATCGCCCGCGGCCACTTCGAGGGCGACCCCCGGGTCACCTTCGTGACCGCGGACCTCAAGGACCCCGACTGGACCGCGGCGCTGCCGCACGACACGTACGACGCGGTACTGACCGCCACCGCCCTGCACTGGCTGCACAGCCCGCGGCTCACGGTGCTCTACGGGCAGATCGCCCCGCTCGTGCGCGAGGGCGGGGTCTTCATGAACGCCGACCACATGCCCGATCCCACCACCCCGCGGCTCAACGCCGCCGACCGCGCCCAACGGCACGCCGGCATGGACCGGGCCCGGGCCGCCGGCGCCGTCGACTGGGCCGGCTGGTGGGCGCTGGCAGCGGCCGACCCGCTGCTCGCCGAGCCGACGAAGCGCCGCTACGAGATATTCGGCGAGCACGCCGACGGGGACACCCCGGACGACGCCTGGCACGCCCGCACCCTGCGCGAGGCCGGTTTCGCCGAGGCCCGCACGGTCTGGCGCTCCCCCTCGGACGCGCTGGTCCTCGGCCTGAAGTAGGCCCCGCGCCCGGGCGGCCGGTCCGGGAACGACGGGAGGGGCGGTACGGAAATCCGTACCGCCCCTCCCGTGCGTCGATCGGTCACAGCACCTTGGACAGGAACGCCTTCGTCCGGTCGTGCTGCGGGTTGCCCAGGACCTCGCGCGGATGGCCGGACTCGACCACCACGCCGCCGTCCATGAAGACGAGGTTGTCGCCGACCTCGCGGGCGAAGCCCATCTCGTGGGTGACCACGATCATGGTCATGCCGGACTCGGCGAGGTCGCGCATGACGTCGAGGACGTCACCGACCAGCTCCGGGTCGAGCGCGGAGGTGGGCTCGTCGAAGAGCATCAGCTTCGGCTCCATGGCCAGCGCGCGGGCGATGGCCACGCGCTGCTGCTGACCGCCGGAGAGCTGGGTGGGGTAGTTCCCGCCCTTGTCCCCGAGGCCGACGCGGTCCAGAAGCTTCGTGGCACGCTCGCGCGCCACCGCCCTGGACTCGCCCTTGACCATGACCGGGGCTTCCATGACGTTCTCGATGGCCGTCATGTGGGGGAACAGGTTGAAGCGCTGGAAGACCATGCCGATGTCCCGGCGCTGGGCCGCGACCTCGCTGTCCTTCAGCTCGTAGAGCTTGTCGCCCTTCTGGCGGTAGCCCACAAGCTGCCCGTCGACGTACAGCCGTCCGGCGTTGACCTGCTCCAGGTGGTTGATGCACCGCAGGAACGTCGACTTGCCGGAGCCGGAGGGACCGACCAGGCAGAACACCTCACGCGGGGCGACCTCCAAGTCGATGCCCTTGAGAATGTGCGCCGCACCGTAGGACTTGTGGACGCCCTCGGCCTTCACCATGGCAGTCGTCATCAGGCCACCGCCTTGCGGTTCGAGAAGCTGGACAGTTTCGCCTTGATCTTCTGCAGCGGCGTCGGCGGCAGAGAGCGCAGCGCACCACGGGCGTAGCGGCGCTCCAGGTAGTACTGGCCGACGCTGAACACACTGGTCAGGGCGAGGTACCAGATCGACGCGACGAAGAACATCTCCATCACCGCGAACGAGGTGGACGCGATGTCCTGGGCCGCGCGCAGCAGGTCGAAGTACTGCACGGCGACGACGAGCGACGAGGTCTTGAGCATGTTGATGAACTCGTTGCCCGACGGCGGCACGATCACCCGCATGGCCTGCGGCAGCACGACCCGGCGCATGGTCTGCGTGCGGGTCATGCCGAGCGCGTGCGAGGCCTCGGTCTGGCCTTCGTCGACCGACTGGATGCCGGCCCGGACGATCTCCGCCATGTACGCGCCCTCGTTGAGACCAAGTCCCAGCAGGGCGGCCAGGAACGGCGTCATGACCTGGGTCATCTCGTCCTTGTAGAACCCGAGGTTCAGGATCGGGAAGATCAGGGCGAGGTTGAACCAGATGAGGAGCTGCACGTACACCGGGGTGCCGCGGAAGAGCCAGATGTAGAACCAGGCGATGGTGCTGGTGACCGGGTTCTTCGAAAGCCGCATCACGGCGAAGAGAACACCGAGCACCAGACCGAGGGCCATTGAGGCGACGCTGATCCAGATGGTGTTGCCGACGCCGCGGATGATGGTCGGGTCGAACAGCTTCTCCGGGACGGTCGCCCAGCGCACGTTGCCCTGCGAGAAGGCGAGCGCGAGCGCCACGACCAGACCGATGACGACCACCGCGCTGATCCAGCGGCCGTAGTGGCGGACCGGAATGGCCTTGATCGCCTCGGGGGGGACGGCCCCGGGCGGCGGGGTGTCCGCCGGGCCCGGGACCTTGTCGAGCTTGTCAGTCACGGTGACTGCCCTTCAGTGTGCTGCGGTGGTGCGCGGAGATCAGGAGCCTGCGTTGATCTTGGCCTCGGTCACGGCGCCGGAGCCCGCGTTCCACTTGTCCAGGGCGGCCTTGTAGGTGCCGTCCTTGATGACCGCGTCAAGGGCCTGCTTGAGCGCGTCGCGCAGCTCGGTGCTCTTCTTGTCCACCGCGATGCCGAACAGGCCGGCGTCGGTCGGGTTGGCGACGGCCTCGAAGTCGTTGCCTCCACCAGCGGTCTGCGCGATGTACGCGGCGACCGGGGAGTCGTTCAAGTCGGCGACGGCGCCGCCGGCCTTCACTCGGGTCTGAGCCTCGGCGTCCGTGTCGAAGGACTCGATGGCGATCTCGCCCTTGCCGGCAGCCTTGCACTTCCCGGACTGGTCCTTGGCGGACTGCTCGTAGGTCGTGCCGCGCTGGACGGCGACCTTCTTGCCACAGAGGTCGTCGAGGGTCTTGATGCCCTCGGGGTTGCCCTTCTTGACGAGGATGCCGGTCGAGGCGGAGAAGTAGTCGACGAAGTCGACACCGGCACCGGTCTTGGCGCCCTTCTCGTCCAGGCCTCCCTGGCGTGCCTTGGTGTCCGTCAGCGACGACATGACCATGTCCGTGCGCCCGGTCTGCATGCTGCCGACCAGGGTGTTGAAGGTGCCCGACTCGAACTGGAACTTCACACCGAGCTGCTTGGCCATGGCGTCGGCGACACCGGGGTCGACGCCGACGATCTTGCCGCCCTGGGTGAATTCCATCGGCGCGTAGGTGGCGTCCGTGCCGACCTTGATGACACCGGCGTCCTGGATCTTCTTCGGAAGCTTCGAGAAGAGCGGCGCGCCGCTGTTCGCCGCACCCGACGGGCTGGTGGTCGCCTTGTCGGTCTGGTCGCCACAACCGGTGAGGATGAGGGCGCCGGCGACCGCGATCGCACCGGCCGCGGCGATCCGGGACCGGGCGGCGGTCGTACGACGGGTGGTGCTTGCGGTCATGAGCTGGTTCCTCCGGCAGTGGGGAAAAAAGCATCCGAGAACGGTCGGGGCACGCACCATCGAGTGTCGCGACGTTGTGTGATTACGGCATCTTGCCATTCGGACTGAGACATTCAGGGTGCCCGTCAGGTCAAAATCGGATAACGGGCGACCCGGGGTGCCCAACAGGACTGCGGGGAACGGGCTTCGCGGCGGGATTATGCGCTGTGACCAGGGCTTTTCTCCGCAGTATTTGCGGTGCGTCTCGCCCATTGGACAGCAAGGTTTGGACTTTTCGCCAAAACGCGGACAAGCGGCCTACGATCGAGCGGGAATCGACTCGTCTGAGCGAGCGTTCTTCGGGTAGAACAGATCCTTACACCCCTCATCCGGGGCTCAGGGCGCGCGTGCGGCGCGCCCGCGCGTACGAACCTCCCTCTTCGCGGAGACGGGCCAACCGTCGATGCGGAGCACGGACGCGGTGCCCGCCCACCCCTTAACCAGGAGTGGCCACCCTCAACGATTAAAGACTTAAGGGGTCAAGAAAGTGGCAGCGGAGATCGTCAATCCTCGCAGCGACAGCGTGACGGACAACAACCCCGACGCGGTGTTCGCGCTGCACCGGGGCGGCAAGATGGCCGTGCAGGCCACCGTGCCGGTCCGCGACAAGGACGACCTGTCCCTCGCGTACACGCCCGGTGTGGCGAAGGTCTGCAGCGCCATCGCGGAGAACCCGGAACTCGTCAACGAGTACACCTGGAAGTCCAACGTGGTCGCCGTCGTCACGGACGGCACGGCCGTTCTCGGCCTCGGGGACATCGGTCCCGAGGCCTCCCTCCCCGTGATGGAGGGCAAGGCGATCCTGTTCAAGCAGTTCGGCGGTGTCGACGCGGTCCCGATCGCGCTCGCCACCAAGGACACGGACGAGATCATCGAGACGGTCATCCGTCTCGCGCCCTCCTTCGGCGGGGTCAACCTGGAAGACATCTCCGCGCCCCGCTGCTTCGAGATCGAGCGTCGGCTCCAGGAAGCCCTGGACATCCCGATCTTCCACGACGACCAGCACGGCACGGCCATCGTGACGCTGGCCGCCATGCGCAACGCGGCGAAGCTCACCGGTCGCACCCTCGGCGACCTGCGTGCGGTCATCTCCGGCGCGGGCGCGGCGGGCATCGCCATCGCCAAGATCCTCGTGGACGCGGGCATCGGCGACGTGTGCGTCACCGACCGCAAGGGCGTCGTCTCCGCGGACCGCTCCGACCTGACGGACGTCAAGGCGGAGATCGCGGGCCTGACCAACAAGACGGGCCGGACCGGCTCCCTGGAGAGCGCCCTCGCGGGCGCGGACGTCTTCATCGGCGTCTCCGGCGGCACCGTCCCCGAGGCGGCGGTGGCCACGATGGCGAAGGACTGCTTCGTCTTCGCCATGGCCAACCCGAACCCGGAGGTCCACCCGGACGTCGCGCACAAGTACGCGGCGGTCGTGGCGACCGGCCGTTCGGACTTCCCGAACCAGATCAACAACGTGCTGGCCTTCCCGGGCATCTTCGCGGGCGCCCTCAAGGTGCGCGCGACCCGGATCACCGAGGGCATGAAGATCGCCGCCGCCGACGCCATCGCCGGCGTCGTGGGTGACGAGCTCGCGGCCGACTACGTCATCCCGTCTCCGTTCGACGCGCGCGTCGCCGAGGCCGTCACGGCCGCGGTCGCCGCGGCGGCGAAGGCCGACGGCGTGGCCCGTCTGGTCTGACCGTCACGGTCCGTTCGTGACACTGAGCTGTACGGGTGAAGGCCCGGTCGGATCCACTCCGGCCGGGCCTTCATCGCGTCCGGGCCCCGGCATCGGGGGGCCGGCCCGGCGGACGTGCCCGAGCGTGAAGGGCCGGCGTCCGCGCCGAGAACGCACCCTCCCGGCCCCCGAACCGGGAGGGGTCGCTCCGTCCGTCGCCCGGTCGAGCCGGGCGGTCATGAGGGGTCACCGTCGGGCGAGAGCGCCGGACGGGACCACGGGCGGAAAATGACAGGCTCATGGCGAGCATCACCGCACGGCCAGAATGTTACCCCCGATCCCGACTTGATCCCGACGTTCCGATTGGGCGCCCTCGCCGCACAAACCAACTGGTACGGCGGGTACTTGGGGATGGATCGGCCATTCCGCTCAACTCCCCCGCCGACCTGACGCCTCTGGTCAGGCCCGGCTACCGAGCGGTAGCGTCTGGCGGCATGTTCGCTGCCTACGCCGCCCGAATCGACCGAGACCAGCCGCTGAGCGGCCTTGAGCTGGGCGACCGCCCCGCCCCCGAGGCCCGCCCCGGCTGGGTGACCGTGAACGTCAAGGCCGCCTCGCTCAACCACCACGACCTGTGGTCGCTGCGCGGAGTCGGCCTCGGCGAGGAAAAACTGCCCATGATCCTCGGCTGCGACGCCGCCGGGATCGACCAGGACGGCAACGAGGTCGTCCTGCACTCCGTGATCGGCCAGAGCGGCCACGGGGTCGGCCCCGACGAGCCGCGCTCGATCCTGACCGAGTGCTACCAGGGCACCTTCGCCGAGCAGGTGACCGTCCCCGCCTGGAACGTCCTGCGCAAGCCCGCCGAGCTGTCCTTCGAGGAGGCCGCCTGCCTCCCCACCGCCTGGCTGACGGCGTACCGGATGCTGTTCACCAACGCCGGCGTGCGGCCCGGGGACTCCGTCCTGGTTCAGGGCGCGGGCGGCGGGGTCGCCACCGCCGCCATCGCCCTGGGCAAGGCGGCGGGCCTGCGCGTCTTCGCCACCAGTCGGGACGAGGCCAAGCGCGAGCGGGCGGTGGAGCTGGGCGCGGTGGACGCGTTCGAGCCGGGGGCCCGACTGCCGCAGCGGGTGGACGCGGTGATCGAGACGGTCGGCGCCGCCACCTGGTCGCACTCGATCAAGTCCCTGCGGCCCGGCGGAACCCTGGTCATCTCCGGCGCGACGAGCGGCGACCGCCCGGCGCACGCGGAACTGACCCGCATCTTCTTCCTGGAGCTGAAGGTGGTCGGCTCGACCATGGGCTCGAAGGACGAGCTGGAAGACCTGCTGTCCTTCTGTGCGGCCACGGGCCTGCGGCCGGTCATCGACGAGGTGCTGCCGCTGGACCGGGCGCGCGAGGGCTTCGAGAAGCTCGCGTCCGGAGACCTCTTCGGCAAGGTGGTCCTGACGGTCTGACGGCCCGCTCCCCCGCCCCGCACCCCGCACGTCAACCGGGGTTGACACCCTCCCGTGCGTCAACCTACATTGACATGCATGACCGAAGCGACCGATCTCGCCGAACGGGCCGGCGACCGTGACCCGCGCGTGGGCCTGCGTGCCGTGGCCGCCCTCCGAAGGCTGCTGGAGCAGCTGGAGGCCGTACAGGTACGCAGTGCCCGCGCGCAGGGATGGTCCTGGCAGGAGATCGCGGCCGAGCTGGGAGTCACCCGGCAGGCCGTGCACAAGAAGCACGGGAGGCTTTGATGTTCGAACGCTTCACGAGCGAGGCACGCACCACGGTGACGGGCGCGGTGGCCGAGGCCCGACGGGCCGGGGCCGGCGCCGTCACCGAGGAACACCTGCTGCTCGCCCTGCTCGCGCAGGGCGCGCTGGATCCGCTCGGCGTGGACCGGGCGGCGGTGACCGCGGGCCTCGCCGAGGCCCGCCGCCGGGGCGGCATGACCCGCGCCGACGAAGAGGCGCTGGCGGGTCTCGGGATCGACCTCACCGAGATCGTCACCCGGATCGAGGAGACCCACGGCGAGGGCGCCCTGTCGGGCGCGGCGCCCCGCAGGCGGGGCCTGGGCGCCTCGCTCCGCTCGGCCCTGGGCCGCCCGGAGTCGGACAACCGGCACGTCCCCTTCACCCAGGGCGCGAAGAAGACCCTGGAGCAGTCCCTCCGGATCGCGCTGGGGCGGGGGGACCGCCACATCGGCACCCTGCACCTGCTGCTGGCCCTGCTCTCCCGTCCGGGCACGGTCGCCGAGGTCCTCGCGGACCACGGCGTCACCCTCGCCGGCGCCGAACGGGGTCTGGCGGCCTGACGACGGCTACGCCGGGTCCGGACGGAGTTCCGCCGTGACCCGGGTCGCCGCGACGGCCAGGTGCGCGCGGGCCTCGGCCAACTGGGCCGGGCTCACCCCGTGGTCGCGGGCCGCGTCGCGGATCTCGTCGCGGAAGCGGTCCAACAGCCGGTCCAGGTCGCGGATCGGGTCCGCGCTCGGGGTCAGGTCCTCGGCCCAGGTGGAGCCCACGTCCGAGGCCGCGGTCGACGCGCCGGGAGCGGAGGCGGGGGCGCCCCCGCCGAGCCAGGCCCCGGCCAGGCCGCCCAGGACCCCGCTCGACTTCGCGAACTGCTCCTGGAGCTGGCTCGCGATGCGCTGGACCTCCTCGCGGGCCCGCTCCTGGGCCTCCTTGGCCTGACGGCGGGCCTGGTGGGCCTCCTCGCGGGCCCGGCGGCTCTCGTCCTTCGCCCGCCGCGCCTGCTCCTTCCACTCCGCCTTCGCCTTGCGGAGCTCCTCCTTGGCGGCCTTCCAGCCCTCGTCCTCGACCCGGGTCGTCGTGGCGGAGGCGGCGGCCGCGCGCATCTCGCGCCGCAGGTCACCCGCCGCGCCCCGGACGTCGTCGCGCATCTCGGCGGCCAGTTCGGAGACCGAGTCGCGGATCTCCAGCTCCAGGTCGGCCAGTTCCCCGCCGCGGTCGGCGAGTTCGGCGCGACCGGCCTCGGTGATGGAGTACACCTTGCGCCCGCCCTCCGTGGCGTACGTGACGAGCCCCTCGGCCTCCAGCTTCGCCAGCCGCGGGTACACGGTGCCCGCGGAGGGCGCGTACAGCCCCTGGAAGCGCTCCTCCAGCAGGCGGATCACCTCGTACCCGTGCCGCGGGGCCTCGTCCAGCAGCTTGAGGAGGTAGAGGCGGAGTCGGCCGTGGGCGAAGACGGGCGGCATGTCAGAGCACCTTCTTGTCGAGCGCGAGGGGGGCGACGGTGTCGCCGGTGTCGCCGGCCGGGCGACGCAGCAGCGCGATGGCGCCGGAGACGGTGGTGGCCCGCAGGGTGCCGGTGCCGGCTCCGAGCGTGCCGGTGATCCGCTTGGCCCCGAACTGGCCGGAGACCCGCAGGTCCTCGAAGGCGTTGGAGACGCCTCCGGTGGCGGTGTTGGCCTCGACCCGCGCGTCGGCCGGGTGCGGCAGGCGGATCGCCACCTGGCCCGAGACCGAGTTGAGGGAGATGTCCACCGGACTCGGCGCGATCGGGTCCAGGGCCAGGTCGATGAGCATGTCGCCGCTGACGGAGTCGGCCCGGACGTTGCCGCCCGCGCCGTCGACCACCGTCAGGCCGCCGGAGACCGAGTGGAAGCCGAGCCCACCGGTGACGGACTGGGCCTCGACGGCGCCGGAGACGGTGTTCACCTTGACCTTGCCGGAGAGGCCGACCAGGGTCGTGTCGCCGGAGACGCCGTTGACGTCGATGTCGGCGCTGATGCCGGAGACGAAGGCGGTGGCGCTGACGGCGGCCAGCTGCACGGAGGTGGAGGCGGGCACCGTGAGGGTGACCGTGACGGAGCGCTCCCAGGCCTTGCGGCCGTCGCCACCGGACCACGACTTCCAGGGCTTGCTCTCGAACCACTCCTTGATGCCCTGGGAACCGTTCCAGGGGAGGTCCTCGTAGGAGAGGGTGAGCACGCCGGCCTCGTGCACGACGTGCAGCGGCGGGCCGTCGACCTCGGCGATCTCCAGGCGGGCGGGCCCCTCGTCGGAGGCGACGACGTTCACGGTCCCGCCGACGACACGGACGCGGAGTTCGGTCACCGGCTGCTCGAAGGTGAGCTTCTGGGGTTCGGCGACGGACCACGTCATCTGCTCTGCCATGGTGCTGATCCTCCTCGTGCGTTCACGGACCGGATTCGACGCACGCAACATATCGCGTCTTGTGAGTAACACGATATATCGCGGTTGAGGGAAGTCAAGCGCCTCCCTGAAATCCCCATTTTGCGATGATCTGCCCCGTTTTTCGGGCATGTGGAACCGCCGCGTGCGGCGGACGCGGCGCGCGGACGGGGCGGAGCACGCCCGGACGACGGAGGCCGGAGGCCGGACGACGGGGGCCGCCGCCCCGGCTCGGTACGACCGGGGGCGGGGGCCGGGGCCCGGGGGCGATCCCCTGCCCCTAGGCGGCCAGGAGGGGACTCGCGTGGTGGTGGAGCCAGGCCCGGTACGGCGGGGTGCGCAGGGCGGCTTCGCGGTAGGCCGCGCGGAGGTCCTCGTACACCTCGGCGTGCGCACCCGGCAGGGTGGCCAGGAGCAGCCGTACCGCCAGCGGGTCCCCCGACAGCGGCCGGATGGCCATGTCGTCCCGGGGACCGGAAGTCGGCTGGCAGGGGGCGACGGCCTCGCCGGAGACGATCAGCGAGGTCGCGGTGTGGTAGTCGGCGTGCAGCACGGGCGGGTCGAGCCCGGCCCCGGCGAAGACCCGCCGCAGACCGTCCCATTCGCCGTCCACGGACGGGTCGACGGTCCAGCGGTCGGCGGCCAGGTCACGTAATTCCACCACCGGCCGGCGCGCGGCGGGATGGTCCCGGGACATGGACACGAACTGCGGTTCGCGTTCCATCAGCACGTGCAGTTCCAGGCCGGGCGGCACCCGCAGCGGACTGCCCTCGACCTCGTGGACGAACGCCACGTCGAGCTGCCCCGACGCCACCATCCGCAGCAGCGCGTTGGCCGACACGTCGACCACCAGAGAGGTCTCGGTCTCGGGCGAGCGCCGGTGCAGGCGGCGCAGCCAACCCGGCAGCGCCCGGCTGGCGGTCGAGCCGATCCGCAGCCGCGGCCCGTGGGCGGCGGCGCGCGCCTCGGCCACCAGGGCGGCCATCTCGGCGAGCAACGGTCTCGCCCGACCGAGCACGGTACGGCCGAATGGCGTGGGACGACATCCGGTCCGTTCGCGCAGGAACAGTTCCCCTTCCAGGGCCCGTTCGATACGGCGCAGTTGGGTCGTCAGCGAGGGCTGGCTCACGCCGAGTTGCCGCGCCGCCTTGTGCAGGCTGCCGGCGTCCGCGATGGCACACAGTGCGCGCAGGTGCCTCACCTCGAGCTCCATGACCCGAGAGTAGGGCGGGCGCACGGCGCCGCACCAGTCGCTGATAGCCCCCCGAATCCCGCCATTCTCACGCTAGTTGACCTACCGAAAACTTCCCGATAGCCCGGCGTTATCGATGGCTGACATCATCCGCCGACCCCTTCCGCTCCCGCAGACTCCGGTACCGAACGACCCACCCCCCACACCGGATGAGTAGGAGCCCCCCACATGCGCCACTCCCGTAAGTCCCTCCTGGCCGGCGGCATCGGCCTCGGCCTGGCCGCCGCCCTGGCCTCGGTCGCCCCCGCCGCGAGCGCCGCCCCGGCGCCCGTCGGCAATGCCGCGAGCTACGCCGCGTACGAGCGTTCGGCGGAGAACGACGCCGCGACGAAGGCCTTCTTCCAGGCCGTGCGGGCTTCGGTGGCCGAGCAGCGCGCCGCGAACCCGGGCGCCCTCGCGGTGACCGTCACGTACAACACCCGCAGCGCGCCGAGCTTCCGCAGCCAGATATCCCGCTCCACCCAGATCTGGAACAGCTCGGTGAGCAACGTCAGACTGCAGGAGGTGTCCTCCGGCGGGAACTTCTCGTACCGCGAGGGCAACGACTCGCGCGGTTCGTACGCGAGCACCGACGGGCACGGCCGGGGCTACATCTTCCTGGACTACCGGCAGAACCAGCAGTACGACTCCACCCGCGTGACCGCGCACGAGACCGGCCACGTGCTGGGTCTTCCGGACCACTACTCCGGGCCGTGCAGCGAGCTGATGTCGGGCGGCGGGCCGGGCACCTCGTGCACCAACCCCAACCCGAACTCCGCCGAGCGCTCGCGCGTCAACCAGCTCTGGGCCAACGGCCTCGTCGCCTCCGGCCTCGGCACCAAGGGCTAGGTCACACCGGTTCCGCCAGGCCTAGACCTCCCTGGGGACGTACGTGGAGCAGTCCGGGTTCTTGCATGAGCCCGGGCCCCACTGCGGCACGAAGATCCCGAGGGACTTGCGCCGTCGGACCACCGTGTCCACGGAACGCCCGCAGGCCGGGCACGACTGCTGTTCGTGCCCGGCCTGCGGGGCCACCGTCTCGTGCGTGCGCTGCTGCTCTCGACCGGCCATACCTCCACGGTAGGCCGGTTTCGCGCGTTCGGCGGGGCGACGGCGGCGGGTCAGCGCCTGCGGGCGTAGGTGGTGACCACCTGGCCGCCGGTGAAGGACCGGACGTCGGTCAGTTCCAGTTCCCGCAGCGCGAATCCCGCGCGGGACATGGGGATGCCGGAGCCCACGAAGACCGGGTACGTCTTGACGACGAACTCGTCGATCTCCTCGACCAGCTGCCCGGCCAGGTCGGCGCCACCGCAGAGGTAGATGCCCAGACCCGGTCGCGCCTTCAGTTCCCGCACGCGCGCCGCCACGTCCCCGCTGATGATCTCGACGGCCGGGTCGGGAGACTCGGTGAGCGAGCGGGAGGCGACGTACTGGTCGAGGTGGGCGTACGGGCTGGTGATCCCGACGTCGTACGCCGGGTCGTAGGTGCCGCGGCCCATCACGATCGCGTCGAAGCGCCGCGGCGCGCCGGGGTCGAGGCCGAGCGCCGCCTGGACGTGCGTCGGCACGGTCTCGGGGAACTCGGCGAACATGGCGCCGGAGTACTCGGGATCCAGCCACTTGTTGAAGAAGTCACCGTCACCGTCCGGATCGGCGATGAAGCCGTCGACGGAGGTGGCGAGGTAGTACGTGAGCTTGCGCAAGCGATTCCCTTTCGCCGGGGGATGCCACCGCTCCGGGGCACGGCAGTCAAAGTACTTCACGCGAAGTACTTTGACTACACCTTTTTCCTCAGCCCCGCGGCTTGCGCCACATCGGCCACATCAGGGGCCCTTCCGGCAGGCGCACCGCCGTCCCCGTGAACTCCCAGCCGAGCCGCTCGTACAGCCCCTTGCTGCGCTCGCTGCTCGCCTCCAGGTACGCCGGCAGCCCCTCGCGGTCACACCGCTCCAGCACCGGCCGCATCAGCTCCGTGCCCAGCCCCTCGCCCTGCCGGTCGGGCGCGACGGCGATCATCAGCAGGTACTCGTGCTCCTCGGACGTCGGGTGCGCCTCGCCGGTCAGCCGGCCCACCAACTCGCACCGCTCGTTGTCCGGGTCGGCCACCGCCCGCATCCTCGCCGGGACCTCGTCCTCGCCCTCCGGCTCGCCCGCCGGGATCCGCAGCCACAGCGCCGCCGCCGAACCGTCCGTCGCGTAGTCGATCCGCCCGTCGGCGAGCGCCACGTCCACGAAGACCCCGAGGAACTTCCCGTGCACCGTCGCCCGGTGCCCCGGATCCGGGAAGACCCAGCAGCTGACGGGGTCCTCACGGAAGGCCTCGTCGAGCAGCCGCGCCACCGCGTCCCGGTCCGACCGATCCGCCTGACGTATCTCCAGCACCACTGGACCCACCCCTCACTCGCGCGTCAACGACTGCGGGTGATCCTAGAGTTGGCCCGAACGGCCGGGAAGGCGCGCACGCGACCGCGCGCGCGAAAAGGCCTGTTCCCCGTCGTACGGTGCGGGAACAGGCCCTTCTCCACGCGTGGGCGGTCGCGTGCGCGCCTTCGCGGCCGGTGGATCTACCTGGTGCGCCGGGTGACGAACTCCGCCAGCGCCAGCAACCCGCCCGCCGCCCCCAGGTCCGGGACGGCCCTGGAGAGCTGCTGCACGGCCCGACCCATCCGGTCGGCGGCGTGGGCCTGCGCCCAGTCACGCCCCCCGGCCCGGTCCACGGCGTCGGCCGCCGCGCGCACGTCGTCCCCGGCCATGGGGCCCGCGTACAGCGCGGCCAGTTCCTCGCCCGCCGCGGTGCCCGAGGTGAGGGCGGCCACGACCGGGAGGGACTTCTTGCGGGCGATCAGATCGGCCCCGGCGGGCTTGCCGGTGTGCCCCGGGTCCCCCCAGATGCCGATCAGGTCGTCGATCAGCTGGAAGGCCAGGCCGGCCTCCCGGCCGAAGGCGTCCATCGCGTCGACCTCGTCCGGGCCGGCCCCCGCGTACAGCGCCCCCAGCGCGCACGCGCAGCCCAGCAGGGCCCCGGTCTTGGCCGTCGCCATCGTCAGGCACTCGTCGAGCGACACGTCCCCGCGCCGCTCGAAGGCGCAGTCCGCCTGCTGCCCGGCGCACAGCTCGATCACGCAGGCCGAGAGCCGGGCCGCGGCCGCCGGGGCGGCCGGGTGCGGATCCTCGGCCAGCAGCTTCAGCGCGAGCGACATCATCGCGTCGCCCGTGATGATCGCGTCCGGCATCCCGAACACGGTCCAGGCCGTGGCCCGGCCGCGCCGCCGGACGTCCTTGTCGATGACGTCGTCGTGCAGCAGCGTGAAGTTGTGCGCCAACTCCACGGCGACGGCCGCCCGCACGGTGTCCCCGGCCTCCGCGCCGGCCCCCTGGAGGGCCTGCGCCGAGGCGAGGACGAGCGCGGGCCTGATGGCCTTGCCCGCGTTCCCCGCGGCCGGAGCGCCGTCCGCGTGTTCCCAGCCGAAGTGGTACATCGCCACGCGTCGCATCCCTGCGGGCAGGCTCTCGATCGCCCGGCGCAGCTCCGGGTTGACCGTTTCCTTCGTCCGCTCCAGCAGGGCCGCGGCCTCGTGCCCCTCGCCGGTGGTGATCGCCTCAGTGGTCGCCATCGCGCTCCCCCGTACTCCCCCGTCGCCGTTCGGCCGGACCTCTCATCAGCGCCAGCGGGCGATCTCGACGTTCTCCAGCACGCCGAGCGCGTCCGGGACGAGCACCGCGGCGGAGAAGTAGGTGGTGACCAGGTACGAGATGATCGCCTGCTCGCTGATGCCCATGAAGCGGACCGACGTGCTCGGCTCGATCTCGTCCGGGATGCCCGGCTGGTGCAGGCCGATCACGCCGGACTCGTCCTCGCCGGTGCGCATGCAGAGGATGGAGGTGGTCCGGGCGTCGCTGATCGGGATCTTGTTGGACGGGAAGATCGGCACCCCGCGCCAGGACGGCACCCGGTGACCGCCGATCTCGATCGATTCCGGGTACAGCCCGCGCTTGTTGCACTCGCGGCCGAAGGCGGCGATGGCCTTGGGGTGTGCGAGGAAGAGCTTGGATCCGCGCCGCATGCTGAGCAGCTGGTCCATGTCGTCGGGGCTGGGCGCGCCGTCGTGCGGCTGGATGCGTTGGTCGTAGTCGGCGTTGTGGAGGAGGCCGAAGTCGCGGTTGTTGAGCATCTCGTGCTCCTGGCGCTCGCGCAGCGCCTCGACCGTGAGCCGCAACTGCTGCTCGGTCTGGTTCATCGGCTGGTTGTAGAGGTCGGCGACGCGGGTGTGGACGCGCAGAACCGTTTGGGCGATGGAGAGCTCGTACTCGCGCGGCCTGGCCTCGTAGTCGACGAAGGTGCCGGGGAGCACGGCCTCGCCCTGGTGGCCGGCGGAGAGGTCGATCGCGGCCTCGCCGTACTTGTTGGTCCGCTGGGCGGGCAGGGCCCGTACCTCGTCCACGTGCGCCCGCAGCGAGTCCACCCGGTCGGCGAGGAGCTGGAAGTCCTGCCGGGAGAGGACGAGCGCGGTACCGGAGGTGGCGGCCCGGGCGGTGTACTCCCAGATGGCCTCCTCGTCCACGAGGGCGTCCTCGCCGAAGTAGGCGCCGTCGGCGACGGTCTGCAGGACGGCGTCGTCGCCGTAGGGGCCGGTGCCGATCTGGTCGATCCGGCCGTGGGCGAGCAGGAACACCCTGTCGGCGGGGCTGCCGAAGGAGGTGAGCTCCTGGCCGGCCTCGAAGTCGACCTGGTGGCACCGGGCGGCGAGCTCGGTCAGGACGTCGACGTCCTCGTACTCGCGCAGCAGCGGGAGCTCTCCGAGTTCGGCGGGGATCACCTGGACCTGGGTGCCGGTCTTGATGAACTCCACCCGGCCGTCACCGACGGAGTAGCTGAGCCGCCGGTTGACCCGGTACGTACCGCCCTGCACCGACACCCACGGGAGCATCTTGAGCAACCACCGGGAGGTGATCTCCTGCATCTGCGGCGCGGACTTGGTCGTGGTTGCCAAGTTCCGCGCGGCCGAGGTCCCGAGACTGCGCTGCGGTGCCTGGACTTCGGATTCGGAACCTGCCTGGACCGACATGTGTTTCCCTTTCGATCACTCCATGGATCTGCGGGATCAGCCTTCCAGTGCGCGGCGTGGTGAGACCATTACACAAAAGGGTGGGACTACTCCGTATGGGGTGTGGGCACTCTGATGAGTCACTTTCTCCCCTCCAGCCCCTCCGACCCCTCTGGTTTCAGCCATCCACGCCCACCGCCTCGACTTAACTTGCATCGAAGATTCCAGTTTTCTACGGTGGCGTCATGCGGCTGACCCGATTCACCGATCTGGCGCTCCGCGTCCTGATGCGTCTGGCCGTCGAGGACACGGACCTCCCCACCACGCGCGAGGTCGCGGCGACCATGGAGGTCCCGTACACCCACACCGCGAAGGTGGTGGCCAGGCTGCAACACCTCGGCCTGGTCGAGGCGCGGCGCGGCCGGGGCGGCGGGCTCGCCCTGACCGGCGCCGGCCGCGCCGCCTCGGTGGGGACGGTGGTGCGCGAACTGGAGGGCGTCGGCGACGTCGTGGACTGCGACGGCGCCGTCCCGTGTCCACTGCGGAGCGCCTGCCTCCTGCGGGGCGCGCTGCGTCGGGCCCAGGAGGCCTTCTTCGCCGCACTGGACCCGCTCACGGTGAACGACCTGGTGGCGGCCCCCACCGGACCGCTGCTGCTCGGCATTTCGAGCGGACCGCCCGGTCGGGGCGGGGGCCCCGCCGGCTGAGGCGCGGATGGCCGGTTCCGAGCGGCCGTCACCCCACCCACGCCACACCCGAGGGCTCTTCGAACAGATCTCCGCATCACCCGGAGACCCTCACGCCCTTTAATTGGTATCCAATAGTCAACTTACAGAGGAGCTTCCCGATGCTGTCCGAGAAGTCGACCGCGACCGTCCGCGCCACCCTGCCCGCCGTGGGGGCGGCCGTCGGCGACATCGCGGAACTCTTCTACGCGAAGCTGTTCGCCGCCCACCCGGCCCTGCTCCGCGACCTGTTCAACCGCGGCAACCAGAAGGCCGGACTGCAACAGCAGGCCCTGGCCGGCTCCATCGCCGCGTTCGCCGGCCACCTCGTCCGGCACCCCGACACCCGGCCCGACGTGATGCTCGGCCACATCGCCCACAAGCACGCCTCGCTCGGCATCACCCGCGACCAGTACGCGATCGTCCACCGGCACCTGTTCGAGGCCATCGCGGAGGTTCTCGGGGAGGCCGTCACGCCCGAGGTCGCCGAGGCCTGGGACGAGGTCTACTGGCTGATGGCGGGCGCCCTCATCGCCATCGAGGAGCGGCTGTACGCCGAGCGGCGGGTCGTCGCGGGCGACGTCTGGCGCCCGTGGACGGTCGTCCGCCGCGTCGAGGAGACCGTCGACTGCGCCACCTTCCACCTGGTCCCGGCCGACGGGGCGCCCGCCCCCGGCTTCAAGCCGGGCCAGTACGTCTCCGTCCAGGTCGAACTCCCGGACGGCGCACGGCAGATCCGCCAGTACAGCCTCTCCTCGTCGCCCGCCTCCCCGGTCCGCGCGATCACCGTGAAGCGGGTCCACGGGCCGGCCGCGGGGGGCCCGGACGGGGAGGTGTCCCACCACCTGCACGCCGAGGTCCGCGTCGGCGACACCCTGCGCGTCTCGGCCCCGTACGGCGACCTGGTGCTCCAGGACCCGGCCTCGCCCGTGCTGCTGGCCTCGGCCGGGATCGGCTGCACGCCGATGCTGTCGATGCTGGAGCACCTGGCCGAGACCGGGCACGGCGCCCCGGTGACCGTCCTGCACGCCGATCGCTCCCCGGCCGACCACGCCCTGCGCGGCGACCACCGGGCCTTCACGCACAAGCTCGCCGACGCCTCGGCCCGGTTCTGGTACGAGACCGGCCACGAGGACGCCGCGGCCGACGACGGGGTCGGCCGGCTCGACCTCTCCGACGTCCCGGTGGCCCCGGGCACCCACGCCTACCTGTGCGGGCCGCTGCCCTTCATGCGCGCGGTCCGCGAACAACTGCTCGACAAGGGCGTACCGGCGGCGGACATCCATTACGAGGTCTTCGGGCCCGACCTGTGGCTCGCCTCCGCGTGACATCCGAGGTCGACGGGACGCGAGGGGCGGACGAGACTTCCGTGAATGTCCGGATTCGCTCGCTCGCCGTACGAACGCGCTAGCCGCGGAAGGACTCCCTCCACTACACCGGAACGTGATGGGTCGAACACGAAAGGTGATCGGCCCCTCACGCACGGAAGGAGGCGTCCATGTCCGCACCCATGTCCGCAGACCGTTTCCTCACCCAGTTGCGCAACGAGGGGCTGCGCGTCGTCGAGGTCGGCGCCTGGCGCACCCACAACCGCAACCACAAGGGCCCCTGGGGGCCGGTCAACGGGGTGATGATCCATCACACCGTCACGCAGGGCACCGCGTACACGGTCCGGCTCTGCCGGGACGGCGACGAGGACCTGCCCGGCCCGCTCTGCCACGGCGTGATCACCAAGGACGGCCGGGTCCACCTCGTCGGCTACGGCCGCGCCAACCACGCGGGCTCCGGCGACTCCGACGTCCTGGCCGCGGTGATCGCCGAGAAGCGGCTCCCTCCGGACCACACGGCGAACACCGACGGCAACCGACACTTCTACGGCTTCGAGTGCGAGAACCTCGGCGACGGCAAGGACCCCTGGCCCGCGGTGCAGCTCGACGCCATGGTCCGGGCGGCCGCTGCCGTCTGCCGCTTCCACGGTTGGACCGAGCGCTCGGTGATCGGGCACCTCGAATGGCAGCCGGGCAAGATCGACCCCAAGGGGTTCACGATGACGTGGTTCCGCGAACGCGTGGCGGACCGCCTCAAGTGACCGCCCCGCCACGGGGCGGACCATGACACCGTCCGCCCCGTGGGCTTCGCCGTGCGGATGTCCGATCCCCGTGCCGCACAACTGGACGGCGAAGCCTCGCTCCGGCCGACGACCCATCTCGGGCTGCTCGTCGGCCGCCGGCTAGCCGAGGTACGGGGCGGAGCGGTGCTCCAGGAAGTGTCGTAGGCGCAGGCGTTGGGTGTGGTGCACGGGTAGTGCGTCGAGATCCGCCGGCGCCACGAACCGCAGTTCCGTGCTCTCGTCGGAGAGGGACAGTTCTCCGCCCGTGACACGGGCCGTGAAGCAGACGTTGAACTGCCGCCTGACCTCGCCGTCGCTGTACTCGATGACGTGCCGGGGGTCCGTGTACGTGCCGACCAGTCCCGTGATCACCACGTCGAGCCCGGTCTCCTCCTTGACCTCGCGGACGGCCGTGCCGGGCAGCGAGTCGCCCAGGTCCATCCCGCCGCCGGGCAGCGCCCACAGGTCGTTGTCCCGTCGCCGTTGCAGCAGGATGCGGCCCTCGCCGTCGGTGACCACCGCCGATGCGGCCACGACCATGCTGTTCGGCTCGGGCGCGTGAGGATCGTCGTAGTACTCGGTCCGGGCCATCCGGTCATGCCTCCACGGGGCGCGCTGTCTCCCACACGGCATTGAAGCTGTCCGCGTAGGTGTCGAACATGCCGCCGGGGTCGTGGCGGCGAAGGTGCCACACGGGCGCACCGTACGCGTTCACACCCCAGACGTGGGCATTGACCAACACCTGATCATCAGCCCGGTACAAGCTGTTGTAGAGCGCGGTGCCGTGTGTCCGAAGCTCGATGCCCGGCACGCTCGCCAACGGCCGGTAGTGCAAGAGAGCGAGGCGACAGCGGGATTCGATGCCGTGTCCGAACTTCTCTTCCCGCCCACGCTGCCGGACGTTCTCGCTGTCCGCGTCTCCGACTGCGATGCGTACCGCGCACCCCTCGGCGGCACGCTCCCGCAGGAGATCGTTCAGTCGGGGATACGCCTCGTGCAGGAACACCGCCGCGTAGACCAGAACGTCGATGCGCTCGTGCGCTGCGGCAAGAAGACCCACGAACACGGATACGGGAAGGTCTGCCCGCTGGTCGTACAGAGCCATCAGTTCCGGACTGACTGCCCGCGCCGCCCGCGCTTGCCGGAGCGCCGGCCACAGGGCGTGAATGTCCTCGCCCAACGCCTCGGCCGCCTTGAGGGCAGTCGCCCGCCGTGGGGTGCGCCCGAGGTTGACCCAGCGTTCCACGCTCTTCGGGTCCACGTCGGTCGCGCCGGCCAATGAGGCATGGGTCCATCCGCCGGATGCCATGACGGCCCTTAACCGCTCGTTCTGCATGGGGACGTTCTACAGGCTGTGGGACGTCCCGAGATGCCGAACGTACGAGGTTCCCCCGTCCTGATCACCAGCGCGAAGATCGCGATACCAACGGACAGTGAAGGGGTTTCGGAATGGTGCGGGGATTGTGGCAGCAGGTCGAACAGCGTGATCCGTTCCCAGTACCCGACCCCGATCCGGCGGATCCGGCCTGCGACGTGTGCGGGGCGTTGGTCGCTCAGCGCACGGAGTGCCACCGGCGCCGGGACCTTTCGGGGGTCGTGGACTGCAACGTGGAGATCCGCCGGCACCCGCACGAGGAGGTGAGTCGATGACCAGGGCGGTGCTCCGCCACGTCCCCCACACGATCCGGCACGCCCCCGAAGGCGGGGTGACCTACGAGGCGTTCTGCGTCGCCGAGAGCTGTGGAGCCGAATCCGGTGCTCACGACGAACAGGCGGACGCGCAGGACTGGGCGCTGCGGCACGCCGGGAGGACGGGGCACGACCTGTTCAGGCGGGAGTTCACGGATCACGCGCGCGTCACCCGCGAGGCGTAGGCCCCGGCCCGCCGGCGCCGGCGCCGGCGATCAGAAGAGTCCGCCGCTCCGGATTCCGCTCCCGTTCACCCGCCTCGACGAGTGTGGGCGGGGCTCTGACGTGCGACGGCATGGGCAGGAGCGCCCCACAATGGGCAGGTGACCAGCCCCGTGGACCCCCGCTCCCTGCTCCTGCCCCGGCCGCCGTCACCGGTGGTCGAGGCGCCGGACGAGCGGTTCGAGCGGTACGGGGTGCGGTTGGTGCTCAAACGGGACGACCTCGTGCACCCCGAGCTGCCGGGCAACAAGTGGCGCAAGCTCGCACCGAACCTGCGGGCGGCCCTGGACGGGGGGTTCCCCGCGCTGGTGACCTTCGGCGGGGCCTACTCCAACCACCTGCGGGCCACCGCCGCCGCCGGGCGGCTGCTCGGGCTGGCGACGGTCGGCGTGGTCCGGGGCGACGAGCTGGCCGGTCGGCCGCTGAACCCGTCCCTGGCCCGCTGCGCGGCCGACGGGATGCGGCTGCACTTCACGTCCCGGTCGCAGTACCGCCGCAAGGCCGAACCGGACACCCTGGCCCGGCTGCTCGCGGCGGCGGACGCGCAGGGCGCGTACCTGATCCCCGAGGGCGGCAGCAACGCCCTCGCCCTGACCGGCTGCGCGGAGTTGGGCCGCGAGCTGCGCGGCGCGGCCGACGTGGTGGCGGTCGCCTGCGGCACCGGCGGCACCCTGGCGGGACTGGCGGCGGGACTGGACCCCGGGCAGCGGGCGTGGGGCGTACCGGTGCTCGCGGGTGGCTTCCTGGGGGCGGAGATACGTTCCCTCCAGCGGGCCGCGTTCGGGGGCCCTGCCGGCGACTGGACCCTGGCCGAGGGCTTCGACCACGGCGGCTACGCGAAGGTCCCGGCGGAACTGGACGCGTTCGCGGCGGACTTCGAGCGCCGCCACGGGGTCCCGATCGAGCGCGTTTACGTCGCGAAGCTGCTCTGGGCGCTGACCGCCCTGACGGAGCGCGGCGCGTTCCCCCCGGGCACCACCCTCGCGGCCGTCGTCACGGGCCGCCCCTGATCCCCGCCGCCCGGGGACGGGGTCCGAACCCGACCCGCCGCCCGCCGCCCGCCGCGCCCGGGGATCAGGAGGATTCCTCGCGGTAGGCCGCCGCCTCTTCCAGGTCCAGCCTGCGCAGCAACGCCCGCAGCATCTCGTCGTCGATCCGCCGCTGGTCCCGCAGCGTCACGAACACCTCCCGCTCGGCCTCGATCATCTCGCCGGCGAGGCGACGGTAGACGTCGTCCGCCGACTCGCCCGTGACCGCGTTGACCTCGCCCAGCCGTTCCCACACCGCGTTGCGCCGCCGCTCCAGCACCGTGCGCAGCCGGTCCGCGAGCGGCGGCGGGAGCGCGTTCGCCGGGTCGGCGAGCAGTTCGTCGAGCCGCTCCTCGGCCGACCGCGACGCCTCGCTCTGCGCCTGCGCCTCGGCCAGCGTCTCGGCCTGCGCGTCCCGCGGCGGCAGCCTCAGCAGGCGGATCAGCGGGGGCAGCGTCAACCCCTGGACCACCAGGGTCCCGATGACGGTGGTGAAGGTCAGGAACAGGATCAGGTTGCGGTGCGGCACGCTCAGCGGGACGGAGAAGGCGATGGCCAGCGAGACCACCCCGCGCATGCCCGCCCATCCCACGATGACCGGCGCCTTCCAGTTGGTCTCGGGTTCCCGCTCGCGGATCCGCTCGGACAGCACCCGCGGCAGGAAGGTCGCCGGGAACACCCAGACGAACCGGGCCACGACCACGGCCAGGAACACCGCCAGCGCGTACCAGGCGGCGTCCGGGCCCGCGTACTCGTCGAGTCCCTTGAGGACCACCGGCAGCTGGAGCCCGATCAGCGCGAAGACCACCGACTCCAGGACGAAGGAGATCACCTTCCACACCGCGGCCTCCTGGAGCCGGGTGGCGAAGTCGACCTGCCAGTTGCGGTGTCCGAGGTACAGCGCGACGACGACCACGGCCAGCACCCCGGACGCGTGCACCCGTTCGGCCGCGGCGTACGCCACGAAGGGGATCAGCAGCGACAGGGTGTTCTGGAGCAGCGGGTCCCGCAGCGACCTGCGCAGCAGGTGGATGGGCACCATCAGCAGCAGGCCCATGCCGACACCGCCCACCGAGGCGAGCAGGAACTCGACGATCCCGCCCGCCCAGCCGGCACTGACGCCGACCGCCGCCGCCAGGGCCACCTTGTAGGCGGTGATGGCGGTGGCGTCGTTCACCAGGGACTCGCCCTGGAGGATCGTCGTGATCCGGTTCGGCAGGCCGAGTTTGCGGGCGATGGCGGTGGCGGCCACGGCGTCCGGCGGAGCGACGACCGCGCCCAGCACCAGCGCCACCGGCAGCGACAGACCGGGCACGACCAGGTAGGCCGCGTACCCGACGGCGAGCGTCGCGAAGAGCACGTACCCGACCGACAGCAGGGCGATCGGCCGCGCGTTGGCCCGCAGGTCCAGGTAGGAGCTCTCCATGGCGGCGGTGTGCAGCAGCGGCGGGAGCAGCAGCGGCAGCACGATGTGCGGGTCGAGCGTGTACGACGGCACGCCCGGGATGTACGACGCCATCAAACCGGCCGCGACGAGCAGCAGCGGAGCCGACACGGACGTCCGACGGGCCAACCCCGCGACCACCGCGCTGCCCGCCACCAGCGCCACCAGCGGCAATACCTCCATCGAAGACCCATCCTCATCAGTCCGCGGGCGTCCGCACCTCAGTACGCTGGCCATCATGAGCGAGTGCACCCACGTTGCCGAACTGCCGCGCCCCGAGCCCATCCCCCTTGCCCAGACCTGTCCCGAATGTCTGACGCTCGGGAGCCATCCAGTACAGCTGCGGATGTGCCTGGCGTGCGGTTACGTGGCCTGCTGCGATTCCTCCCCCTACCGGCACGCCACGGCGCACCACCATCAGACGGGCCACCCGATGATGCGCAGCTTCGAACCGGGCGAGACCTGGCGGTGGTGTTTTGTCCACGGTTCGATCGTCTGAGGCGGGGTAGGTCAACCCTCCGCCGGTTCCCCTGATTTGGGCCCGCAGACCTCTAGCCACTGTCCGTACCCATGGGCTTACCATCGGTCACCGGCCTGCGGGCGTGGGGACTCCGGGCAGGTGTCACACGGGGTGCCGCGACACGATCGCCCGGATCGCGATAGCGTCACCGGCGAACAGAGCTCGTACCACCTTGGAGGTGAGGGTGTCCCAGATCGCAGGCGAGCCCGGGACCCAGGACTTCGTGGAAGTCCGGCTGCCGGCTGCGGGTGCCTACCTGTCGGTGCTGCGAACGGCCACGGCCGGCCTCGCCGCACGTTTGGACTTCACCCTCGACGAGATCGAGGACCTCCGCATCGCGGTGGACGAAGCCTGCGCGATCCTGCTCCAGCAGGCCGTGCCCGGCTCCGTCCTCAGTTGCGTCTTCCGGCTGGTCGACGACTCGCTGGAGGTCACGGTCTCCGCACCGACCACCGACGGGCGCGCACCGGAGCGGGACACGTTCGCGTGGACGGTCCTGTCGGCGCTGGCCGGCAAGGTCGAGGCGACGGTCGAGGAGGACCGGACAGTGAGCATCAGCCTCTACAAACAGCGCGGCGCGGGGCCAGGCCCGGCGTGAGCGGCGGGGAGATCCCGGTGCGGGGCGGGGATCGGCCCCGGGTACGACACGAGGTCGACGGTGGCATCCCGGAGCAACTGCACGCCCGGCCACACCCGGCCGACGCGGATGCGGAAGACGGCTTTTTGGACTCGGCGGAGCGACGGGCGGGCCCTGTGAGCGAGAACCAGCACGAAGAACCACAACCAGCACAGCCACCGCCGGCCGCTGCCACGGCCCCGATGGCCCCGATCCCGATGGCGCCGGCGGCACACGTGCCGCTGCCGGATCCGCGCGACCGCAGTGGCGCGCGGGCCCTCTTCTTCGAGCTGCGGGAACTGCCCGACGGCTCGCCGGAGCGGGCCGAACTGCGCAACCGGCTGGTCCGGATGCACCTGCCGCTGGTCGAGCACCTGGCTCGGCGGTTCCGCAACCGCGGCGAGCCGTTGGACGACCTGACCCAGGTGGCGACCATCGGCCTGATCAAGTCGGTGGACCGGTTCGACCCGGACCGCGGCGTCGAGTTCTCGACGTACGCCACGCCCACGGTCGTCGGCGAGATCAAGCGCCACTTCCGTGACAAGGGCTGGGCGGTGCGGGTGCCGCGCCGCCTTCAAGAGCTGCGGCTCTCGTTGACCACGGCCACGGCGGAACTCTCACAGCAGCACGGCCGCTCCCCCACGGTGCACGAGCTGGCGGAACGGCTCGGCATCTCCGAGGAAGAGGTGTTGGAGGGGCTGGAATCGGCCAATGCCTACAGCACGCTCTCCCTGGACGTCCCCGACACCGACGACGAGTCGCCGGCCGTGGCGGACACCCTGGGTTCGGAGGACGAGGCGCTGGAGGGCGTCGAGTACCGCGAGTCCCTCAAGCCGCTGCTGGAAGGACTGCCGCCGCGGGAGAAGCGGATCCTGCTGCTGCGGTTCTTCGGCAACATGACCCAGTCGCAGATCGCGCAGGAGGTCGGCATCTCCCAGATGCACGTCTCCCGCCTGCTGGCCCGCACCCTGGCCCAGCTCCGGGAGAAGCTCCTCGTCGAGGAGTAGGACGTACGGATCGACGTACGGGTTATCGGGTCTGTTCCCCAGGCCCGATACCAAGCGCTTCCGTGGCCGTCGGGTTCACGAGCAGCGCCCCCACGGCCACGGCCGTGAGCGCCAGCGCCACCGCGGCGGCGACCATCGCCCCGCCCGTGGTCCACAGGGTCCAGGCGACCGGCATCGCCATCAGCTGGGTGATCAGCGCCGGGCCGCGGCTCCAGCGGCGGCCCAGGCGCAGCCCGCGCGCCGCGATCAGCGGGAGCGCGGCGAGCGCGAGCAGCGTCACGCCCCCGGTCTCGGCCTGCTGCGGGGAGTCGGGATCGCCGGCGATGCCCACGTACAGCATGTAGACGCCGAGGCCGGCGAGCGCCAGACCCTCCAGCGCGGTGAGCACGGCGGCGGCCGTCAGCCGACCGGGCAGCGCGACGGGGGACGGCGCGGACGAGGGGGCGGGAACGTTCGAGGTCGGCTTCTTACTCACCCCAGCAGGGTAGCCGCGCCCCGCCGGCCCCGGAGGGGACGGGCAGTAGGGGCCACCCGCGAAGGGGTGGGTAGGCTGGCGCTCATGCGTGCACTTCTCGTGGCCAACCCAGCAGCGACGACGACCAGTGCGCGCACGCGTGACGTCCTGACCCACGCCCTGGCCAGCGAGATGAAGCTGGAGGCGGTGACCACCGAGTACCGGGGGCACGCGCGGGACCTCGGACGCAGGGCGGCCAACGAGGGTGTCGACCTCGTCGTGGCCCTGGGCGGTGACGGCACCGTCAACGAGGTGGTCAACGGACTGCTGCACAACGGGCCCGATCCGGACCGGCTGCCCCGGCTCGCGGTGGTCCCCGGCGGATCCACGAACGTGTTCGCCCGTGCGCTCGGCCTGCCGAACGACGCGGTCGAGGCGACCGGCGCCCTGCTCGACGCGCTCCGCGAGGAACGCGAACGCACGGTCGGTCTGGGTCTGGCGGCCGGCACCCCGGGCACGGAGGACGAATCGGTCCCGGCGCGCTGGTTCACCTTCTGCGCGGGCTTCGGCTTCGACGCGGGTGTGGTGGGGCGGGTGGAGCAGCAGCGGGAACGCGGCAAGCGTTCGACACACGCCCTCTATGTGCGACAGCTCATGCGTCAGTTCTGGGACGAGCCGAACCGCAGGCACGGCACGGTCACGCTGGAGCGGCCCGGCGCGGATCCGGTGACGGATCTGGTGCTGTCGATAGTCTGCAACACCTCGCCGTGGACGTATCTGGGCAATCGTCCGCTTTACGCGTCCCCGGAGGCGTCGTTCGATACCGCGCTTGACGTACTGGCACTCGATCGTTTGTCAACTCCGGCGGTCGCCAGGTACGCCACGCAGCTCCTGACCTCGACTCCTGAACGCGGGCCGCACGGCAAGCATGCGGTGTCTCTGCACGATCTGACCGACTTCACCTTGCATTCGAAGGTTCCGCTCCCGTTCCAGATGGACGGCGACCACCTCGGGCTGCGCACCAGCGTTCGGTTCACAGGCGTACGCCGTGCACTGCGTGTGATTGTGTGAGTGGAAGGGCCTAAAGCCCTTTCACTCGAACGTATACACGCCGGTCCACCCCCAGGAACTAGGGCTGTGACCTAGTAGACACCGACGAATCCAAAAAAACTTTCCGGAAGGGGTTGTATCCCCGTCCGAGGTTTGCGAATCTCTACATGGCGATCGGGACAGCCCGCAGAACCCGGCACCCGCACAGATCGCCAGAACCCCTCCACGAATCTCGGACCCCACCAGGCAACTGGGGGTCGGCCCTTCCCTCACGGGGGGATTCGTGAAAGCGTTCACATTCACAAGCAACCTGCCCGCAATACAAGGAGATGGAGCAGCCATGGACTGGCGTCACAACGCCGTTTGTCGTGAGGAAGACCCGGAACTCTTCTTCCCCATCGGCAACACCGGTCCTGCGCTGCTGCAGATCGAGGAAGCCAAGGCCGTCTGCCGCCGCTGCCCCGTGATGGAGCAGTGCCTGCAGTGGGCGCTCGAGTCCGGTCAGGACTCCGGTGTCTGGGGCGGTCTCAGCGAGGACGAGCGCCGCGCGATGAAGCGCCGCGCCGCTCGCAATCGGGCGCGCAACGCCACCGCCTGACATCGACTTTCGAGCCTCGAGCCGCAGCGCGTAGTAACCGTATAAGCGCTCAGCAACGTGCTCTTGAGCCCCGGACCGAGAACCTTCGGTCCGGGGCTCAGTGCTGTGCGGGATGCGAAACAGGTCAGAGCCGACCGACATCGTCACGCAGGGTGACGTTCCGGCTGCTACTCGCTGCTACTTCTGCGGGCTGGCCGGTATGTCGAGGACGACCCGGGTGCCGCGCGGTTCGACCCGGACCATGTCGAACGTTCCCCCGAGTTCACCCTCCACGAGGGTGCGTACGATCTGGAGCCCGAGGTTGCCGGCCCGCTGCGGGTCGAAGCCCTCGGGCAGGCCGCACCCGTCGTCGAGGACCGTGATCAACAGTCGGGCGTCGGCCCGCCCGGAACCGGAGCGCGCGGCGGACACCTCGACGGTGCCGCCCTCCCCCTGGGTGAAGGCGTGTTCCAGGGCGTTCTGCAGGATCTCGGTCAGCACCATCGACAGCGGGGTCGCGACCTCGGCGTCGAGGATCCCGAACCGGCCGGTGCGTCGGCACCGCACCTTGCCGGGCGAGATCTCGGCGACCATCGCGATCACCCTGTCGGCGATCTCGTCGAACTCGACGCGCTCGTCCAGGTTTTGAGAGAGCGTCTCGTGCACGATCGCGATCGATCCGACGCGGCGCACCGCCTCGTTCAGGGCCTCCCGGCCCTGCGGGGAATCCATCCGGCGGGCCTGGAGCCGCAAGAGCGCGGCCACCGTCTGGAGGTTGTTCTTCACCCGGTGGTGGATCTCCCGGATGGTCGCGTCCTTGGTGATCAATTCACGTTCGCGACGACGCAGTTCCGTCACGTCGCGGCACAGCACCAGGGAACCGATCCGGGTGCCCTTGGGCTTGAGCGGGATCGCCCGCAGCTGGATGACGCCGCCGTTCCCCTCGACCTCGGTCTCCCGGGGGGCCCAGCCGCTGGCGAGTTTGACCAGGGCCTCGTCCACCGGGCCCCGGGAGGGGGCGAGTTCGGCGGTGGCGTTGCCCAGGTGCTGGCCGACCAGATCGGAGGCGAGACCGAGCCGGTGGTAGGCGGAGAGCGCGTTCGGGGACGCGTAGGTGACCACCCCGTCGGCGTCGAGCCGGATCAGGCCGTCCCCGACGCGCGGGGAGGCGTCCATGTCCACCTGCTGGCCGGGGTACGGGAACGAGCCCGCCGCGATCATCTGGGCCAGGTCGGAGGCCGACTGGAGGTACGTCAGCTCCAGCCGGCTCGGTGTACGCACGGTGAGCAGGTTGGTGTTGCGGGCGATCACTCCCAGTACCCGGCCCTCGCGGCGGACGGGGATCGACTCGACGCGGACCGGGACCTCCTCGCGCCACTCAGGGTCACCCTCGCGCACGATCCGTCCCTCGTCGAGCGCGGCGTCGAGCAGTGGACGCCGGCCACGCGGAACCAGGTGTCCGACCATGTCGTCCTGATAGGAGGTCGGCCCCGTGTTCGGGCGCATCTGCGCGACCGACACGTAGCGGGTGCCGTCGAGGGTGGGCACCCACAGCACGAGGTCGGCGAAGGAGAGGTCGGAGAGCAGCTGCCACTCGGAAACCAGCAGGTGAAGCCACTCCAGGTCGGTTTCACCGAGAGCGGTGTGCTGGCGTACGAGGTCGTTCATGGAGGGCACGTGGCGAGCGTACCCCGGGTATGGCCATGACTTTCCCCACGGCTCTTACCCAGGAGTACCCAGGAGGGGCCCGGTCCGCGTACTGTTGGAGGAAGTGACGGGTTGCATACCCCCGTCATTGGATGGACAGAACAGAATGGTCTAGTCCACAATTGACTTACGCTTCCGCCCTCCCCGCACAGGAGGACGGATCGAGGTAACCCGCGCGCTCTGCCCTGACCGCGCAGGCTCCTCCCACCGGCCGGAGGGAACCGCACACCCGCCGGCCGTAAGTACTCCGGGCTACGGTGCCGGGCGGGTCGAGGGTCCCGTCCTGCACCGTGGCCCAGAGGAATTCCGGGGCCGCAGAGCCCCATTCCCGCAATTCCCCGCCGCGTCCGCGCGAGCCGTGGCATTTCCACGCCCCTTTTCCCCGGGGCCGCCCCTTCACGCGATGATCGCGATACGCCCGCGAGGCGCCATCCCCGCACACCCCCTCCTCGACGCCGTCACGCTCCGTGTCCATGTGGAACCGGTCGACGAAGCGACGCCCCCGGCGGCTTCCGGGAGGCCGCGGAAAGGGCACGGGATCACCATGGAAAGAGGGAAGCGACCCGCCGGGAAGGGGTCCGTTCTGTTAGATTGGTCTATACCACACCACCTCTCCAGATCGGCAGGCCCCGCGTGGAAGTTGTCATCGTCCCGGACGCCAAGGCAGGCGGCGAGCTCATCGCGGAGGCCATGGCCGCCCTGGTCCGCCGCAAGCCCGACGCCCTGCTCGGCGTGGCGACCGGCTCTACCCCGCTGCCCGTCTACGAGGCCCTCGCGGCCAAGGTGGAGGCCGGCCTGGTCGACACCTCGAAGGCCCGCGTCTGTCAGCTCGACGAGTACGTCGGCCTGCCGGCCGGCCACCCCGAGTCCTACCGCGCGGTCGTGCTCCGCGAGGTCGTCGCACCCCTCGGGCTCACCGAGTCCTCGTTCATGGGGCCGGACGGGTCCGCCCAGGACGTCCAGGCGGCCTGTGTGGCCTACGACGAGGCGCTGGCCGCCGCCGGCGGTGTGGACCTCCAGCTGCTCGGCATCGGCACGGACGGGCACATCGGCTTCAACGAGCCGTGCTCCAGCCTCGCCTCCCGCACCCGGATCAAGACGCTGACCGAGCAGACCCGCGTGGACAACGCGCGCTTCTTCGACAACGACATGGACCAGGTCCCGCACCACGTCATCACCCAGGGCATCGGCACCATCCTCGACGCCCGCCACCTGGTCCTGCTGGCCACCGGCGAGGGCAAGGCCGAGGCCGTCGCGCAGACGGTCGAGGGTCCGCTGTCCGCGCTCGTCCCCGCGTCCGCGCTCCAACTGCACCGGCACGCCACGGTCGTCGTGGACGAGGCCGCCGCGTCCAAGCTGAAGCTGGCGGACTACTTCCGCCACACGTACGCCAACAAGCCCTCCTGGCAGGGTCTGTAGCCGACGGCCACGAAGGGCCGGGCCCGCCCCTGACAGGGCGGCCCGGCCCTTCCGCGTACCCGGCACGCCGGCCGCCCCCGGACACGACGGAGCCGGGCACCCCCGTGACGGGTGCCCGGCTCCGTGACTCGCGGCGGACGGCGGCTACACGCCGCCCGCGATGACCTCCGCGGCGGCCCGTCCGCACACCCGTGAGGCGCCGTGCGTCGCGATGTACAGCGCCCCGCGCGGCTCGGCGCGCGGCAGGCCCATCTCGACCACCACCGTGTCGGGGCGGGCCGCGACCAGCGCGTCCAGGGCCTCGATCATCCACGGGTGCCGGTGCGCGTCCCGGACGACCGCGACGACGGTGCGGTCCCCCGCCGCCGCCAGGACGTCCCCGGCGCCGGTGCCCTGCGGGTACACGCCCGAGCGGGTGCCCGGGAGCAGCTCGGCCAGTTCCGCCGCGACGCCCCACGGGGTCTCGTCACCCACCGCGATGTTCGCGACGGGTGCGAGCGTGGCGACGTACGGGGCGGTGACGGGAGTCGGCGCACCGCTCACGACCACCGCCCTGCGGGCCGCCGTCAGGCCGATGTCGGGCGCGTTCCCCTCCCGCGCGCCCGCATCGGTGACGGCGGCCCGGGATCGGCGGGTCCACTCGGCGAGGGCGCGGACCCGGGCGGCGGCGTCGGCGAGCCGCTCCTCGGGCAGCGTGCCCTCGCGGACGGCGGCGACCAGCGCGTCGCGCAGGGCGAGCACGGTCGCCTCGTCGGCGAGCCCGCCGCCGACGCAGATCGCGTCGGCGCCCGCGGCGATGGCCAGGACCGAGCCGCGCTCGATGCCGTACGTGCCGGCGATGGCGTGCATCTCCATGCCGTCGGTGACGATCAGGCCCTCGTAGCCGAGTTCCTTGCGCAGCAGCCCCGTCAGGATGCGCGGACTCAGCGTGGCCGGGCGGGTCGGGTCGAGGGCGGGCACCAGGATGTGCGCGCTCATGACGGCCTTCGTGCCGGCCTCGATGGCGGCCTTGAACGGTACGAGTTCACGCGCCGTCAGGGTGTCGAGGTCCGCGTCGATGCGGGGCAGCGCGTGGTGCGAGTCGACGTTGGTGTCGCCGTGGCCCGGGAAGTGCTTGGTGCAGGCGGCGACGCCGGCGGCCTGGAGGCCCTCGACGTACGCGGCGGTGTGGCGGGCGGCGAGGTCGGTGTCGGCGCCGAAGGACCGCACGCCGATGACCGGGTTGTCCGGGTTGGAGTTGACGTCGGCGGAGGGCGCCCAGTTGAGGTTGACCCCGCACTCGGCGAGCCGGCGACCCAGCTCCCGGGCGACGTCACGGGTCAGCCCGGTGTCGTCCACCGCGCCTAGGGCCAGGTTGCCGGGGAAGGACGAGCCGCCGCGGACCTCCAGGCGGGTGACGTCGCCGCCCTCCTCGTCGATGGCGACCAGCACGTCGTCGCGCTCGGCGCGCAGTTGCGCGGTCAGCGCGGAGAGCTGGTCGGGCGAGGTGATGTTGCGGCCGAAGAGGCCGACGGCGGTGAGGCCCTCGCCGACCCGGCGCAGCAGCCAGGCGGGGACGGTGGTGCCCTCGAAGCCGGGCTGGAGCACCGCGAGGGCGTCCCGGGTGAGGGTGTCGGTGTGGTGCGCAAGGACAGTCATGGGCCGTTATCCCTTCACGGCGCCGGCGGTGAGGCCCGCGGCCATCTTGCGCTGGACGATGAGGAAGAGCACGACGATCGGGATCGCCATCATGGTGGAGCCGGCCATCATGGGCGCGAACTCGGTGCCGTTCTTGGTGGTGAAGTTGCCGAGCCAGACGGTGGCGGTCTGGTTCTGCTGGCTCATCAGCATCAGTGCGTAGAGGTACTCGTTCCACGCCTGGATGAACCCGTAGACCGAGGTGGCGACCATGCCGGGGGCGAGCAGCGGGAAGACCACGCGCAGGAAGGCGCCGGTCGGCGTGCAGCCGTCGACCTGGGCGGCCTCCTCCAGTTCCTTCGGGATGTTGACGATGAAGCCGCGCAGCGTCCACACGGTGAAGGGGAGGATGAACGTCAGGTACGTGATGATCAGGCCGGTGAGCTTGTCGTACTGGCCGAGGTCGTTGAGGAGCAGGAAGACCGGGATGATCATCGCGACGAGCGGGATCATCTGGACGGCGAGGATGCCGACGATCACGATCTTGCGGCCGCGGAAGGCGAAGCGGGAGATGGCCAGGGCGGCCAGCATGCCGACGACGATGCCGATGGAGACGACGACGAGCGAGACGATCATGCTTCGGCCGACGGGACCCCAGAAGTCGGAGATCTCCAGCGCACGCCGGAAGTTGTCCAGGGTGAAGGTGCGCGGGAAGAAGTGGGGGTTCGGGTCGATCGCGTCCTTGGCCGGCTTGAAGGCCGTGTTCAGCATCCAGTAGACCGGGAAGCCGACGGTGGCGAAGACCACGAGGCCGATGAGGTTCCAGCCGAGCTTCGACTTCGCCTTCGGCTTGTTCTGCTTGCGGCGGGCGACGGGCGGGGTCGCGGTGGTCGAGGTCACTCCACCTCTCCGATCTTGAGCATCTGGCGCATGTAGACGGCGACCACTCCGAGCAGCAGCAGAACGGTCACGAGGGCGATGGCGGAGCCGCCCGAGTAGTCGTTGACCACGAAGGCCTGCTGGTAGGAGTAGGTGGTCAGCAGCTGGAACTCGGCCTCGGGGTTGCCGTTGCGCATCACGAAGACCTGCGGGAAGACGCCCATGTCCCAGATGACCGAGAGGGTCGTCAGCATCACGATGATCGGCTTCAGGATCGGCAGGGTGACGTGGCGGAACACGCCCCACGCGCCGGCGCCGTCGAGGCGCGCGGCCTCCTCCAGTTCCTTGGGCACCTGGGTGAGGCCCGCGCTGAGCGTGATGACGACGAAGGGCACCGCCCCCCAGACCACCAGGAGCATGATGACCGCGAGGCCCTGGGGGCCGCTGGCGAACCAGTTGTGCCCGATCATGTCGACGCCGGGCAACTTGCTCATCAGGTAGTTGAGGACGCCGTAGTCGGCGTCGAAGAGCCACTTGAAGACGGCGGTGGCGACGATGATCGGCATGCCCCAGCTCGCCACGAGGGCGATGCTGATGAGCGCCTTGACGAAGCCGGACACCTTCTGGAGCAGCAGCGCGATCAGCATGCCGATGACCATCGTCAGGACGACGGCGCCGGCCGCGAAGACGGCGGTGCGCAGGACGACGGTCCAGAAGACCCCGTCGCCGAGGATCTTGGTGAAGTTGTCGAGCCCGACGAACTCGGCGTCCTTGAAGCCCCAGAGTTCGGACTTGCCGAAGCTCTGGAAGGAGAGGGACACGAGTCTGAAGAGCGGGTACCCCATGACGAGGACGATGACCAGGAGGCACGGGGCGAGCAGCAGCCACGGGGTCGCGCCGGAACCCTTGCGGGTCGGCTTCCCCGGCTTGCCCGTACGTCCCGTCCCGATTCCAACGGAGGTGTTCTGCTTCGCCGGCGGCAGGTCGGCGGTGGTTGTCTGTGCGGCACTCATCGCGCGCTCCTCGGGGGTCCCTCTCTTGACGGGCAGCAGGGCCCCGCCGATGTGGCGGGGCCCTGCCGGCTACAGGTCACTTGCTGTTGATGACCTTGTCGATCTCGGCGTCGGCGGCCTTGGCCGCGTCCTCGACCGACTTCTTGCCGGTGCCGATCTCCTGGAGCAGGGTCTGCAGGAGCTTGGCCTTCTCGACCTGGCCCCAGCCCGGGGCGGTCGGCACGAACCAGGAGGACTCGGCGGCGGTGGCCGCGACCTGCGTCGCCGGGGCGGACTTCAGCGGGCCGAGGTCCGTCTTGTTGTTGGGCAGGTTGCCCTTGGCGATCAGGCCCTTCTGGCCCTGCGCGCCGGTGAAGGCGTTGATCCACTCGGAGGCGATGTCCTTGGCCTTGGACTTGGCCGGGACCGCGAGGTCGGAGCCGCCGAGGAAGACCGGGAGGTTCTTGCCGTTCGGGCCGGGCTGGACGAAGTTCTCCAGCTTGTCCTTCAAGCCGCCGACCTTGTCGTTCTTCGGGTCGGCCGCGGTGGCGCCCTCCCAGGCGGCGGCGAAGATGGCGGCGGAGTTGCCCTGGGCGAAGACGACCGGGCGGTCGGACTCGTCCTTGGTCTTGTCCGCGTGCATGTACTTGTCGAGGAGCTCCTTGTACTGCTTGAGCCCCTTCAGCGACTCGGGGGAGGACAGGGTGCCCTTCCACTTGTCGCCGTCCTTCTTGGCGATGGCGCCGCCGGCGTCGTAGACGTAGGACATCGCGGCGTACCAGTCGGGCGACGGCTGGTACAGGGCGCTGAACTTGTCGCCCTTGGCGGCCTGGATCTTGTCCAGCGCGCCGGTGTACTCGGCCCAGGTCTTGGGGGCGGCGGTGACGCCGGCCTCCGCGGCCAGGTCCTTGCGCCAGGTGCCGACGCGGCCACCGGCGTAGTACGGGACGCCGTACGTCTTGCCGTCGTAGGTCACGGACTCCTTGAGGGCGTCCAGCCACGCGGAGGAGTTGTCGAACTTCGACGGGTCCACCTCGGAGAAGGCTCCGGTCGACATGTAGCCGATCATCTCGGAGTTGCCCATCTCGACGACGTCCGGCGCCTTGTCCGTGGCGAGCACGGCGTCCAGCTTGGCGTTCTTGTCCGGCCAGCCGTAGTACTCGTGCTTGACGGTGAGACCGGGGTGCTTCGCGACGACCGCGTCGTCGGCGGCCTTCACCAGCTCCGGCCAGTTGTTCTGGGCGTCGACCGTCAGCCAGACGGTCAACTCCTTGGCGCCGGACGCCTTGTCGGCAGTGTTGCCGCCCTTGTCGTCCGAGCCACCGCACGCCGCCAGGCCGATAACCATGCCCGCGACTCCAACCGCCGCGATGAGCTTGCGCTTCACGCCACCCTCCTCAGGGATGCCTTCATGCACTTCCCTTGCCCGCCGCGGTGACATACGCGAAGTACTGCACGTGGGGCCGGGATCCGATCCATATTGGTTTAGACCAGCAACCGGAGCTTGGCCTAGACCTTTAGGGGTGTCAAGGGTCTAATGAGCGGGTGATCGGTCCGTTATCGGACCGACACCTGGGGGAGGGAGGAGGCCTGTCCTCCCGCTCGTGTCACGATGTGACCGCACATATGGAGGAGCCGGTGACGGCAGCGAAACTGGAGTCGGGAAGGCGGGCGGCGATGGCCACCGAAGGGGCGACCACGGAGCCGGAAGGCGGGGCGGCCACTCGCACGGCGCGGGTGCCCAAGTACTACCGACTCAAGCGGCACTTGCTCGACATGACCGAGACGCTCCCCCCGGGCACCCCGGTGCCGCCGGAGCGCACGCTGGCGGCCGAGTTCGACACCTCGCGGACCACGGTCCGCCAGGCCCTGCAGGAACTCGTCGTCGAGGGCCGGCTGGAACGCATCCAGGGCAAGGGCACCTTCGTGGCCAAGCCCAAGGTGTCCCAGCCGCTCCAACTCTCCTCGTACACCGAGGACATGAGGGCCCAGGGACTGGAGCCCACCTCGCAGCTGCTCGACATCGGCTACGTGACGGCCGACGACACGCTCGCCGGACTGCTCAAGATCACCACCGGTGGACGGGTGCTGCGCATCGAGCGACTGCGCCTGGCGAGCGGTGAGCCGATGGCCATCGAGACCACCCACCTGTCGGCCAAGCGCTTCCCCGCGCTGCGCCGTTCGCTGGCCAAGTACACCTCCCTCTACACCGCCCTCGCCGAGGTGTACGACGTACGGCTCGCGGAGGCCGAGGAGACCATCGAGACCTCGCTGGCCACCCCGCGCGAGGCCGGACTGCTCGGCACCGACGTCGGCCTGCCGATGCTGATGCTCTCCCGACACTCGCTGGACGCCGACGGCGAACCGGTCGAATGGGTACGTTCGGTGTATCGCGGCGACCGTTATAAATTCGTCGCCCGCCTTCAGCGACCTGCTCTCTGATCAACGGTTGACTCCTGATCGACCCCCGGTGGACGCTCGTACCGCTATACGGACGGGGGCTTACGTTCACCGGTCAGGCCCCCGTAGATTCCCTGCGCTCAAGCAGTGATCAACGAGGGGACGACGATCATGGCGGAACCGGAAGCAACAGGTACACAACGGGACACGGCGGGAGCCTCGTCAGGGGGGCTCTCGCCGAAGTCGATCGCCGTCTGGGTGCTCGTCGGTCTCATCGGCGCGATCGGCTGGGGCGTACTGGCCCTCTCCCGGGGCGAGGAGATCTCGGCCGCGTGGCTGCTCGCCGCCGCCCTGGGCTCGTACGCGATCGGCTACCGCTTTTACGCGCGCTTCATCGCGAACCGCGTACTGAAGGTGGACAAGACCCGGGCGACCCCGGCCGAACGCCTTGACAACGGTGTCGACTTCCACCCCACCGACCGTCGCGTGCTCTTCGGCCACCACTTCGCCGCCGTCGCCGGAGCGGGCCCGCTGGTCGGCCCGGTGCTCGCCTCGCAGATGGGCTACCTCCCGGGCACCATCTGGATCGTCGCGGGCGTGATCTTCGCCGGCGCGGTCCAGGACATGGTCACGCTCTTCTTCTCGACCCGGCGCAACGGCCGTTCGCTCGGACAGATGGCCCGTGACGAGATCGGCCCGGTGGGCGGAGCCGCCGCCCTGGTCGCCGTGTTCGCCATCATGATCATCCTGCTCGCCGTACTGGCGCTGGTCATCGTCAACGCCCTGGCGGACTCCCCCTGGGGCGTCTTCTCCATCGGCATGACCATCCCCATCGCCCTGTTCATGGGCTTCTACCTGCGCGTGCTGCGCCCCGGGCGCGTCACCGAGGTGTCGCTGATCGGCGTCGCCCTGCTGCTGCTCGCCATCGTCTCGGGCGGCTGGGTGGCGGACTCCTCGCTCGCCGAGTTCTTCACCCTCGACAAGCAGACCCTCGTCATCTGGATGGTCGCGTACGGCTTCGTGGCGTCGGTGCTGCCGGTGTGGATGCTGCTCGCGCCCCGCGACTACCTCTCCACCTTCATGAAGGTCGGCACCATCGCGCTGCTCGCGGTGGGCGTGGTCATCGCCATGCCGATGCTGAAGATGCCCGCGGTGACCGAGTTCGCCTCGCGCGGCGACGGGCCGGTCTTCGCCGGTTCGATGTTCCCCTTCGTGTTCATCACCATCGCTTGTGGCGCCCTGTCGGGCTTCCACTCCCTGGTCTCCTCGGGCACCACCCCGAAGATGATCCAGAAGGAGACCCAGGTCCAGGTCATCGGCTACGGCGCGATGCTCACCGAGTCCTTCGTCGCCGTCATGGCGGTGATCGCGGCCTGCATCATCGAGCCCGGGCTGTTCTTCGCGGTCAACTCCCCCGCCGGCGTGGTCGGCACCACCGTCGAGACCGCCTCGCAGGCGGTGACGAACTTCGGCTTCGCCATCTCCCCGGAGGCCCTCGCCCAGGCGGCGAAGGACGTGGAGGAGACCAGCCTGCTGTCGCGGACGGGCGGCGCGCCGACCTTCGCACTCGGAATGTCGGAGATCTTCTCGTCGGTCATCGGCGGCGCCGGGATGAAGGCCTTCTGGTACCACTTCGCCATCATGTTCGAGGCGCTGTTCATCCTGACCACCGTCGACGCGGGCACCCGAGTCGGCCGGTTCATGCTCCAGGACACCCTCGGCAACGTGCACAAGTCCTTCAAGGACGTCAGCTGGAAGCCGGGCGTGTGGATCGCGAGCGCGGTCGTCGTCGGTGGCTGGGGCTACTTCCTGTGGGTGGGTGTCAGTGACCCGCTGGGCGGCATCAACCAGCTCTTCCCGCTGTTCGGCATCGCGAACCAGCTCCTCGCGGCGGTGGCCCTGGCCGTCTGCACCACGCTGCTGATCAAGTCGGGCCGGCTGAAGTGGGCCTGGGTGACGGGCGTCCCGCTGGCCTGGGACGTGGCGGTCACCCTCACCGCCAGCTACCAGAAGATCTTCTCCGACAACCCGAAGATCGGGTTCTTCGCGCAGCGGGACCTGTACCAGGACGGCATCGAGGCCGGGAAGGTGCTCAAGCCCGCCAAGAACATGGGCGAGATGCACACCGTGGTCACCAACGCCACGGTGGACGGCGTCCTGTCGGTGCTGTTCGCGGTCCTGATCATCATCGTGCTGCTGGACGCGGCCCGGACCTGCGTCAAGGCCGTCCGCAAGCCGGAGACGGTCACCCTCACCGAGACCCCGTGGACCGAGTCGAAGATCGTCGCCCCGGCCGGTCTGATCGCCACCCCCGAGGAACGGGCGGAACTCACCGCGGCGGGCCTCGACTCCGGCGGCGGCAAGACCCGGGAACCGGTCGCGTGAGCGGCCTGACGGCCGTGCGCGGCGCGTGGGCGAAGACCCGGTTCTACGTCCGTGAGTTCTCGGGCGAGGCCGCGTACGACCGGTACGTCGCGCACGCCCGCGCGCACGACACCAACGCCGAGGTCATGACGCGGCGCGCCTTCGAGCGGGCCCGCACCGACGCCCGCGAGGCCGACCCGCGCGAGGGCTTCCGCTGCTGCTGACCCCCTCCGGGGCCTTCGAAGGGCCGCCGCGTTCCCCCGGGAACGCGGCGGCCCTTTCGCGTGCCCGTCCGCGCCGGTCCGCACCGGTCCGCGCCGGGGGACGCCCCCTTCGCATCCCCGTCCGTGGACACGCGCGACCAATCGCCCGCCGGTCCGACACACTCGACGGCATGGACATCGTGATCAGGGCGGCCTCGGTCGCCGAATACGAAGAGCTCGGCGAGATCACCGCGCGGGCCTACCTGGACGACGGGCTGCTGGACTTCAACGAGGACGACTTCTACCTGAACGTGCTGCGCGACGTCGCCGGCCGGGCCGTCTCCGGGGAGGTGCTCGTCGCGGACCACGACGGCACGGTCCTCGGCGGGGTGACGTTCGCCTCGAACACGAGCCCGCTGGCCGACATCGCCGGTCCGGGCGAGGCGGAGTTCCGGATGTTGGCCGTCGCCCGCGAGGCGCGCGGACGCGGCGCGGGCGAGGCCCTGGTGCGGGCGTGCATGGCCCGGGCGGGGGCCTTGGAGGGCGTGACGCACCTGGTGTTGTCCACCCAGAGGTCGATGACGGGGGCGCACAGGATCTACGAGCGCCTCGGCTTCACCCGAACACCAGAACGAGACTGGGCCCCGATCCCGGGCCTCACCCTCCTGACCTACCGTCTGGAGCTGTAACCACGCCGACACAACATGTGGGGGGTCACGCATCCACCCGCCCCCACATGTATGCTCGTGCTCGCTGTCGTCGCAGGGGAATCCGGTGCGAATCCGGAACTGTCCCGCAACGGTGTGAAGTGCACCTGTTCGTGCAACTACAAGTCCGAGGACCTGTCGACAGCGCGCCCGGCTCGACCGAACCGGGTGCAGACACGTCCGGGCCTCGCGGTTGGGCCGGTGGACGCCATGCGGTGCACGTACCGCCCGCCCTGTCCGGGCCGGAGCGTGCGAGGTCCGCATGCGCCCGCTCGCGCCCGCGCCGTCGGTGTTCCCGGAGCCGAGCAAGGGAGAGCTCCCCCCGTGACCATCGCGCCCTCCGCACCGCGCGCAGAGTCCGTTCCGTCCGAGTCCGCGATCGAGACCGCGATCACGTCCGGGGGACCCGGGGCCGCGCTGCTGCGCACCCTGACCGAGCTGACGGCCGACCTTCCCGACACCGACCCCGGTCGGGTCGCCGCCGCCGCGCTCCGCGGTCGCAGCTCCGCCTCCGACGAGGCCGAACTGCGCGGGCTGGCGACCGAGGCCGCCGCGGGTCTGATCTCCGAGGACCCGGCGTACTCCCGGTTGGCCGCGCGTCTGCTGACGCTGGCCGTCCGCGACGAGGCCGCGGGCCAGGGGTCCACCTCCTTCTCCGTCTCCGTCGAGGTCGGCCACCGCGAGGGCCTGATCGCCGACCGCACGGCCGAGTTCGTGGCGACCCACGCGAACCGGCTGAACGCGCTGGTCGAGCACGCGCTCACCGAGGGCGCGGACGACCGCTTCGGATTCTTCGGCCTGCGCACCCTGCACAGCCGCTACCTGCTGCGCCACCCCATCACCCGCCAGGTCATCGAGACCCCGCAGTACTTCATGCTGCGCGTGGCCTGTGGTCTCGCGGAGAACGAGACGGTCCAGGCCGTCGAGGAAGTGGCCTCGCTCTACCGGCTGATGAGCCGCCTCGACTACCTGCCGTCCTCCCCCACCCTCTTCAACTCCGGCACCCGGCACCCGCAGATGTCCTCCTGCTACCTGCTGGACTCCCCGCTGGACGAGCTCGACTCGATCTACGACCGCTACCACCAGGTCGCGCGCCTGTCGAAGCATGCCGGCGGCATCGGCCTGTCGTACTCCCGCATCCGCGCCCGCGGTTCGCTGATCCGCGGCACCAACGGCCACTCCAACGGCATCGTGCCGTTCCTGAAGACCCTCGACGCCTCCGTCGCGGCCGTGAACCAGGGCGGCCGGCGCAAGGGCGCCGCCGCCGTCTACCTGGAGACCTGGCACGCGGACATCGAGGAGTTCCTGGAGCTGCGCGACAACACCGGCGAGGACCAGCGCCGTACGCACAACCTGAACCTGGCCCACTGGGTGCCGGACGAGTTCATGCGCCGCGTCAACTCCGACTCCGACTGGTCGCTGTTCTCCCCCGCCGAGGTCCCCGAGCTGGTGGACCTGTGGGGCGACGAGTTCGACGCCGCCTACCGGGAGGCCGAGGCGGCCGGCCTGGCCCGCAAGACCATGCCCGCCCGGGAGCTGTACGGCCGGATGATGCGCACCCTCGCGCAGACCGGCCAGGGCTGGATGACGTTCAAGGACGCCTCCAACCGCACGGCGAACCAGACCGCGGAGCCGGGCACGGTCGTCCACTCCTCGAACCTCTGCACCGAGATCATCGAGGTCACCAACGACGGCGAGACGGCCGTCTGCAACCTCGGTTCGGTCAACCTCGGCGCGTTCGTCGTCGACGGCGACATCGACTGGGAGCGGCTGGACTCGACCGTCCGCACCGCCGTGACCTTCCTCGACCGCGTGGTGGACATCAACTTCTACCCGACCGAGCAGGCCGGCCGTTCCAACGCCCGCTGGCGTCCGGTGGGTCTGGGCGCGATGGGCCTCCAGGACGTCTTCTTCCAGCTGCGGCTGCCCTTCGACTCCCCCGAGGCGCGGGCGCTGTCCACGAAGCTCTCCGAGCGGATCATGCTGGCCGCGTACGAGGCCTCCTGCGACCTCGCCGAGCGCAACGGCCCGCTCCCCGCCTGGGAGCAGACCCGTACGGCCCGCGGTGTCCTGCACCCGGACCACTACGACACCGAGCTGAACTGGCCGGAGCGCTGGGAGGCGCTGCGCGCCCGGGTCGCGACCTCCGGCATGCGCAACTCGCTGCTCCTCGCCATCGCCCCGACCGCCACGATCGCCTCGATCGCCGGTGTGTACGAGTGCATCGAGCCCCAGGTCTCCAACCTCTTCAAGCGCGAGACGCTCAGCGGTGAGTTCCTCCAGGTGAACGCCTACCTGGTGGCCGAGCTGAAGCGGCTCGGCGTGTGGGACGCCCAGTCCCGCGAGGCGCTGCGCGAGGCCAGCGGCTCGGTGCAGGGCTTCGGTTGGATCCCGGCCGAGGTGCGCGAGCTGTACCGCACGGCGTGGGAGATCCCGCAGCGCGGCCTGATCGACATGGCGGCGGCCCGTACGCCGTTCCTCGACCAGTCGCAGTCGCTGAACCTGTTCCTGGAGACGCCGACCATCGGGAAGCTGTCCTCGATGTACTCGTACGCCTGGAAGCAGGGCCTGAAGACCACGTACTACCTGCGCTCGCGCCCGGCGACGAAGATCGCCCGCGCGGCGTCCGGCTCCGCCGTCCCGGCGGCGGCCACCCCGCTTCCGCAGGCCGTCGACGCCGACGCGCTGGCCTGCTCCCTTGAGAACCCCGAGTCCTGCGAGGCCTGCCAGTAATGAGCTCCAACGAGAACAAGAACCTCCTGGACCCGGGCTTCGAGCTCACGCTCCGCCCGATGCGTTACCCGGACTTCTACGAGCGCTACCGCGACGCGATCAAGAACACGTGGACGGTCGAGGAGGTCGACCTCCACTCGGACGTCGCGGACCTCGCGAAGCTGACCCCGTCCGAGCAGCACATGATCGGCCGTCTGGTCGCGTTCTTCGCGACGGGTGACTCGATCGTCTCGAACAACCTCGTGCTGACGCTGTACAAGCACATCAACTCCCCGGAGGCGCGCCTGTACCTGTCGCGCCAGCTGTTCGAGGAGGCCGTGCACGTCCAGTTCTACCTGACGCTGCTCGACACCTACCTGCCCAACCCGGACGACCGGGCGGCCGCGTTCGACGCGGTCGAGGAGATCCCCTCGATCCGCGAGAAGGCGCAGTTCTGCTTCAAGTGGATGGACTCGGTCGAGAAGATCGACCGGCTGGAGACGGCCGCCGACCGGCGCCGCTTCCTGCTGAACCTGATCTGCTTCGCGGCGTGCATCGAGGGCCTGTTCTTCTACGGCGCTTTCGCGTACGTGTACTGGTTCCGTTCGCGCGGCCTGCTGCACGGTCTGGCCACCGGCACCAACTGGGTGTTCCGTGACGAGACCATGCACATGAACTTCGCGTTCGAGGTCGTCGACACGGTCCGCAAGGAGGAGCCGGAGCTCTTCGACGACGCTCTCCAGCAGCAGGTCGTCGACATGCTGAAGGAGGCCGTCGAGGCGGAGCTGCAGTTCGGCCGCGACCTGTGCGGTGACGGCCTGCCGGGCATGAACACCGAGTCGATGCGCGAGTACCTGGAGTGCGTCGCGGACCAGCGTCTGGTGCGCCTGGGCTTCCCGGCGGTGTACGGCTCGCAGAACCCGTTCTCGTTCATGGAGCTTCAGGGCGTCCAGGAGCTGACGAACTTCTTCGAGCGCCGCCCGTCGGCCTATCAGGTCGCGGTCGAGGGCACCGTCGACCTGGACGAGGACTTCTGAGTCCTCTTCCCCGCACGGCCGCACGACTTGGCAGCGCCCCCGCCCACGGGGTGGACCTCCCGGATCTCCGGGGGTCCCGGGCGGGGGTGCTGCCGCGTTTCCCGGACGACCTCCTCCCGCTCGCGGGCGGCGCGCAATTGCCGGTCGACGCGGCGTTCGAGGAGGAGTCCGTACAGGGCCGGGCCCGCGAAGAGGCCGGCGACGGCGAGGGCGACGAGGTGGCTCAGAAGCGTGTTCACCCCTCCACTCTCGCGAGGGCGACGAAAACCCGACAGTGGCAGGACTGTCATGGAAGTGCGAATTACTGCCACACTGGGGGCATGCTGACCAATGTGGCCGTGGCCCTCGCCAACGGCGTCGCCCCCTTCGAACTGGGGATCTTCTGCGAGGTCTTCGGACTCGACCGCAGCGACATGGGGCTGCCGGTCTACGACTTCGCCGTGTGCGCCGCGGAGGACCGGCGGTCCACCACCGGCGACGGACACTTCGACATCGTGGCCCCGCACGGACTGGAACGGCTGGAGAGCGCGGACCTGATCTGCCTGCCGGCCGACCGCACGGCCCCGACCCGGGAGTACCCCGAGGAACTGCTGGAGGCCCTGCGCCGGGCCGTGGACCGGGGGGCGCGGCTGCTCAGCGTGTGCAGCGGGGCCTTCCTGCTCGGCGCGGCCGGACTGCTCGACGGGCGGCGCTGCACCACGCACTGGATGCACGCCCCGGCCCTGGCCCGCCGCTTCCCGAGGGCCGTCGTCGACCCGGACGTGCTGTACGTGGACGAGGGCTCGGTGATCACCGCCGCGGGCACCGCCTCGGGCATCGACGCCTGCCTGCACGTCGTCCGACAGGAGCACGGCGCGGAGGTGGCCAACACCATCGCCCGGCGGATGGTCGTACCTCCCCACCGGGACGGCGGCCAGGCCCAGTTCATCCAACGGCCGCTGCCCCGCACCTCCTGCGACACCGTCGGGGAGGTCATCTCCTGGATGGCGCGCCACCTGGACGAGGAGATCACGGTCGAGCAGCTCGCGGACCGCGCGCACATGGCCCCGCGCACCTTCGCCCGCCGCTTCCAGCAGGAGACCGGCTCCACTCCGTACCAGTGGGTGCTGCGCCAACGCGTCCTGTTGGCGCAGGAGTTGCTGGAATCCTCCGACGAGACGATCGACGCCATCGCGGGCCGCTGCGGCTTCGGCAACGGGGCCGCGCTGCGCCACCACTTCCTGCGGGCCCTGGGCACCACGCCGAACTCGTTCAGGCGCGCCTTCCGGGGCCCGCAGGCCGTGGCGTAGACCGGCTCGGGCAGAGCGGCTCAGGCGTTCGGGACGACCTCGTAGCGCGGGGTGCCCTCGTCCATCTGTCGCAGGGCGTCCTTGCGGTCGCGCTTCGAGAGGCGGTCGATGTACAGGTACCCGTACAGGTGGTCCGTCTCGTGCTGGAGGCAGCGCGCGAAGTAGCCGGTGCCCCGGACCTTGATCGGATTGCCCTGCGCGTCCTGGCCGGTGACCTCGGCGTAGTCCGGGCGGGCCAGCGAGGCGTAGGCCGTCGGAACCGACAGGCAGCCCTCGTTGGAGTCGTCCAGCACCCGGGCGCCGACCGGCAGCTCGACCAGCTTCGGGTTGATGACGACACCGGTGTGCCGCTTGCCGTCGTCGTCCGGGCAGTCGTAGACGAAGACCTTGGCGTCCACACCGATCTGGTTCGCGGCCAGGCCCACGCCCTCGGCGGTCTTCTGGCTCGCGAACATGTCGTCGATCAGCCGGGCCAGTTCGTCGCCGAACTCGGTGACGTCCTTGCATTCCCGGTGCAGGACCGGATTGCCGACCACCGTGATGGGGCGGGAGGTGCCGCGCTCACGGTAGGCGAGCTCGCGCGCCTCACAGTCCTCCGTGTCCACGACGTAGCCCTCTTCGTCGACCGGGACAACCTGGTTCTCCTGCTGCGCCATGTCCGCCGTACGCCTTCCGTAAGTCCGCCGAGTCACCGATGTGACCCGTACAGCCTACGGCCCCGACTCAGCAGACTTCCTCCAGATCCCGCCACTCGCGACTGTCCGGGCTGTCCGCCACCCAGCCGTCGAGGAGCCCGCGCACCAGACCGGCGGGCGCGGCGATGCCGCACTCGCGCTCGGGGACCCACAGGGAGCCGGAACCGGCGGTGCGGTGGCCCAGCGGGCCGGGATGGCCTGGTTCGCTGTGATCGTGCGGGTCCGGGTGCTGCTCGTCGCCCTCGTCGCTCGGCATCGCGCTCTCGGAGCACGTCCGGCACAGCAACCGCACCGACGAGGACCAGTCCTCGGCGGCGAAGCCCGCGTCGGAGGCGAGCTGCTCCAGGGCGTCGCGGTCGGCCTCGGTGGCCGCCTCCAGCAGCACCACCCAGGTCGGCACCGGCGAGGGCGCCCACAGCTCGATCTCGTCGAAAACGGGGTAGGAGGGGCCGGCGGCGGTGATGCGCTCGCCGTGCGGCACCCCGTCGTGCAGCACGACCTCGCCCCAGCGCCGCCCGGAGGACGGCAGCGGGATCGAGAGGACCTCGATCCGGGCCGGATCGAGCCTCCGCCCCCACACGACCTCGGCCTCGCCCTCGGGCGAGAGCCGCACGGCGGCGCTGCCCAGTTCCATGCCGACGGGCTCGCCTGCCCCGCCCGTGCCGTGCGGGTCCCCGGGGACCTTCAGGCCGTACGCCTGCCAGGCCCGGCGGGCCAGCGGCCAGTCCTGGAGCGCGGTCGCGGCGATGCCGACGTTCCACCAGTCCGGGGCGCCCGTCTCGCGGTCCAACAGGGCCACCGCGCGCAGCCCCGCGGCCCGCGCCTGCTCCCAGTCGTGCCGGAACTTGTGCAGCAGGGCCAGGTTGAACCAGGACTCGGACAACCAGGGCTCCAGGTCCGCCGCTCTGGTCAGCAGCGCGCCCGCGTCCTCGTACCGCCCGTCGCCGATCAGCGTGAACGCGCGGTCGGTGGCCTGCCGCCACGAGGCGGAGGGCCGATGCCGTACCTTCCCGAAGATCCTCACGATTCCCGCCTGCCGGTCCAACGGTGCAGCCTTGCGGACACCCTCACGGACACTCCCACTCGCATCCAACCATGCCCACTCGGACGGCCGCTCATTACCCATGGGTTACCCAGGCGGAACGGGAACGACTCGGGCACGTCCGTCCCTGGCCAGAACCCTCGCAAGGGACTCCACGACCTCCGGCTGGTAGTCGTGCCCGGTACCCAGCCGCAGACGCTCCAGGGCGGCCAGTGAGCCGCCCGGGTGACCGCTCCCGCCGCACAGGTCGTCGTAGGCGTTCACCGCGCGCACGATCCGGGCGGCGACCGGCTGCTCACGGTACGGATCGGCCTGCCGCTCCACGACCACCGCGACCTCCGCGGACACCCCCGTCAGCCGGGCCACCTCCCCGCCCAGCCCGGCGATCCGGCGGGCCTCGGCGGCGGGCAGCCCTGCGGTCGCCCCGGCCGGGACCGGATCGACGAGGGACAGCTGCCCGATGTCGTGCATCAGGGCGGCGTACTCCAACACCGTGAGCTCCCGCTCGGACAGCCCCAGCTCCCGCCCGACGGCGCAGCTCAGCGCCGCCACCCGCAGCGAGTGGCCCGGGCGGGTGTACCCGGCGATCTCGGTGGCCCGGGCGAGGGAGGTGATGGTCTCGCGGTAGGTGGTGCGGATCGCGGTGATCCGGTGGAAGGACAGCTGGGTGAGCAGCAGCGGAACGCTGAAGACGGGCAGGGCCCACACCCCGGCCACGGCCACGGCCAGCGCCATGACCAGGCCGGTCGCGCAGATCGCCGAGCCGATACCGGCGAGCGCGCGCAGTTCGTCGCGCAGCAGGGGCCCGTACGGCCACCCGGTGCGGGACGCGGCGAGCGCGGCGGCCAGGACGGCGTCGCACAAGGCCGTCAGGCCGAGCAGGAGCAGCAGGAAGACCACGAGGTACGGGCCCTCGCCGACCATGCCCTCCAGTCGGCCGGAATGGTGGAGCGGCTGGAAACAGGCGGCGGCGAAGCCGACCGTGAGCACCTGGCGGGCCACGTGGTCGAGGGCGGGACCGCGGCCCCGCGCCACGTGCGGTACGAGTCCGACGAGGGCGGCGGCGAGCACGACGGCGACCGTCTGCAGGGCCCCGTGGTGGGTGGAGTGCCCGGCGTTCTCGCCGAGCAGGGCGTACGCGAGGGCTCCGGCGGAGCCGAGGGGCGCGGGCCGGCGGTCCTCGGCGGTGGGGTTCCCGGCGGCGTCCCCGGGGTCGCGGCGGGCGAGTTCCCCGACGGCGACGAGGCCGCCGAAGGCGAGGGCGACGCCGGTGTCGGCGAGACCGTGCCACAGGGTGTGGCCCAGGGCCACGAGGGTGAGCAGGGCGGCGGCGGCGCGTACCGCGGGGGCGGTCGGCCCCCTCACGGGCCGGTTCCGGGTCGGGTCCCGGGGCCGCCGGCCGGGCGCACCGGGGGTGTCCGGCGGCCGGGGGCCCGTCCGGGTTCGGGGGCGTCGTCCCGGGGCCGGCCCGGCGGACCCGGTTCCGCGGGCGCCGCCGACGGACCGCCCTGGGTCGGGAGTCCGGGCAGCGCGCCCCCGGCGGGGCCGCCCGGACCTCCCGGACCTCCCGGACCGGCGGGGCCGCCCGGCCCGTCGCCGATGACCTGGAGGTCGTCGTCGGAGGTGACCACCGGATGCCAGCCCTGGCGCCCGATGGCGCCGACCAGGGCGCGCACCATGGCCGGGTCGAACTGCGTCCCCGCGCACCGCTCCAGCTCGGCGAGCGCGACGGGCACCGGCCGCGCCCTGCTGTACGAGCGCGTCGACGTCATCGCGTCGAAGGAGTCGGCCACCGCCACCACGCGGGCCGACACCGGGATCTGCTCGCCGCGCAGCCCGTACGGATACCCCGACCCGTCGACCCGCTCGTGGTGGTGGAGGATCGCCGCGCGGGCCTCCCCCAGGAAGCCGATGCCGCGGACCATCTCGTGCCCGTACTCGGGGTGCAGTTCGATGATCCTGCGTTCCTCGGGGGTCAACGGCCCGTCCTTGCGCAGGAGTCGGGTCGGTACGCCGAGTTTGCCCACGTCGTGCAGGATGCCGGCGATACGGACGACTTCCATCCGGTCGTCCGCCATCCCCAGCTCGCGGGCGATCATCGCCGAGGCCTGGCCGACCCGCTCGCTGTGACCGCGCGTGTAGCGGTCCTTGATGTCGACGGCCTGTACCAGCGCGCGGATCGTGGCCTGGTGGGCGGCGCGCTCGCGGTGGTACTGGGCGAAGACCCAGCAGGAGATGTACATCGGCAGCAGGACCAGCAGGGCGGCGGGCAGTCCGTACGGGCTGCGCCACATGACGGCCATCATCAGCCCGGCCAGCCCGTGCACGCAGTGCGGGGCCAGGGACCGGACCGACGGCCCGACCCGGACGGTGGCCGGGGGCCGCCGCTCGGCGGCGACGAGGATCGCCCCGTCGAGGAGGGTGAGGACCATGCAGAAGGCCACGGCGGCGACCGCCGCGGGAAGCAGGAGGTAGGGGAAGTCGGCGACCCAGGCGATCGGATCGGCGCCTGCGGACGGCCCGGGAATCCCGCTCGCCACCGGCCCCCGGCCGTCGAGCGCGGCCGGTCCGCCGAGCAGCCCGTACGTGCGTCCCGCCACCCAGGCGGCCGTCGCCTGCTGCGCCGCGTGCCACACCCGACGGACCCCGGCCGGTCGCCGGACCACCGGTCCGGCGAGGGCTCCGGGCACGGCCACGAGCGCGGCCGCGGAGGGCGGCAGCAGGAAGACGGCGGCCAGCACGACGGGGAAGAAGGTGCCGATGCCCTCGGGCACCCGGCCGGTGAGGCGTGGGCAGATCCGCACCGACTCACAGCCGAGGTAGAGCGCGGCGAGCAGCGAGACGGTCGGCCAGGGGGTGTCGGGGCTGAGTGCGGCCGGCAGCACGCACACCGACGCCACGAGGATCGCGCACACGACGAGGACGCGCGCCGCCGGCGGAAGTACCCGCATGGCGCTCTCCTCCCCCTGGGCCGTGCACGGCGGGCACCGGAGCGGACCGGTACCGGAAGGGGAGAATAGGTGGGGCCCCACACGAAGTGGGCCACATTTTCACATTGTGTCGTTCGGGTGCCCCCGGATTAGCACCTTCGAGTGAACGAAGGGAACGACCGGGGGCGGTTGTTCGGAAAGGCGCGGCCGGCGAATCCCGGGCAATGGGGAAACCGCTTTCGGCTAGCCCGTCGCGGGATCGGCCGTGACGTCGTGGTCGGGCACGGCCTGCCCCGAACGGATCAGCTCGATCCGTCCCATCACCTTCGAGCGCAGATCGGTCGGCACGTCGTCCGAACCGCAGCAGCGCTTGACCAGCTTCTTCACGGCCTGTTCGAGGCCGTACTTCTCAAGACAGGGATTGCACTCGCCGAAGTGTGTCTCGAACTTCGTGCAGTCGCTGTCGGGCATCTCGTGGTCCAGGAACTCGTAAAGGTGATCCAGGACCTCTGCGCACTCCGTCTCGTGCGGCTCTCCGCAGCTCATGAGCCCGAGCCTTTCAGGTCGTTCGACTCTCCAGCGCCGGCGGGGACCAGCCCGCGCTCACGGGCGTAGTCCTCCAGCATTCCGCGGAGTTGACGGCGCCCACGATGCAGTCGGGACATGACCGTACCGATGGGCGTACCCATGATGTCCGCGATCTCCTTGTACGCAAAGCCCTCTACGTCGGCGAGATAGACCGCGATGCGGAACTCCTCCGGAATGGCCTGGAGCGCCTCCTTCACATCCGAGTCGGGAAGGTGGTCGAGCGCCTGCGATTCGGCGGACCGAAGGCCCGTCGACATGTGCGACTCGGCGCGCGCCAACTGCCAGTCCTCGATCTCCTCCGCCGCACTGCGCTGCGGTTCGCGCTGCTTCTTGCGGTAGGAGTTGATGAACGTGTTCGTCAGGATGCGGTAGAGCCATGCCTTGAGGTTGGTGCCCTCGCGGAACTGGTGGAACGACGCGTACGCCTTCGCGTACGTCTCCTGGACCAGGTCCTCGGCGTCGGCCGGGTTGCGCGTCATGCGCAGCGCGGCGGAGTACATCTGGTCGAGGTAGCCGAGGGCGTCCCGCTCGAAGCGCGCGTTGCGCTCCGGGGTCGTCTCCTCCGCGTGGCCTTCGTCGGTCCCGGCGACAGGACCCACCTCCTCCGACAGCGTGGCGGCTCCGAAAGCGGATCCGCTCGAATCGGAGAATAGTCGACCTTCCCGGCCCTCCGCCGCCCGAAGCGTCCCGCGCTTGGGAGCAGGCAGCACCGTCCAGTCCAGGTCAGCGGCCTGCGGACGGTTCTGGCTGATGACCTGGGTCATGCGCTCCCTCTCCTCCGACGAACTTCCCGTACGTACCGACATTCGGCACAACAGAAGGCCCGGGCCCGGCATTCCCGGGGCCTGTGGGGTTTCCCGGATCCGTCAGGTCGACTCCGCGGGGCGCGTGATCCGGATCACGCGGGAATGTGTCAGGTCGGGCCCGCGGCTCGCGACGCCGGGCCGCCCCAGGGATCGGGTCGGCAGCCGTGCGGGCGCACTCGTCGCCGGCCTCCCGAGGGCTCACAGCGGCAGCCGTCCGAGCCACCGCGCGACGGCCCCGGTGATCACGTCGAGGGTCTCGTCCTGGGTCCGGTCGGCCCTCTTCGGCACGGCGAACCCGTGGTCGCCGTGCTCCACCGCGACGAGTTCGTACGGATCGTCCCCGGTCGGCTCGGGAAACTCCTCGGGCCGGCCGAAAGGATCCCGGCTCCCTTGGACCACCAGGGTGGGCCGCCCGGCGCCCAGCAGCTCCTGGGCCCGGGACTTCTCGGGCCGGCCCGGCGGGTGCAGCGGGAACGCCAGCGCGAGCACCCCGGCCGCGCCCAGCTCGGCGGCGGTCCGGCAGGCCACCCGGGCTCCGGCGCTGCGCCCGCCGGCCACCACGGGCGGTCCGGGCCGGGTCAGCGCCGGCCACAGCCCGCGCCAGCCCTCGTCGAGCACCTTGGGCGCGGCGGCGACCTTCTTCCCGGCGACCCGCCAGGGCTGTTCGACCAGGGCCACGGTGATCCCGCGGGCCGGCAGGGCGGCGGCCAGCGCCCGCAGGTCCCGGGCCTCGATCCCGCCGCCGGCGCCGTGGCTCACGGCGAGCACGAGCCGGGCCTTCCCGGCCGTGGCGGGGTGCCAGGTGACGCGGGCCTCGCCCGCCGGCGTCGGAACGCTCTCGGTACGCGTGGTCATGCGCCCCATCCTGCCCGGGTCAGAAGAGGGTCTCCTCCTCCGGCGCGGCCAGTTCCTCCAGCAGCTCGGGGCCGTTGTTGCGCACGTTGCTGACGGCGGTGGACACCGCGTACGCCCGCATGAGCCCGCCGGGCGGCGGCGCGAGCAGCGCCTGGAGCTCGTCGGGGTCGGTGCGCGCCGGGTCCAGCCAGGGGTCCCACTTGTCCGGGGTCAGCATCAACGGCATGCGGGGGTGGATGTCGGAGAGCGAGCGGGGTCCGTCGGCGGGGGCCACGCCCAGCGGTCCGGTCTCGGCCTCGGTGGTGATGACCGAGCAGGTCGCCCACCAGGCCGCCGGATGCTCGTCGGGCAGGGTCCGGTCGCGCCAGAACTCGTAGATCCCGGCCATGGCGAAGACGGCGCCGTCGGAGGGCAGCACGAAGTAGGGCTGCTTGCGGGCCCGCTTCTTCTTCCCCTCGACCTCCAACTGCCGCTCGTCGTGGGCGGTGACCCACTCGTAGTAGCCGTCGGCGGGGATGACGCAGCGGCGCTGGGCGAAGGGGCGGCGGAAGGACGGCTTCTCCGCGAGGGTCTCGGCGCGGGCGTTGATCATCCGGGCCGCGCCCTCGGGGTTCTTGGCCCAGGAGGGGACCAGCCCCCACTTCACCACCCGCAACTGTCGAACCGGACGCGGGCTCGGCGCGTCCTTCAAGGGACGGTCGAGGACGATGTGGACCTCTTTCGTCGGCGCCACGTTCCAGTCGGGTGCCAGGGACTCTGCGGGCTCCCACTTCTCGACGCCGAAGATCCCCGCCAGATCCTCCGGCGCCCGACTCGCTGCATACCTTCCGCACATGCCTGCAACACTGCCACGACACCCGCCCACCACCGCAAGGAGTCCGCCACTCCATGGACAGCATCACGACGGCCGGTCTCTGGGACCGGCTCACCGGCATACAGCCCGAGCCCGAGCTGTGGCTGGTGATCGCGACCGGGGTCGTCGCCCTGGCCGCCGTGGCGCCCCGCCCGGTGTGGCGGATCTCCCGCAACGCGATCACCATCGCGCACGAGGGCGGTCACGGGCTGCTCGCGCTGCTGACCGGACGCCGGCTCGACGGGATCCGGCTGCACTCGGACACCAGCGGGGTCACCGTCAGCCGGGGCCGGCCGACCGGGCTCGGCATGGTCCTGACGGCGGCCGCCGGGTACACGGCGCCCTCGCTGCTCGGCCTCGGCGGGGCGGCGCTGCTGTCGGCGCACCGGATCACGCTGCTGCTCTGGGCGGCGACCGCGCTGCTGGTGGCGATGCTGGTGATGATCCGGAACGCCTACGGACTGCTCACGGTGGTGCTGACCGGCGCCGGCTTCGTCCTGGTGTCCTGGCTGGCCCCGGCCGAGGTCCAGGCGATGTTCGCGTACGGGGTGGTGTGGTTCCTGCTGCTGGGCGGGGTCCGGCCGGTGTTCGAGCTCCAGGCCAAGCGGAGGAACGGTGGAGCCCCGGACTCGGACGCGGACCAGCTCGGTCGGCTCACGCACGTGCACCCGGTCGTCTGGCTGCTGATGTTCCACGCCGTGGCGCTGTGTTCGCTGATCGGCGGCGGGCGCTGGCTTCTCGCCCTCTGAGACGGGGACGACGACCGGCCGGCGATCAAGATCCGGGTACGGGCGGAGCCACTAAAGTGGAGGCCATGACCGAGACCCCCGCGCTCCACGCCCTCTGGCCCGCTCCGCTCGCGGACGGCACCGTCCACGCCACCGTCACCGTGCCGGGTTCCAAATCGGTCACCAACCGGGCCCTGGTGCTCGCCGCGCTGGCCTCCGAGCCGGGCTGGGTGCGCCGCCCGCTGCGATCGCGCGACTCGCGGCTGATGTCGGACGCCCTGCGCGCGATGGGCGTCGGCATCGAGGAGACCGTCTCCTCCAGCTCCGCCGACGGTGACAGCGGCGAGGCGTGGCGGATCATCCCGGCCGCGCTGCACGGCCCGGCAACCGTCGACGTCGGCAACGCGGGCACGGTCATGCGCTTCCTGCCGCCCGTGGCCACCCTGGCCGGCGGCGACATCCGCTTCGACGGCGACCCGCGTTCCTACGAGCGCCCGCTGGGCGAGGTCATCAGCGCGCTGCGCGTCCTCGGGGCCCGCATCGACGACGACGGCCGGGGCGCGCTGCCCCTGACCGTGCAGGGCGGCGGGGCCCTGGAGGGCGGCACGGTCGAGATCGACGCCTCCAACTCCTCCCAGTTCGTCTCGGCGCTGCTGCTGTCCGCGCCGCGGTTCAACCAGGGCGTCGAGGTCCGGCACATCGGTTCGACCCTGCCGTCGATGCCGCACATCCGGATGACGGTGGAGATGCTGCGCGCGGCGGGCGCCCAGGTGGACACCCCGGAGGCCGGCGGCGAGAAGGACGTGTGGCGGGTCGCGCCCGGCGCGCTCCTGGGCCGCGACATGGTCGTGGAGCCCGACCTGTCGAACGCGCAGCCCTTCATGGCGGCGGCGCTGATCACCGGCGGCACGGTCACCATCCCCGACTGGCCGCGCCGCACCACGCAGCCCGGCGACGCGCTGCGCCGCATCTTCACGGAGATGGGCGGTTCCTGTGAGCTCACCGACGCGGGTCTGGTCTTCACCGGCACCGGGAAGATCCACGGCATCGACGTGGACCTGGGCGAGGTCGGCGAGCTGACCCCGGGCATCGCGGCGGTGGCGGCGCTGGCCGACTCCGAGTCGATCCTGCGCGGTGTCCGGCACCTGCGGCTGCACGAGACGGACCGGCTGGCCGCGCTGACCGCCGAGATCAACGGGCTCGGCGGCGACGTCACCGAGACCGCCGACGGTCTGCACATCCGCCCGCGCCCGCTGCACGGCGGTGTCTACCACACGTACGACGACCACCGGATGGCCACCGCGGGCGCCGTGATCGGTCTGGCGGTGGAGGGCGTGCTGATCGAGAACGTGGCGACGACCGCGAAGACCCTGCCGGACTTCCCCAGGATGTGGACAGACATGCTCGCGGGAGCGGGAGCGTAGGCCCGTCATGCGCAGGTACGGCAAGAACACCGACGAGGACGACATCCGCTCCCGCCCGAACCGCAAGGGCAATCGGCCGCGTACGACCATCCGCCCCAAGCACGAGGACGCCTCGGAGGGCTTCGTCCTGACCGTGGACCGCGGCCGGCTGACCTGCCTGGTCGAGGACCGCGCGGTGCACGCGATGAAGGCGCGCGAGCTGGGCCGCAAGGCGGCGGTGGTCGGCGACAAGGTCTGGATCGTCGGGGACCTGTCCGGCAAGAAGGACACCCTCGCCCGGATCGTGCGGATCGAGGAGCGCAGGTCCGTCCTGCGGCGCACCGCGGACGACGACGACCCGTACGAGCGGGTGGTCGTCGCGAACGCGGACCAGCTGGCCATCGTCACGGCCCTGGCCGATCCGGAGCCGCGGCCCCGGATGATCGACCGCTGCCTGGTGGCGGCGTACGACGCCGGGTTGGAGCCGCTGCTGGTGCTCACCAAGTCCGACCTGACGTCCGCCGACAAGATCCTGGAGATCTACTCGACGTTCGGCCTGAACTACGTGGTCACCAACCGCGAGGAGCTGGCGACGGGCGACGCGGCGGAGCGGGTGCGCGAGCGCCTCAACGGCCGGATCACGGCCTTCGTCGGCCACTCGGGCGTCGGCAAGACCACCCTGGTCAACTCGCTCGTCGCGGCGGACCGCCGGCGCGCCACCGGCCACGTGAACGCGGTGACCGGCCGCGGCCGGCACACCACCACCTCGGCGCTCGCGCTGCCGCTGCCCTCGGGCGACGGCTGGGTGATCGACACCCCGGGTGTGCGCTCGTTCGGTCTGCACCACGTGGACCCGTCCCGGGTGATCCTGGCCTTCCCGGAGCTGGTGCCCGGTACCGAGGGGTGCCCGCGCGCGTGCAGCCACGACGAGCCGGACTGCGCGCTCGACAAGTGGGTGGAGGACGGCCACGCGGACCCGGCGCGGCTTTACTCGCTGCGCCGTCTGCTGGAGACGCGGGAGCGCCGCGAGGGCGACTGAGGCGGTCTGCGGCCCTGCCGTCCGGCGGCGGGCCGGGTTTGTGGGGGCACCGGTCGGGATAAATGCTTGTTCGCACCAAGTGACGCGATGTCACATGACGCGGGGAGGCGTACGCCATGGCGTGGCTGCTGGTCGTGGTCGCCGGAATCCTGGAAACGGGCTTCGCGGTGTGCCTCAAGCTGTCCCACGGTTTCACCCGTCTGTGGCCGACCATCGCCTTCGCCTGTTTCGCGCTCGGCAGCTTCGGTCTGCTGACGCTGGCGCTGAAGAAGCTCGACGTGGGGCCGGCGTACGCGGTGTGGACGGGCATCGGGGCGGCCGGGACCGCGATCTACGGCATGGTCTTCCTGGGCGACCTGGTGTCCACCCTCAAGCTCGTCTCGATCTCGCTGGTGATCCTCGGCGTCATCGGACTTCAGCTGTCCGGTTCGGCGCACTGACCAGGCGCAGCAGTTCCCCGGTGCCCGGCTCCTCCCCCGGGGCGATCACGTAGGACAGCGCGAGCCGTACGACGAGTTCGCACCGCCCCGCCGTTTCCGGCGTGAGCGCGGCGGACGCCCGGTCGCGGACCGCTCGGATCAGCTCCCCGGGGCCGAGCGCGGGAACGCCCGGTCGGGACCCGCGTCCGGGCGGCGCCGGCAGGTTCCCGTTCCACGAGCCGGTCAGCAGGGCCTGGACCAGGGGGCGCGCGCGGGCGGCCCGTACGGTCCACTCGGCCACTCCCGCGAGCCGGTCGGTGGTGCCCGCCTGGGCGGCCAGGGTCCGGTCCACGCCGTCGAGGTACCAGTCGGCCTCGCGGCGGACCAGGGCCCGGCCGAGGCCCGCCTTGCCGCCGAACTCGTTGTAGAGGGTCTGTCGGGACACCCCGGCGGCGGCCGCCACGTCGACCATCCGCACGGCGGGCCAGGGGCGCGCGGACAGCGCCGCTCCGGCCGCTTCCAGCAAGGATTCCCGGGCCGCCGGCATCGACGCCTCCCCCGATTGGCTCACCCGATTGGCTCTCCGGCCAGACTTGACGGGTCGACAGATCCTGTCAAGGGCGCCTCTCGGCCGTACCGTGGACGGCGTTCGCCGGGCCGCGACAGTCTCGATACTGTTCGACCATGCCCGAGTATGACGATGACCTCCGCCTTGCCCTTGAGCTCGCCGACGCGGCGGACGCCGCCACGATGCAGCGCTTCCGAGCCCTCGACCTGCTGGTCGAGACGAAGCCGGACATGACCCCGGTGAGCGAGGCCGACAAGGCCGCCGAGGAGATCGTCCGGGCCGGGATCCTGGCCGCCCGCCCCGGCGACGCGATCCTGGGCGAGGAGTACGGGCTCCAGGGCGAGGGACCGCGCCGTTGGGTCGTGGACCCCATCGACGGCACCAAGAACTACGTGCGCGGGGTTCCGGTCTGGGCGACCCTGATCTCCCTGATGGCGCAGGACCCCGACGACGCCGACGGGGCCTTCCGTCCCGTGGTCGGCGTGGTCTCGGCGCCGGCGCTGGGCCGCCGCTGGTGGGCGGCGCAGGGCGGCGGCGCCTTCGCGGGCGGCGCGCTGGGCGAGACCACGCGGCTCGGGGTGTCGAAGGTCGCGACCCTGGACGACGCCTCCTTCGCCTACTCCTCGCTGAGCGGCTGGGAGGAGCAGGGCCGGCTGCCCGGCTTCCTGGACCTGTCGCGCGCCTGCTGGCGCACCCGTGGCTACGGCGATTTCTGGCCCTACATGATGGTCGCGGAGGGCTCGCTCGACCTGTGCGCGGAGCCGGAGTTGAGCCTGTGGGACATGGCCGCCCTGGCGGTCGTGGTCCAGGAGGCCGGCGGCCGGTTCACCGACCTGGACGGGGTCGAGGGCGTGCACGGCGGGAACGCCGCCGCCTCGAACGGTCTGCTCCACGAGGAGATGCTGGCGCACCTGCGCCCGCGCGCCTGAGGTCGGGCGGCCGGGTCCGGCGCCGGATCTGGACCTCCGCGGTCGCCGTGACCGGGGGCCGGGCGCGTCCCGTGCCGGCGGATGCGCCCGCGCGTGCCGAACACGCCCTCTTGATGACCCTCCGTGTTCGTGGGAATCTGAGGATCCCCCCGCTTGTGCGCTTGTGAAGGCCTTCTCGAAGTGCGACCGCACGGCCTTCGCCCCGCGCACCCACCCGAGCGGGGGATCACCCAGGAGGTGGCTCCCTTCATGCTCGTCCGTGACGCCATGAGCACCGTGATCCTCACCCTCGGACCCGCGCACACCCTCCGTCAGGCGGCCTGCCTGATGTCCGGCCGGCGCGTGGGCGCGGCCGTCGTCCTCGACCCCGACCACAGTGGAATCGGCATCCTGACCGAGCGCGACATCCTCAACTCGATCGGCGCGGGACACGATCCCGACCGTGAGTCCGTGGGTGCGCACACCACCAACAACGTCGTGTTCTGCACCCCGGAGGCGACCGTGCAGGAGGCCGCCGAGGCCATGGCGCACGGCGGTTTCCGGCATCTGATCGTGCTGGAGGACGGTGGCCCCGTGGGCATCGTGTCCGTCCGCGACGTCATCCGCTGCTGGGCGCCGGTCCGGCGCAGCGCCGTACCGGCGTAGCCCTCGCGGGCCGGGGCCGGTCGGCCCGGGCTCTTCGGCGGGACGCCGACGGGCCGGCCCTCCCGAGGGAGCGCCGGCCCGTCTTTCGCCACGACAAGCGGTGCGTCAGCCGCGAAGGGCCTGGACCGCGGCATCCAGCCGCTTGCCGAAGTCGCCGTCCGCCTGGCGGAAGTTGTCGATCGCGCGCTCGACGATGTCGTCGCGCGAGACCTTGGCGATGAACCCGGACAGGTTCTCGATCAGCCGGGCCTTCTCGTCCTCCGAGTAGAGACGGTAGAGGTTGCCGGCCTGGACGAAGTCGTTGTCCTCGCTGTGCACCGCGGCCGGGTGGTTGCCCGTGCCGCCCGTGAGGGGAACCGACTGCCACAGCGGACGGTCGATCTGGTGCGGACCGCCGAAGCTGTTGGGTTCGTAGTTCTTCGCGCCCTTGTGGCGGCCGTCGTACAGGTGGCCGTCACGGGAGTGGGTGCGCGCCTCGGTGGCGTGCGGGCGGTTCACCGGCAGGTGGTCGGCGTTGATGCCGACGCGGTAGCGGTGGGCGTCGCCGTAGCCGAAGAGGCGACCCTGGAGCATCTTGTCCGGGGAGGGGCCGATGCCGGGGACGAAGTGGGCCGGGCTGAAGATGCTCTGCTCGACCTCGGCGAAGACGTTCTCCGGGTTGCGGTTGAGCTCCAGCTTGCCGATCTCGATCAGCGGGTAGTCCGCGTGCGGCCACACCTTCGTGAGGTCGAACGGGTTGAAGCGGTACCCGGCCGCCTCGGCCGCGGGCATGATCTGGACCTGCACGGTCCAGGACGGGAAGTCGCCGCGCTCGATGGCCTCGCGCAGATCGCGCTGGTGCGAGTCGGGGTCCTCGCCGGCGAGCCGGTTGGCCTCGTCCTGGGTGAGGTTCTTGATGCCCTGGTCGGTCTTGAAGTGGTACTTGACCCAGAAGACCTCGCCGGCCTCGTTGTTCCACTGGAACGTGTGCGAGCCGAAGCCGTTCATGTGGCGGTAGGAGGCCGGGATGCCGCGGTCACCGAAGAGCCAGGTGACCTGGTGGGTGGACTCGGGGCTCAGGCCCCAGAAGTCCCACACGTTGTCGGCTTCCTGCGAGCCCGTGTACGGGTCGCGCTTCTGGGTGTGGATGAAGTCGGGGAACTTGATGGCGTCCTTGATGAAGAACACCGGGGTGTTGTTGCCGACGAGGTCGTAGTTGCCCTCTTCGGTGTAGAATTTCAACGCCCAGCCGCGGGGGTCGCGCACCGCGTCGGCGCTGCCGAGGTTGCCCGCGACGGTGGAGAACCGCAGGAACGTCTCGGTCTCCTTGCCGACCTCGGACAGGAACTTCGCCCGGGTCCACTGCGAGACGTCGCGGGTGAGCGTGAAAGTGCCGTAGGCGCCGGCGCCGCGGGCGTGCACCACACGCTCCGGGATCCGCTCGCGGTTGAAGTGCGCGAGCCTCTCCAGCAGGAGCTGGTCCTGGACCAGGACGGGCCCGCCGATGCCGGCGGTCTCGCTGTTCTGGTTGTCCGCGACCGGAGCCCCGGTCTCCGTGGTGAGCGGTCCCTGCGTCACGTGCGCCTCCTGCGTCATTCCTGCCTCGTCCTGCCCTCGGCCCACCCTCGGGCCGTGCCGTACTCGATCCTACAATGGACTTTGTCCAAGTCAAGCAAGCATCCAATCTCGCACTCGTTCGGGAGTTACACGGAGTCCCCGCGCTGTTAGGCTGGCGTCCATGAGTGACCTGCTGCAACGACTCCGCGGACGCGGATGGCGCATGACCGCACAGCGGCGCGTCGTGGCCGAGGTGCTCGACGGTGACCACGTTCACCTGACGGCAGACGAGGTGCACGCACGGGCCGTGACCAGGCTGCCGGAGATCTCCCGGGCGACCGTCTACAACACCTTGGGCGAGCTCGTGTCCCTGGGCGAGGTCCTGGAGGTGTCCACGGATCGCCGCGCCAAGCGGTACGACCCGAACGCACACCAGCCGCACCAGCACCTGGTGTGCGCCGTCTGCGGCGCGATCCGCGACGTCCACCCGGCCGGCGACCCGCTGGCCGACCTGCCCGCCGGCGAACGCTTCGGCTTCGTGGTCTCCGCCGTCGAGGTCACGTACCGAGGGGTCTGCCCGAACTGCGCGGCCGCCTGACCCCACCCCGAACGACACGAGGGCCCGGAAGCACGACGCTTCCGGGCCCTTCTCGTTCGTGACGCGCTTTCCATCCGGGAACGATCCGGAAACGACCGGAGGCCCGGATCCATGGGATCCGGGCCTTCGGCCTTCAGTAGCGGGGACAGGATTTGAACCTGCGACCTCTGGGTTATGAGCCCAGCGAGCTACCGAGCTGCTCCACCCCGCGTCGGTAAACCCGACTGTACGGGAGGCGTCGCGGCAGATGCAAATCGGTTAACCGGCCAGTCCTCGCAGCAAAAGAGCGGTGAGGGTGTCGACCACCTCGTCGTCGTCGAGCGGGACCCCGGCGGTCATCGCCGCGTAGCCGAGCATCGAGATCATCGACCCCATGGCCGCCGCGACGAGCCCGGGATCGCCGGGCAGTGGCCGGCCCTGCTCGCGCATGTACTCCAGGTGCCGGCGCAGCGGGTCCGTCTCCCGCGTCAGCCGCTCCCACGCCTGACCGGCGCCCGGGGGCTCGGTCATGGACTTCTGGAAGAGGGCCACCACGACGGGCAGGTGGTTCCGGAAGACCCCCCAGCTCGCGGCGACGTGCGTGCGGAGCTGCGCGGGATCGGCGAGGTCGTGCTCCCGGGGGTGGTCCTCGGCCCCCACGGCCGTGTCGACCTGGGCCCCCATGTCCGCGAGCAGCGCCTGGAGCAGCTCCTCCTTGCCGGCGAAATGCTCGTAGAACGCGCCGGTGGAGCGGCCCGCCGCCCTGGTGATGTCGGTGATCTTCGTCTGTGCGTATCCCCGCTCCAGGAACAGCCCGCGGGCGGCCTCCTTGAGCGCCGCCTCCGTGCCGGCCGCCCGCTCCTTGCGCACTCCCACCGGGGATCCCCTTGTCGCTTGACGCCGTCGTTGCAACGTCATCATACTGAACCGAGTTTCACCGAATCATTATTCAGTGAATGTGGATTCAGCGAGAAGGGCACAGTCATGCGCATCTCAGTCATCGGTGGCGGAGTGGCCGGAGCCGCGAGCGCCATCGCCCTGCGCCGGCGCACCGGCGCCGAGGTCACCGTGTACGAGGCCTACGAGGACCCGGCCGGCCAGGTGGGCTCGTTCCTCAGCCTGGCCGTCAACGGGCAGCGCGCCCTGGACACCCTGGGCTGCCTCCCCGCGGTCCGCGCGGCCGGTTTCCAGGTGGCGCACCAGCGGATGTGGTCGGCCTCCGGGAAGCTCCTCGGCGAGGTCCCCCGGGGCCGGCTCGCCTCCGACACGCTGCACAGCACGACCCTGCTGCGCGGACGCCTGGTGGAGGTCCTGCGGGCGGAGGCGGTGAGCGCCGGTGCCCGGATCGTCACGGGCGGGCGGGTCCGCGCCGCGGACGTGGACGGGGACCTGGTGGTGGCGGCGGACGGCATCTGGTCCGCGTCCCGCCCCGCCCTGTCGGCGACGGCCCCGGTCCCGCGGTACGCGGGGCTCTACAGCGTGTCCGGGGTCTCGCGGGGCCCGGACCTCGACCCGGACACCTACCACATGGTGTTCGGGCGGCGCGGGGCGTTCCTGTACGTCCCGGCGTCGGACGGCTCGGTCTGGTGGTCGGCCCAGGTGGCCTCGCCGGAGCCCCCGGCGAGCGCCGAGGTGACCCTGTCGCCGCTCGCGGAGCTGTACGCCGGGGAGGCCGGGCCGTCGGAGATGCTGGCGTCCGCGGTACGGGTCGGTCGCGCGATGCCGATGCACCGGATGGCGGAGGTCCCCGTCTGGCACGACGGCCGCACGGTGCTGATCGGGGACGCCGCGCACCCGGTGGGCGCGGGGCAGGGCGCCTCGATGGCCGTCGAGGACGCGGTGGCCCTGGCCGGGTGCGTGGCCTCGGCCCCCTCGGTCCGCTCCGCCCTCGACGCGTACACCCGACTGCGCCGCCCCCGGACCGCCCGCATGGGCAGGTCGGCCGGCGCGAACCGCGACTCCAAGACCCCGGGCACCCTGCAACGCCGCGTCAACGACGCCCTGATGCCCCTGTTCTTCCGCCACGCGTACGCCCGCTCGACGTCATGGCTCTACCGCTGACCCCGAACGGCGCCCGCCGGCCGTTCAGGGTCGGGCCGGGTCAGGCCGAGAGTTCCTCAGCCAGCGCGTCCCGCAACCTCGCGGCCCGTTCCGAGACCTCCGCCGGCCCCAGCTCCATGGCCCGCACGCACCACTTCTGCCCCTCCGTCAGGTCCCCCTGACGCGCGGCCAGCAGCCCCAGTCGCAGCGCGGCCCGGCCGTGTCCGGACACCGCCGCCCGCGTCCACCACAGCGCGGCCTCCGGCTCGTTGCCCTCCCGTGCCAGCAACAGCCCGAGGTTGAAGGCCCCGTTGCGGGAGCCGGCCTCGGCCGCCTCCCGGTACCACCGCGCCGCCATCGCCAGATCACCGCGCGCGGCGGCCAGCATCCCGACGCGCACCTGCGCCCGCCGGTGCCCGTGTTCGGCGGCCCGCTCGTACCACTCCTCGCTCTCGGTGCGCGCGGCGCCGCCCGCGGACTCGCCGAGGGCCGGCGGCTCCGGCGGCGGAGCCAACGACTCCAGCAGCGAGGCCAGCCGGAAGGCCGCCTCCGCGCTGCCGCCGCCCGCCGCGCACCGCAGGTGGCGTTCGGCGGCCCGCTCCTCGCCGTCCCGCACGAGGGCGATGCCGACCTGCAGCGCCGCGTCGGTGTGCCCCGCCGACGCGGCCCGCTCGTACCACTTCAGCGCCGTGCGGTCCTCGTCCCGACCGGCGAACAGGATGCCCAGGTTGAAGGCGGCGTCCACACTGCCCGCCTCCGCCGCCTTGGAGAACCACGGCTCGGCGCCCTCGGTGTCGCCGCCCTGCAACAGCAGGATGGCCAGCGCGTTGGCCGCCTCGCGGTGGCCCGCGTAGGCCGCGCGCCGGTACCACTGCTCGGCCTGCGCGGTCCGCTCCTGCGCGGCGCACAGCAGGGCGAGGTTGTACGCCCCGTTCTGGTCGCCCGCGTCCATGGCGGCCCGGTACCACTTCTCGGCCGTCTGGGTCTCCCCGCGCGCGGCGTGCAGCGCGCCCAGCGCGTTGGCGGCGTTGCCGTCCCCGTCCTGGGCGGCCCGGTGCCACCAGGTGGCCGCGCTGTCCTCGTCGCCCGCGTCGCGCAGCAGGAACCCCAGGGCGCAGGCCGCCCGGGCCTCGCCCTGCTTGGCGGACGTCAGGTACCAGCGCCCGGCCTCCTTGAGTTCCCCCCGCGCCTCCAGCAGCGCGCCCAGGTGCAGGGCGGCCCGGCGGTGTCCGCGCGCGGCGGCCTGCCGGTACCACTGCTCGGCCTCGGCGGGGTCGCCCTTGCGCAGGTGCCGCGCCAGTCGGTAAGCGGCTTCGCGGTGCCCCTGCTCGGCGGCCGCGCGGAACCAGCGCTCGACGCCCCGGTCCCCGCGGTGCTCCAGCAGGTCGGCCAGTCCGTACGCGCCCAGGGCGTGGCCGGATTCCGCCGCCTGGCGCAGCCAGTACTCGGCGGCGGGCTCGTCCCCCCGCTCGCGGTAGTAGCGGCCGAGGGCGTGCGCGGCGGGTGCGGATCCGGCCACGGCGGCGACGCGCCACCAGCCGGCGGCCTCCTCGGGGTAGCCCCGCTGGTGCAGCAGTACGCCGAGGTTGTTGGCGGCGGCCCGGTCGCCCTCGCCGGTGGCTCCGCGCAGGTACGGCTCGGCCCCGGCGAGGTCGCCGCGGCGCAGCAGCAGCGCCCCGAGCACGCTCATGGCGCCGGGGTCGCCCTTGTCCGCGGCCACCCGGTGCCGGGCTTCCAACTCGGCGTCACTGGCCACGTCGGCTTCGCCGAAGGCTTCGTCCGCGAAATCCGCATCGGTCAGTGCGGTTTGCGCGTCAACGGTGCGAGCCGCCTCAACGGCTCCCGTGCCCGGCTCGGCCTCCGCCCTCACAAACCGCCCTGTCTCCAGCAGAGTTGACCTGTCCCCCATAAATCCCATCGTCGCATCACCTGCTACCCGCGTACACCTGGTATGTCGCAGCCAGTGAGGTCACTACAGCGTTTTGTCGACATGCCCACAGAGAGACAAGTCAAACACGCTCCCGCCCCAACTCACCCGCCCCAGCGACCCCGTGTCTGTCACGCGTTCGTCACGCCTCACGTCCGCGCCCCTTCGCGAACATGACGAAGGCCCGGATCCCATGGGATCCGGGCCTTCGTTTTCAGTAGCGGGGACAGGATTTGAACCTGCGACCTCTGGGTTATGAGCCCAGCGAGCTACCGAGCTGCTCCACCCCGCGTCGGTAAACCCACAGTAGCACGACGCGGGACGGAGCCATTACCCAGTGATCGTCAGCCTCCGGACTTGGGGGCCGTGAGCTTCGCCTCGGCGTCGATCGCCCGCTGAAGCGCCAGCTTGATGTCCTCCTGCGCCTTGCCGAACGCCGTCCAGTCACCGGACTGGCGGGCCTTCTCGGCCGCCTCGATGGCCTTCTGCGCGTCCGACAGCGCCGCCTTGACCGTGGGGTCCTGGGCGGTCGGCGGGGTGACGGTGCCTTCGCCCGGCGGATTCTCCGGGGTCACGGGCACGGTCGGCGCCTCTGCCCCGAAGACCACGTTCAACGCCTTCTCCAGCGTGTCCTCGAAGGCCGTCTGGCCGCCGTAGGTCACCAGCACCTTGCGCAGCAGCGGGTACTTCAGATTGGAACTGCGGACGTACACCGGCTCCACGTAGAGCATGCCGCCGTCGAGCGGCACCGCGAGCAGGTTTCCGTACTCGACCTCGGAGTCTCCACCGCGCAGCAGGCGGATCGACTCGGCGATCTTCGGTTCGGACTGGAACTTGCTCTGTACCTGCTTGGGGCCGTCGACCGGCTTGCTGGTCGGCAGCTTCAGGATTCTGATCTTGCCGTAGTCCGGGGTGCCCGGATCGGCGTTGACCGCCATGTAGGCGCTCAGGTTGTCCCGCTCGTTCGGCGTGAACGTCGTCGTGAGCGAGAAGACCTGGTCCTTCTCCTTCTGGCCCGGCATCTTCATCGACAGGTAGTACGGCGGAAGCGCCGTGCCCGCCTTGACGGTCGGGTCGTCCGGGACGGCCCAGGCCTCACTGCCGCTGAGGAAGGTCTGCGGGTCCGTGACGTGGTAGCGGGTGAGCAGCTCGCGCTGGACCTTGAAGAGGTCCTGCGGGTAGCGCAGGTGGTCCATGAGCGCCTTGGGGATCTCACTCTTGGCCTTCACCGTGCCCGGGAACGCCTTCATCCAGGTCTTGAGGACCGGGTCCGCCTTGTCCCACTGGTACAGGTCGACCGTGCCGTCGTAGGCGTCGACGGTCGCCTTCACCGAGTTGCGGATGTAGTTGACCTGGTTCTCCTGGGCGACCACCGCGCGCTGGCTGTTGGTCAGCGAGTCCGCGGTGCTCTGGCCCAGCGTGGTGCGCGAGGCGTACGGGTAGCCGTTGGTCGTCGTGTAGGCGTCGACGATCCACTTGATCCGGCCGTCGACGACCGCCGGGTACGGCGCCCCGTCGATGGTCAGCCACGGCGCGACGGCCTCGACGCGCTCCTTGGGCGTGCGGTGGTAGAGGATCCGCGAGCCCTCGCCGATGGCTCCGGAGTACAGGATCTGCGGCTCGCTGAAGGAGAGCGCGTACGCCGCACGGTTGACCGGGTTGTCGAGATTGACCCCGGAGTCGCCCTTGTAGCTCGTCTCCTTCTCGCCCTTGTCGTCCGAGTAGTCGAGTTCCTTCTGCGGTCCGCCGACGATCGAGTACTGCTTCGTCATCTCGCCGTAGTAGATGCGCTGCTCGAAGTCCGTGCCGAACATGCCCTTGGAGGGCAGGTCGGACTGGGTGAAGTCGGGGGCGCCCTGGTCACCGACGGTGGTGCCCTTGGCCGCGACGACGCCGTAGCCGTGGGTGTACTTGAAGTGGTCGTTGATCCAGTTGTTCTTCGGGATGCCGCCGATGTTCAGCTCGCGCAGGCCGATGACCGTGTCCTGGCCGTTGTACCGGTCCACGGCGAGCGTGGACGGGAACCCGTAGTAGCCCTTGACCTGCTGGAGCTGCTGGAAGGCCGGCGAGACGATGTTCGGGTCGAGGAGACGGACGCTGGCCGTGGTGTCCGCGGTCTGGCGCAGCTTCGTCTTGTCCTCGGTCTGCGGTACGCCCGGGTATTCCTTGACCTCGGACTGGGCGATCCCGTAGGCGTCGCGCGTCGCCTTGATGTTCTTCTGGACGTACGGCGATTCCTTGGCCTGCTCGTTCGGCTGGACCTGGAACTTCTGCACGATCGCCGGATAGAGCCCGCCGATCAGGATCGCCGAGAGGACCATCAGGCCGAAGCCGATGACCGGCAGCTGCCAGGTACGGCGCCACAGCGTGGCGAAGAACAGGAGCGCGCAGATCGCGGCGATGGCGACGAGGATCGTCTTGGCCGGCAGGTATGCGTTGGCGTCGACGTAGCGCAGGCCGGTCCAGTTGTCGGCGGCCTTGAAGTCGCTGGACTTCACGGCGAGGCCGTACCGGTCGAGCCAGTACGCGATGGCCTTGAACGTCACGAAGAGGCCGAGCAGCACCGACAGGTGCCCGGTGGCCGCGGCGGTGGCCCGGGCGCCGGGGCTGGTGACGCGCAGTCCGCCGTACAGGTAGTGCACGACGGCGGCGGCGATCACCGACAGGACGATCGCGGCGAAGCCGAAGCCGAGCAGGAAGCGGTACCAGGGCAGGTCGAAGGTGTAGAACGACACGTCCAGGCCGAACTGGGGGTCCTTCTGCCCGAAGGGCACCCCGTTCACGTACATCAGCCAGGTCTTCCACTGGCCGGCCGCCGAGGCGCCCGCGATCAGGCCGACGATCGCGGCGATGCCCAGGAGCAGCCACTTCTTGTACGGCGCGACGCTCATGCGGTAGCGATCGAGGCTCTGCTGCTCCATCGACATCGCGCTGAGCGGCGGCCGCAGCCGGTGCGCCAGCCAGATGTTGAACCCGACCGCACCCGCCATCAGCAGGCCGAAGACGGCGAAGAGGCCGACCTTGGTCCACAGGGTGGTGGTGAAGACCGAGGAGTACTCGACGGATCGGAACCAGAGCCAGTCGGTCCAGAAGCCCGCGAACATGATGAACAACATGGCCAGGACGGCCAGGACGCCCAAGGTCATCAATAGAGTCCGGGCACGCCGGGACGGGCGGCCGACTCTCATCCGTGGCCCGGAAGGGCCTCCGCCGCGGTCCGGCATCTGGAAAGCCAAGGTGCGCACCTCTGAAAGTCGCTGGGTCTGGTCATCAACGGGCCCCCGATCGTAGAGCCCACTCATGCAACTTACTGAGGCTTTAGTCAGTTCCCGGTATCGGGTGGAAAGGAGGCAGGATGTTGTCCATGTCCAACCTTTCTCCTTCCGCCGGCACCCCGATGGCCGCCTCCCCGCTGACGCGCGCCGTCCTTGAGATCGACGAGTACGCCTCCACCCTCGGCTGGGACAAGCCGGCCCGGCTGTTCGCCCTGGTCGACACCGCCAAGCTGCGCAAGCAGGAGCCGGGCCTCGCCCGTCAGCTGGGCCTCGACCAGGACGACGCGGGCAAGAGCCAGCTCACCCCGATCGAGCAGGACGAGGTGCCCGCGGGGACCCCGCTGGACAAGTTCCTGGGAACCATCGCCTGGCCCGCCGCGATCGTCGGCTGCGCGCTGACCGTGGAGCGCCTGATGCTGCCGCCGTCCGCGGAGGCCTCCGTCCCCGAGGGGCTCGGCGACAAGCAGCTGGCGAAGTGGGTCGCCGGACATCCGGACCGGCAGGAGGTGCGGCTGACCGTGGGTGTCCTGCGGGACGGGTCCCGTGAGTCGGCGGTCCGGCTGCGCGAGAAGGACTCGTCGACCGAGGTGCTGACGGGCGCGACCCTGGTGCCGGGGCTGGCCGAGGCACTGGCCGCGACCTTCCTGGACTGACCGGAGCCGGTCCGGCCCGTTCGTTCGCTCGCTCGCTCGCTCGCGAGTATCCGTCGGGGGCCGGTCAGGGCTTGCCGCACTGCGGCAGCCCTGCCGTCTCCCCCTTGGAGATCTTCTCCAGCGCCTTGGCGGCGTCGTCGATGGTGGACACCTTCACCAGCGTGAGGCCGTCCGGCACGTGGGAGGAGGCGGCGGCGCAGTTGTCGGCCGGGGTCAGGAAGTACTCGGCGCCGGCCTGACGGGCGCCGATGGTCTTCATCTGGATGCCGCCGATCGGTCCGACCTTGCCGTCGTCGTCGATGGTGCCGGTGCCGGCGACGAACTTCCCGCCGGTCAGGTTCTCGGGGGTCAGCTTGTCGACGATGCCGAGCGCGAACATGAGACCGGCGCTCGGGCCGCCGACATCGGCGAGGTTGATGCCGATCGGGAACGGGAAGGTGTGGTCGATCCCGGCCCGGATCCCGACGATGGCGTGACCGTCGTCCTCCGCCTTGCCGGTGGTGACCTTGATCTTGGCGGTGGCGCCGGGCTCCCGGTTGGCCTTCTCCGCCTCCGCCATCTCCTTCGCGGGGACGACGACGAACTCGACGGGCTCCCCGACCTTGTGCTTGGTGACGAGCCTGGCCACGTCGGCGGCCTCGGCCACGGGGGTGCCGTCCACGGACTTGATCACGTCGCCGGCGTGCAGGCTCCCCTCGGCGGGGCCGCCCTTGACCACGGAGGACACGATGACGTGCGGGGTGACGGGGATCTTCAGCTGCTTGAGCGCCGCGACCTTGGCGCTCTCCTGGGACTGGCTGAACTCCTCGGCGTTCTCCTGCGTGGACTGCTTCTCCGTCTTCCCGTTCGGGTAGAGGTTCTCGTGCGGTACGACGATGTTGTCGCCGGACAGCCAGCCGTACGCCGCTTCCAGCAGGTTCATGTCGTAGTCCGCGCCGGTGACCCGGACGGTCGTCATGTTGAGGTGCCCGCTGGTGGGGTAGGTCTTGTGCCCCGAGATGCTGAGGACCGGCTCGCCGCGGGAGTCCCCGAGCGTGTTCACCGTGGGGCCCGGGCTCATCTCGGAGTACGGGACCTTCAGGAACACCCCTGCGCAGAGCAGCGCGAACAGGACGAGGGTGGAAGCGAGCATCGTCGCGGTGCGGCGTGGCATGGATCGACAGTACGGGACGCCCCTGGCGGGCGGCCCGTGGGGCCGGGCCGTACGGGGTCGTGCGCGTGAACTCTCAGGCGATTCTCAGGGACTCGCGGGACGCCTCAGACGGCGTCGGAACCGGAGTGCGCCTCCGCCTTCGTCCTGGTGTGGTCGGTCTTGTCCATGACCTCGCGGAACCTCGCGTAGCCGGCCAGCTCGGATATGTCGCCGGATGTCCGGTCGCGAGCCGCCCAGCTGCCCCATATCGCCGCTCCGATGGCGGCGAACAGCGGAATCAGCAACCACGCCAATGACGCCATGGACGTGCCTCCCTGCCCCGAAAGTACGTGTCGTTGGTGGCTTCAACGCTCGTGCCCGGAAAGGGGTTACGCAAATCGGGGGCGTGTTGCGGAGCCGAACGGGTGTGAGGTTACCCCCTTGCGGGGGCGGTCCCGCGACCGGGGGTGTACAGGGGGGTGCGAGGTCGCGCGGGAGGGTTCAGCAGGCGCCGACCCACTCCTCCGTTCCGTCCGCGAACGTCTGGTGCTTCCAGATCGGCACCTCGTGCTTGAGGTCGTCGATCAGCATCCGGCAGGCCTCGAAGGCCTCGCCGCGGTGTGGGCAGGACACGGCGACGACGACCGCGAGATCGCCCACCGACAGATCGCCGACGCGGTGGACGGCGGCGAGGGCACGGACCGGGAACTTGGCCACGACGCGCTCGGCGACGCGGCGCATCTCGGCCTCCGCCGTCGGGTGGCAGGAGTAGCCGAGGGAGTCCACGTCCGCTCCGCTGTCGTGGTTGCGCACGGTGCCGACGAAGAGCGTCGTCCCGCCCGTCGCGTCGTCGCCGACGGCCTGGAAGACCTCGTCGATCGAGAGCGGGGTCTCACGGATTTCGAGCAGGCGGATCGGGTCCGGAGCGGCCTGCTCGCCGGGGTGGTCGAAGTGCGGAGCCATACAGCCATCGTGCACCACGGCTTTCGGATCGCGATATAGCCGATTCGACCGGCTGTGCGACCCGGCCGTATGGAGCCTCCTACAGGGGGGCACGGCTGCGGCCCGCTCTCGACCGGGTCCCGGCCCGGCCTCGATCCGGCCCCGATCCGGCTCGGGTCCTGCCCCGGTCCGGCCCCGGGCCGCCGCGGGCCCGGGGCGCGCGTCGGCCCGGCGTCTCAGATCCCCCGGCGCTTGCGGGCGCGGCGGACCGCGGCGGCCGCGCCGAGGAGGGCGACGGTGGCACCGGCGGCGCCGGCGGCCGTGGCGGCGTCCTTGCGGCCCAGACGACGGCCCGCGACGGTGTGCCGGCCCGCGACCTCCTGGAGCAGTTCGGCGAGTACTTCCTCGTTGGTCCAGCGGGGCCGCCAGCCGGCCGCGTGCAGGCCGCTGACGCTGACCACCCACGGGTGCATCGTGTAGGCGAGGTCGCCGGCCGGGGAGGGCGTCAGGCCGATCCGGTGGAGTCGGGCCGCGGCGCCCAGGGCGACCGCCGAGGGGAGCTCCATGCGGCGGATGCCGCTCAGCTCCTCGACCTCCTCCTGCTCCAGCCAGCCCTCGCAGCCGACCGCCAACTCGCCCTCGACCTTCTCCAGCGCCGCGTACTCCAGGGCGCTGACCAGGTCCTCGACGTGGCAGAACTGCCAGGTGGGCCGGGATCCCGCGACCACGAGCAGGCGCGGCGACTCGAAGTACCGGGTCAGCGCCGTGTCGGTGCCTCCGACCAGGACGGCGGGCCGCACCACGGTGACGTTCAGTCCGGGGTGCGCGCGGGGTGCCCGGCGGCCGAGCCGCTCGATCTCCAGCAGGTCTCCGACGCCGGTGGCCTCGGCGGTGGCGCGCAGCTCGGAGTCCTCGGTCAGCGGGATGTCGTTGTCCGGGAGCGCCCCGTAGACCATGGCGGAGGTGCACAGCACGACCCGGTGCACCCCGGCCGCGGCGGCGGCCGTCAGGACGGTCTGGGTCCCGCGCACGTTGTACGCCGTACGGGCCGCCGGATCCGTTTCGAGGTCGAGGTCGAGCGCGAGGTGGACGACGACGTCCGCGCCGCGCAGCTTCTCGGCGATCGCGGGGTCCCGTACGTCCAGGACGTGCCACTGCGCGGCCGCGCAGTCGCCGCGGCGCTCGTCGATCGCGACGACCTGCTTGACCTCGTCGGATTCGACGAGGCGGGCCACCAGGGCGGCGCCGACCCCGGACGCGGCACCGGTCACGGCGATCACCGGGTTGTGCCGGCGGGGGCCGTTCTCGTTTCGCGTCTGGCGAACGCCAGGGGCGCTGTCACCGTGCTCAGGGCTGTCTTCGGCGTCCTGCGGCGCGCGGCTGTGCTTGTCCGAAAGCTGCGGATCCGGGGAACTCACCAGGCGTCTCCAGCGGTTGTCTTCAGTAGGGACGCGCCGTGACGCGTACCTACCAGGTGACGTCCATCCTGCCGCAGCCCAGGAGCCGGCGGAGCACCGAGCCCGGAAGCGGGCGGGGTGTCTACGCTGGGTGGTGTTGTCGGACCATTGCCGTCGGCTCCCGCCGGCGGCCCTACGAGCCGAGGAAACCCCGTGAGCGACACCCCATTCGGATTCGGCCTTCCGCCGGAGGAGCCGGAGAACGGCGACGAGGGCAAGAAGAAGGGCAATGAGGGCGGTCAGGGCGGCCCGGCGAATCCGTTCGGGTTCCCGGGCATGGGCCTGCCGGGCGCCGGCGGCCCGGGCGGTGCGGACAACCCGTTCGCCTCGATGTTCGGTGCCATGAATCCGAACGACCTCGGCGCGGCCTTCCAGCAGCTCGGCCAGATGCTGAGCTACGAGGGCGGTCCCGTGAACTGGGACATGGCCAAGGACATCGCCCGCCAGACCGTCGCGCAGGGCACCGCCGACGGTGTGAAGGACGCCAGCGTCGGCGTCGCCGAGAAGTCGGCGGTCCAGGAGGCCGTACGCCTGGCCGACCTGTGGCTGGACGGGGTGACCTCGCTGCCGTCGGGTGCGAACACGGCGGTGGCGTGGAGCCGCGCCGAGTGGGTCGAGGCGACCCTCCCGGTGTGGAAGGAGCTCGTGGACCCGGTCGCCGAACGCGTCGGGGCGGCCATGGGCGGGGTGCTGCCCGAGGAGATGCAGGCCATGGCGGGCCCGCTGCTCGGCATGATGCGTTCCATGGGCGGCGCCATGTTCGGTCAGCAGATCGGCCAGGCGGTGGGCGTGCTCGCGGGCGAGGTCGTCGGCTCGACCGACATCGGGCTCCCGCTGGGCCCGGCGGGCAAGGCCGCCCTGCTGCCGTTGAACATCGAGGGCTTCGGCAAGGACCTGGGCGTGCCGGCCGAAGAGGTCCGGCTGTACCTGGCGCTGCGCGAGGCGGCGCACGCGCGCCTGTTCGCGCACGTGCCGTGGCTGCGCTCGCACCTGTTCGGCGCCGTCGAGGGTTACGCCCGCGGCATCAAGGTGGACACCTCGAAGCTGGAGGACGTGGTCGGTCAGCTCGACCCGTCGAATCCGGAGCAGTTGCAGGAGGCCCTCGCGGGCGGCATGTTCCAGCCGCAGGACACCCCGGAGCAGAAGGCGGCCCTGGCGCGCCTGGAGACGGCGCTCGCCCTGGTCGAGGGCTGGGTCGACGCGGTGGTGCACGAGGCCGCCAAGCCCCGTCTGACCTCGGCGGACGCCATGCGCGAGACCATGCGCCGCAGGCGTGCCTCCGGTGGTCCGGCCGAGCAGACCTTCGCCACGCTGATCGGGCTGGAGCTGCGTCCGCGTCGGCTGCGCGACGCCTCGCGGCTGTGGGCCTCGCTCACGGACGCGCGGGGTGTGGACGGTCGCGACGGGCTGTGGGAGCACCCCGACATGCTGCCGACGGCCTCCGACCTGGACGACCCGGACGGATTCGTGCACCGCGAGCAGTTGGACTTCTCGGAGATCGACAAGATGCTCGGCGAGGCCGCCGAGAAGCGTGATCTGGGCGACAAGGGTGCCGACGGCGAGGGCGAAGAGAAGAAGTGAGCCTGTACGACGACGCGGTCGCGGTCCTGAAGGATCTCGCGCCGACCGACGAGCAGCAGAGCGGGTTGCGGGACCTGTACCTGGAGCACCTCGCCGCCCACCACGACGGGGTCTACAAGCCCTGCCGGGCCGGCCATGTCACGGGCAGCGCGCTGGTGATCGACCCGGTGCGGGGACGCGTGCTGCTCACCCTGCACAAGAAGCTGGGCATGTGGCTCCAGATGGGTGGTCACTGCGAGCCCGGTGACACCACCCTCGCGGACGCGGCATTGCGCGAGGCCGTCGAGGAGTCGGGGATCGCCGGCGGGCTGACCCTGCTGCCGGGCGGGCCCGTGCGGCTGGACCGGCATCCGATCCCGGAGCCCTGCAACTGGCACCTGGACGTGCAGTACGCGGCGCTGGCTCCGGCCGACGCCGTGGCCGAGATCAGCGAGGAGTCGCTGGACCTGCGCTGGTTCCCGTACGCGGAGGTGGCGGCGGTGGCCGACGCCTCGGTCGTGCGGCTGATGGAAGCGAGCCTGGCGCGTCTCTGAGACGTCCGGGGAGGCATGTGGAAGGGGCGGGTCCCTCGGGACCCGCCCCTTCCGGCGTCAAGCGGGGCGTGCCACGCCGTTGCGCGCCGTGCCCTTCCGTGCCGTGCCGTTGATCAGTTCCAGGCGTTGTTCTGGTTCTGACTGTGGGCGCCGTGCTGGCCCATGCCGAACTGGGCTGCGGCGCCCTGACCGATCTGGGCGTTCTGCGGCGGCAGTGCCTCGCTCGGCTGCACGAGGGCGAAGCCGGTGCCGAGGAAGCTGAGCTCCCAGCCCTCGCCGGTGTTGCCGCGGCGCCGCCAGACTCCGGTGGAGTGCGTCTGGGCCTGCATCTGTACCCGCAGCGAGGTGGACCAGGCGACGATCGCGTCGGCGTCGGCGTTGACGTACTTGTCGGGCGTGACCTGCATCATCAGCGGCTGACCGGAGGTCATCAGGGCGACCTTGCCGCGACCGCTGATGTTGAGCTGGTACTTGCCGGAGCCGGAGATCCCGTACTGGCTGTCCACGGCGATGGCCTCGGTGTGCAGGGTGGAGTCCAGCGCCAGCACGTAACTGCTGTCGACGGTGAGACCGTCCCGGTCCACCTCCACGACGTGCACGTACTGGGCCAGGTTGGCCAGATAGACCGTGCCCTGCCCGGAGCAGCGCATCAGATCCAGGCCCTCGCCGGTGCGGGCGCGGGCGGTGCGCTGGGTGGTGCTCTGGTACTCGCCGTCGAAGTCGATGATCCCCTGGTAGGCGACCATCGCGCCCTTGCGGGCGAGGACGTCGTCGGTGCCGCTCAGGGAGACCCGCAGCAACTGCGGGTTCTGGACGGTGTACCGCTCCTGGGACTGCGCCTCGGCGTGGGCGAAAAGTGCGCTCTGCATGATGTGTCCGCTCCCCCTCAGCCCCGGGTCCGGAGCCGGTCGGTGCTGTCCTCGCTGGGCTGTACCACGACGATTCCCTGGCCGGAGAAGGCCATCTGGTAGGCCTCACCGCTGCCCCGGCCGATCATCGACGAGGCCTTGAAGCTGCGCTTCCCCTTGACCTTGAGGTTCGGGGACCAGGCGACGAGCGCGTCGGGGTCCACGTACGTCTCGTCGTCGCCGCGACCGCAGTCCACGACGATCGGGGTGCCGCGGGAGGTGATGGCCACCCAGCCGGTACCGGAGACCTGCACGTTGAACAGGCCCTGGCCGGCGAACTTGGCCATGCCCTTGACCCGCTCGACGCCCCACTGGAGGTGGGCGTCGAAGGCGAGCAGGTTGGTGCCGTTGACGGACAGGGCGTCGTTGTTGAGGTTGATCACGACGACGTCCGCGCCGTAGTCGGCGAGGTAGAGCAGGCCGTCGCCGGTGCACTTCATCAGCGGGGCGCCCTCCCCGGTGATCCATTGCGAGGCCATCTGGCGGACGGCGGGCGGGTTGGGCTCGTACTGGACGAAGCCCTCGTACGCGACCATCGATCCGGTGCGTGCGAACAGGTCCTGGCCGCTCTGCATGGCGACCTTGAGCATGGCTCGGCCGTGGTTCTCCATGCGGGCCGTGACGGGGGTCGGGGCGTATCCCGCGAGTTGCTGGTTCATGGCGTTCATGACGGGCTCCCTCAGACCTCGTACGGCTGGACGACGATGAAGTTGCCGGGCGCGCCGCGGAACTGGAGGTTCACGGTCTCCCCGCTGTGGCCCGGATAGGCGGTGCGGCGCAGCCGGACCTGGCTGGAGATGATCACCTGCGAGGCGGCGGACCAGGCGACGATGGCGTTGCTGTCCGCGAAGGTGGTCGGGGTGACGGGCAGGACGACCGGGACGCCCTGCGTCTTGACGATCACCGTGCCGCTGCCCTGGAACTGCATCGTGAACAGGGCGCCGCCGGGAATGCCGTGGCCCTCGATGCGACGGACCTCGTGCTGGAGGGACTCGTCGAAGGCGAGGACGTTCTCCGCGGAGACACAGATGCCGTCGCCCTGGAGCTCGATGGCGTGCAGGTGGGCGCCGTTCTCGGCGAGGAAGACCTGTCCGCGACCGGTGCAGCGCATCAGCTGCATCTCCTGGCCGGTGGCGTTGCCGACGATGCGGCCGGCGAATCCGGCTCCCTTGTAGCTGAAGTCGACCTTGCCCTGGTACAGCACCATGCTGCCCTGGCGGGCGAGGACGGCCTGGCCGCCCATGGACAGGTCCACCCGCATGAGCTGCTGGTTCTGCGGGGTCCAGCGGGTGCCGGTGGGGGCTTCCTTGTACGGCTGGAGCGCGGCGGCGAGGCCGTGTCCGGCGGCGGCCGGCTGGGGCTGCTGCGCGTACTGGGGCGGCTGCTGGCCGAAGGCCGGCTGCCCGCCGTACGGGGGCGCCTGCTGGCCCGGGACCTGGCCGTACGAGGGCTGCTGCCCGTAGGGCGCGGGGGCCGGGGCGGGGGCG
>NZ_LGDE01000045.1 GCF_001279725.1 Streptomyces sp. WM4235 | reverse complement strand
CCGCCCTGGCCGACTGGTTCTGGAGAACCCCGATCACCGTCGGCCTGTTCCTCGCCGGGATCCTACTGCCGGAGCACATCGACACCCTCTTTGCCGCGGGCGGCCACCACAGCACCGACCCACGCAACTTCGCGGGCAGTTCAGGAGCCACCTACTTCCTCGGCGCTACTCTCGCCGCCGCCCTCCTCCTCCGCCTCCTGCGCGAACTGCCAACTTCACGTACGGGCCTGGACAAGGCGCAGCGCGTGGAGATCCTTTTCGCGGTCGGTGTGCCGGTACTCGGCCTGGTGATGTGGTTCGCCCAGGCCAATGGCCATGGTCTGGTGTCCGTATACGGATTCGTCCTCGGCGCTCTCACCTGCCTCGTGGCCCGCCCGGCCGCATTCCGGACCCGGCCGACGTACCCGGCCTCCCAGAACACCGCCCATTGATCCCGGACTGGTCCCGGCCCCCACCCGGACTGTCGTAGCGGAGCCGACGCCACGCGTGTTTGTCGGGCGGGTACCCCGCCTCACCTGCGCCAGCCGGCAAACTGCCCCGGCCCTTGAGGACTCTCACGTTCCATCACCGAGCAGCAGCAGTCGTCCCAGCCTCGGCAGCAGCCGGCCCCGCAGGCCTCGGGCACCGACCCGGTCCAGGCCGTCACCCTCGGCCTGGTCGTGCCGGGGCTCCCTCGTGGCCTCGGACCGCTTTCTGGTTCCTCTCGTACAGGGTCACCGGGTGCGCCAGCCGCGGCATGTCCCGGCGCAGCCGGTCGGCCCATTCGGGCGTCAGGAAACCGTGGTTGACGACGAATCGGCCGTCGTCACGGGCCGTGGTCACGTACATGAGGTGGCCGTCCGGGGACCAGAAGTACCGGATGTGGGGGTCCCGGCTCCGGCCCGGCGGCGGCGGGTACCGGGACAGTGCCTCGTGACGGGCCGCCGCCTGCTCGTGGGTCATCCACGACCGCACCCGCCCCGCGTCCTGGTACTCCTCCTCGGTGAGCGGGACCCCGAACTCCCAGAGCCTGGGCAGCATGTCCAGCTGGGCGACCTCCTGGAGGTAACGGGCCCGGCCGTCCCCCCGGCGGCCGGCGGCCTCCGCGTCGTGCCGGCAGCCCTACAGCCCCCGCTCCTGGTCGAACCGCAACAGGGCTGCCCAGTTGAGCTGTTCCGCGGCGGTCATGCGCGCCTCCCCCCGGCCCGCTCGAACCGGGCCCTCGGTCGGGCAGCCGCCGGTCGACGGCCCGTGCCCACCGGATGATCCTCCGCCCGAAGAGCCGGCGCCAGACGGCCCGGTGACAGCGCCCGCCCAGGGGGGCCGGGAACAGTACGCCCCGGGGCTCCGAGGACACCAGCCGCGGATCCCGCCGCTCCCGCCGGGGCCGGCCCCGGTGCCACCGCGTACGCGCCGAGCCGCTTCTGCTGCTCCGAGGTCACGTGCCGGATCTCCCAGAGCAGCGCGGCGGTGTCGACCACCACCCCCGCCCTTGCCCCCGGACAGGCGCCACCGCAGCGGCCGCGGCTTCGGCGCGGCCGCGGGGAGTCAATGCCGGCAGGACGGCCGGACGCGGAGGAGCTCGGTCCGCAGCACGGGTGTGCCGTCGACCGGTGCCGGGTCCTCCGCGGTCGGCTGGATTCCTCCGGCGGCGGTTTTGTCGAGTGTTGCCAGGCCGTCGGGGCCGACCGTGCCGAACACCGTGTAGTTCGGGCGTAGTGCGGAGTCGCCGTAGACGACGAAGAACTGTGAGCCGTTCGTGTCCGGACCGGCGTTGGCCATCGCCAGCAGGCCGCGCCCGTACAGGCGGCGCGCGCCGGTCGGATCGGTCGGTGCGGGTGGCAAATCCACCGGTAGCTCGTCCTTGTACTTGTACCCGGGCCCTCCCTCACCGGTCCCGGTCGGGTCGCCGCACTGCAGGACCTTCAGCGTCGGATACGCCGTCAGACGGTGGCACACCGTTCGGTCATAGAACCCATGCCGTGCCAGGTGCAGGAAACTCTGGACCGTGCACGGCGCCTTGGCCTGGTCCAAACGCAGCGGGAGCGGACCCTGACTGGTCGCGACAGCCATGTCAACCGTGCCACGGCCAGGGGTGCGCCGCGGGTCGGGCGGCAGTGGAACATGACGCGCGGGCGGCTCGTCCGGGGTCTGTGTGTACTGGCAAGGGCCGTGCGTGGTGCGCGGCGGAGTGCCGTCGGAAGCGGTGGCGGCACTTCCCCCGGACACAACTAACGTCACGGCCGCGAATGCGCTGATCAGTGCTCGGTTCATCTTGTACGCCCTCCTGATGATCGCCAGGTTTTGGAGCGGTCGCAGTCTAGGGCGTGGTGTGGTCGGCGGGAATGGTCAACGACAGGAGGCAGGCGAGGGGCGCTGGTCCAGGACCGCGGTGGTCGGACCTGGTGGCGGCCGCCGGGCAGCGCCCCGACGGCATGGTCCTCGACGGCGAGCTCGTCGTCTGGGACAGCGCGGTCGGCCGGCTGTCGTTCCAGGCGTTGCAGCGCCGCCGTCCGCGCCCGCGGTGCCCCGGCCCTGGCCGCCCGGTGGCCGACCGCCCGGACGCCTGACCGTCGCCGCCCGGCCGGGGCGACACATCCCCGTAAGACACACGGGCGATCAAGCCCCCTCTCGACACGTTCTGCAACGCGAGCAACGGCTGCAACGCGGGCAGCCCGCCCCAGTCCGCCGACGAGGCCTGCTACAAGCTGTACTGGTACCACGCGAACGCCAAGTGGAAGACTGCCTGCGCCACCGAGTGCGGCAATGAGACACTCACCTGCAAGACGCTCCGGGCCGAACTCGGCCGGGGCAACTCCGGACTGCCCGACTGCCCGACTGCACGACATCAGGTCGGTTGCCGTCGAACGCGCTGATCATCGACGACGTCAGCGCGAGCGCGCCGACCCTCCGCAGCGACTGCTCCAAGTCGTGGACCAACTCGGGCACCATGTCCTGGAGCTTCACGGACCCCGCGGGGCTGGGAACCTATGAGGGGAAGGAAGACCTTCACCAGGTGGGCGGTGGCTTCGGTGCCCACTTCTGGTTCGCCCACACCCGCAACAGCGGCAACCGCATCGACCAGATGAAGGCCACCGGTATACCTGGACGCCGGCGCGCACCCTCAACCAGTGGAGCCGGGTCATGGTGCACCTGCCCGACCACGGTGCCGAAACCCAACAGGCCCACGACCGGATCGCTCTCGGCAACGGCACGGTAAAGGACCGCTACATAAACCAGCTCCACAAGAGCAACACCTGGATCTCTCCAGGCGTATACAACCTCAGCGGCACCCCCAGCGTGTCACTGACCAACGAGACCGTCGACGGCACCGCCGACGACGACGTGGCCTGGGACGCCATCGCCTTCCAGCCGATGCCCGGCAAGCCGAAGAACATCGTGGCGTCGCTCGGCGACTCCTTCTCCTCCGGTGAGGGTTCCGGATCCGTGGGCGGACCCGGCATCGGCTACTCGTGGGAGTCCGACACCGACCACGGCGCGCCCCGGTGGAACGGATGCCGGCGCAGCGTCAACGCCTGGCCGCGCGAGCTCACCCCGCCCAACACCACGACGCCGCTCGGAACGGCCAGCGATGCCTGGAGCACCGACGCCGAGCTGTCGTTCGTCGCCTGCTCGGGGGCCCAGACCTGGAACGTCCAGGGCACCCGAAACCCCAGCTTCTGGACCAATCGCGGAGCGTACGGCTGGTCCGAGGGACAGTTCCACGAGTTGTCCCAGATCGACTCCGGTGCCCTCGACGAGAACACCACCCTGGTCACCCTGACGATCGGAGGCAATGACGAGGGAGCATTCGTCGGAGCAGTCATGGAGTGCGCCGGCGGCGGCGACTGCGCCACGGACGCGACCTTCATGCCCCGCTACAAAGCCCTGGCGGACAAGCTGGGCACCAGTCTTGGCTCGCTGATCACCAGTATCAAGGCCCGAGCCACCCATGCGACCATCGTGGTCATGGGCTGTCCCGAACTCATGAGCCGGAGCAGAGCCTGCCTGGCGGCGGGTTTGTTCAACGCAAACGAGCAGAAGGCGCTCGGAGACCTCTCCAAGTACGTGAACGGGAAGCAGGCTGCGGCCGTCCAGGGTGTCCAAGGCGTCACGTACGCAGATCCGATTCCGATGTTCAGCGGTCATGGCACGTGTGACGACGACGAGTGGATCAATGCCATCGTCACGGGGCCGAACGGGAATGGGGACTTTCACAACAAGGACTTCCCCGACGCGGTTGGGAACAAGCCGTCGTTCTGCCTGTGGGACGTCGCGGGCGGCGCGTGCCTGAGCCGGGAGTCCTTCCACCCGGAGACCGCCGGAACAACCGGCTACGCGAAGGTGATGGAGCAGAAGCTCCGCGATATCGGGTACGGCGCGATCTGATGACCGCTCCGCCCCAGGGCCGTACCCGAAGGACAGGACGATTCCTGTTCTTCGGGTACGCGCTCCCTCTCCTCCTCCTCTTGGGCCTCGTCTTCGTCTTCCTCTGGCAGCTCTCCGAGCATGCCGGTCCACAATTCGCCAAGTCGATGCCGGTGCCCAAGCGGGAGACGCTCACTCCAGCCGAACACGAGGGCGCCGAGCCCCGCAGGGCGGCTATGGAAGCGCTGGCCAAAGAGCTCCAGGGTCAGCCCGGACTGACCGAGGAGCGACTCCTCAGCCGCACCCGCGCGCTCGCCCTGCCCTCGTCGGTACGGATCGACGTCCGGGCCGCGAGTGGGGACCACCCCGCCAGGATCGGGCTGAGAAGGCCGGGCCTGCATCAACGCCGAAATCTATCCGGGAGAGGCCAGCGCTGTTGCGGAAGGACACAATCCCGACGGCTCCTGCCTCCCGCGCGACGGGTGACGTTCGGAGGGCGGGATGCAGACGCGGCAGTATGGGTTGTCGTGCGCCTGGGCGAGTACCCTCGGGCCACGGATACCCGCGCCCGTGACCCGTACGCTGGCGCGCCCCGCCGAGGGGATTAGTCATACGTATAGCTCAAGTCTTTTAGACTCGGCGTTACTTACTGTCGTCGTGTGTGGGGGATGCTTGTGCTGGACCTGCCGTTCGATCAAGCCGGGCGGTTTTGGCGCGGCAACCTGCACACTCATTCGGACGAGTCCGACGGGGCGTTGTCTCCGGCGGACGTCGTACGCCGCTATCAGGACGCCGGCTATGACTTCCTGGCCGTCACCGATCATTTCCGGGCCGAGTACGGGTTTCCGCTGACGGACACCCGGGCGCTGCGCGTGCCCGGGTTCACCACGCTGTTGGGTGCGGAGTTGCACGCCCCGCGTACGGAGGCCGGTCCAAAGTGGCACATCGTCGCCGTGGGGCTGCCCCTGGGCTTCGCGCCGCCCGGGCCCGAGGAGAGCGGGCCGGAGTTGGCGCGGCGGGCGCGGGCGGCGGGTGCGTTCGTCGGCATGGCACACCCGGCGGCCTCGCTGCTGACCGCGGACGACGCCGAGTCCCTGGACGCGGCGCACGCGGTCGAGGTCTACAACGCGCTCGCGGATCGTGAGCACCGCGGCGACAGCTGGCACCTGACCGACGTGCTGCTCAACCGCGGGCACCGGCTGAACGCCTATGCCGCCGACGACGCGCACTTCCAGCCCCAGGACCCGCCGGGGTGCGTGGCCTGGGTCCAGGTACGCGCCGAATCCCTCGACCCGGACGCGCTCCTCGCGGCCCTCAAGGCCGGTCACTACTACTCCAGCACCGGCCCCGACCTGTACGACGTCCGGCTCGACGACGGCCGGATCACGGTGCGCTGCTCGCCCGCGCGCAAGATCCTGCTCACCGGGGGCGCCCCGGGCCTGCAGGTGGTGGAGGGCGAAGGCCTGACCGAAGGCTCCCTGCCCGTCACGATGTTCGGCCAGGGGTACTGCCGGGTCACCGTCGAGGACGCCGACGGAGGACGGGCCTGGAGCAACCCGATCCACCTGGGAGACCTGCCCACCGCCACCACCGGGACGTAGAGCCGGACGCCCGCCTCGCGGCGAGTCGGCCGGGGGCGACCGCCAGCCGATGGTCCGCGACTGATCTCCGGCCCGCAGTCCCTGGCGTGGCCGCGCCGCGCCACTGCCTCCGACCTTCCCGCATCTCTCCCGCGGCGGCAGGTACCTCCTCGGAGTGGGTCTCCTCCTCAAGGAGGCCCAGCAGCATCATGACGGTTCCGGCTTCGTTGCTGGTGGGAGCTTCAGGTCGGTGTCGGTGGTGGCGTCCAGGAGTATGCCGAGGAAGTCTTCGTCGTCCATGTCCATGTCCACGCCGGGACAAGGCCCTGCCGCCACCACCGGTCACCGCCCCAGGCCTGCGGTAGCGGGGCCGGTACCCGCGGGGGGTCCCTTTGTCGGCTTGATCCTTGAGGTCGCGATGATCTTCGTGGACCTCAAGGTCAAGCTCAGCCCGGCTGGCCGAGGGAGCCTGCCTCAAGGGTCGCGCGGAGGGCGGCCAGGGTCGAGGCGATGCGGTTCAGCTCGTCAGGGGGAACGGTCGCCGTGAGCGCGGTGAGTTCGCTGGTGACGACCGTACGGGAGGCGGCCAGTTGTTCCTTGCCCTCGGGCGTGAGGCGAAGGACGGACGAGCGGCGGTCCTGGGGGTGCGCGACCCGCACGCACCAGCCCGCGGCCACCAGTCGATCGACGGCCTTGCTGACGGCTCCCACTGTGATGGCCAGCTCGCCGACGATGTCGAGCACGCGGCATTCCGGTACGCGGTCGATGATCTCCAGAAACTCGAACTGCCCCAGGCTCAGATCTTGTTCGGTGCGCAGCCGGGCGTTCACCGCGTTGTAGAGCCGGGTCTCGACGCGGACGAGATCAGTGAAGATCGATGTGATGTGGCTCACGACACCTCCAGTAGATTCCTAGGAATCATCTTCCTTGGAATGTGGTTAACTCTGAGAGATTGATTCCTGGGAATCCATCTTCTCATCCTGACCACTGGAGGCCACCATGTCCCGACAGCAGCGCGAGGCTCTGGATGCCCTGCTCCGTTCCGCTCCGCGCGGCGGGACGCCGCCCACTGTCGAGGAGCAGCGCAGCGGTTTCGCCGCAGCTCTGACCAGGCCCGCGCCGGACGGCGTGGTCACCCGCAGGACCGTCCTGGGCGGCCGGCCGGCCCTGGAGCTGATACCGGCCGAACTCTCCGGCCGCGGCCGGCTGCTCTACCTGCACGGCGGCGGCTACGTCGTCGGCTCACCCCACACCCACGCCGGGCTCGCCGGTGAACTGGCCCTGCGCACCGGGCTGCGAGCGGTGTCGGTGGACTACCGGCTGGCGCCCGAGCACCCCTTCCCCGCAGCCGTCGACGACGGGCTCGCTGCCTACCGCGAGCTGCTGGCAACGGGTACCGACCCGCGGGAACTCGTCGTGGCCGGCGACTCCGCCGGTGGCGGTCTGAGCATCGCCACCCTACTCGCGGCCCGCGAGGCCGGACTTCCGCAACCAGCCGCCGTGGTCACCTTCTCCCCGTGGGCCGACCTCACCCTCACCGGGGAGAGCATGCGCTCCAAAGAGGATGCCGACCCCATCTTCACCGAGGCCGACGTACGCGCCTATGCCGATCTGTACGCCGCCTCGGCCGACCGTACACACCCCCTGGCGAGCCCGGTGCTCGCCGACCTCACCGGGCTGCCCCCACTGCTCGTGCAGGTCGGAGCCAACGAGGTGCTGCTCGACGACGCCGTCCGGCTGGCTGGCCGTGCGGGCGCCGACGACGTCGACGTCACGCTCGAAATCGGGCCCGGCCTTCCCCACGTCTTCCAGCTCAACTACGGCCGGCTCGACGAGGCGGACGCCGCACTCGACCGCGCCGCCCGCTTCCTCACCACACACCTGGGCATCGAGCGCCTCGAACTCGCCCACTGACGCCTGCCGACCGGGCGAGGACGTCGCCCGCTTCCACACATCCTGCTGCCGGGGAACTCCAGGGGCGGAGCCTGCAGGGGGCAAAGGTGGCGTCGGCGTCGGCGGCCGGGCGCCTGCGTCGTGAATGATCCCGGCACCGGTGCCAGGAGCGCAGGCGGCGGAATCAGAAGTGAGCCGGGTCCGGCCGCGGTCCTTCGCACGTCGGCCCAGGCGGGCCCGCTGACCCGCGTCTGTACACGTGCGCCGGCCTGGCAGGCCGGCGGGTGGCTCGGGCGACTGCGGCCGTGGCAGCAGGCCAGTGGCGGGGCGGCGCCGGGGTACTCCGCGCCGGGCAGGCCGATGGCCGGCACAGTCTCGCCCGGACTTCATAGTCTGGCAGCCCCCCGGTCCCGCCCTCGCACGCGATCCGCGCCGCCTCTCCTCGCGGCGGCGCTCCCCGTCCTCGGGGCGCTCACCGCCACGCCAGGGGGTGCGCGGCCCTTCTCGTCCGCGCCCATGTACATGCCCGGACAACGGGCCACGGTCCTCCCGGTCACCGCCGCCCGGCATCTCAGCCCCCACCTGGCGCATTCGCCTTCTCGGGTCGTGGGCGGGCAGGGCGCTCTACTCGTGGCCGAGTTGGCGTGCGGCTTGGATGCGGCGGCGGGCAGTGCGGGTGCTGATCTGGTCGCGGGCAACACTCGGGTGAATGCGAGACTGTCCATGTGACAGGACCATGTGGGGGCCGGGTCGCCGTCCGCGAGGTTCTTCGTCGTGTCCTGACCCGGCAGGGCCGGGGACCGGCGGATCATCGAGGGAGTCAGCCCGGACCGGCCGGACGGCTGCCTGCGTGTCACTGTTTGTTCGCTTGGGTGCGCCCCGGTGGACTGCCACCGCTGCCACCCGTCCCCGCAGCCATCCGGCGTACAGGTTCACCTCACCGGTCCACGTCGAGGGACCGTGCGGTCACGGGTCGACGGCTCAGTTGTAGGCAGCCCACGGGTCTTTCAGTACGTCGGGACGGATTCCGAAGGCGCGGAATCGGGCGTCCAGGTCCTTCAGCTCCGCGAGCCCCTTGCCGATCTTCTCCCACCCCCGGGCCTGCGCCTCCCTCGCCTCGTCCTCGGGCAGGGGCATGAGGGCCAGCGACGAACCGGACAGCACGTCCGCCATTCCGCTGCGGGTCTGCTTCTGCGCGTTCGCCCACACCGCCTGGGTCGGCGCGTCCGGGATCTCCTGGTGGGCTTCGGCGCCGCGCAGTGCCGCGGACAGGTTCTCGAAGTCGATGACTCCGCGGCCCTGTTCGTGAAGGTCATGGACGCCGCGCGTCCGCTTGGCGAGTTCGTTGTACCGCTCTGAGCCGTCCTGCTTGTACCAGAGGGCGACGAGCTCACCGGCGGGCGTCGGCTCGGGCGGCGAGGTCGGTGTCGGGGTACGGGTGGGGTGAGCTTGTTCCGCTTTGACGGACACCTTTGGTGTGGTGGTCAGGCCGCGAGGGCGGTCTCGTATTCGGCGGGGCTGCGGTAGCCGAGGCTGCTGTGGA
>NZ_LGDE01000044.1 GCF_001279725.1 Streptomyces sp. WM4235 | reverse complement strand
CCCAGCCCCTCCAACACGCCGGCCGCGTCCCTCACGTACCCGTCGCGCGCCTCCCCCTCGACCACATCCACCGCCCCGTACCCCGCCAGATCGAGCGCGATGACATGCCACCCCGGCCCCGCGTCCCGCGCCGGCGACTCGAAGGACCACCCGTCCTGCGGCCCCCCGCCCCGGGGCCCGTACAGCACGAGCAGCGGCGCCCCCGCGCCGCCGAAATCCGTGTACGCGAGCCCGCGCCCGTCCGCCGCCCGCACCACTCCCGGCAGCGGCCCCAGTCTGTCGATCACCCGTCGCCGCAGCAGCCGGTACTCCTCCCAGCGCCTCGGCAACCGCCCGCCCGGCCGCTTCCCCATCAGCCGCCCCCGCGTCACCGTCTGCCCGAGCCGGAACTGCTCCCGCGTCAGATCCACGCTCATCCCCCCGGGCAGCACGTTCCAACAGTGGAACCCCTGCTGCCGCCCCTCCGACCAGACCTCACCCACCATCAACTCCCCGCCCACCAGATCCTGGACGAGCAGAGCCGTGATGTCACAGTGGCCCCAGGCCGGATTCTCGGCCGTCCAGGGCGCCCGCTCCACATCGTCGGGCGAGCAGGTCTCGGCCGACCATCCCGAGCGGATGGCCGCCTCAAGGTCCGCGAGAGTCCAGGGCGTCGTCATGTCACCAGCCTGACGCACCCCACTGACAACGAGGCCGGTCCTCCACCACGCCACCCGCGCCGGCGCCGCGATCCGGCTCGTGCCCCGCACCGCGACACCGACGACGGGCGTCCCCCGGTCAGGGCCTGATGAGCGGCGTCCAACCGGTCGGGCAGGTGAGCACACCGCTCGCCACGAAGGTGCAGGAGTTCTCGAACACGTTCCCGTCGGTGGTCAGCACCTTGACCTGCGCGGTCACTTCCAGGATGTTCAGCGACACGCCGCACGCGTTGCGCGGGAAGCCCGGGTTCGCGCTGGTGGAGAGGTCCTTCCAGACGTACGGCCCGTTCTCAAGGACCGTACTCGTCGTCCGACGCCCCAGGAACGCCTTGCCCCGGCTCACCACGGCGCTGAACTCCAGGCCGAACCGCCCCTGGGCCGTGTCGACGCCCACGCAGGGCTGAGCCGGACCCCGGTCACCCCTGGGACCCCGATCCCCCTTCGGACCACGGTCACCCTTCGGCCCCTTCGGCCCCCGCGGCCCCGTACAGCCGCTCGACGGCCCGGAGGCGGCGGACTTCAGCACCCTGGCCTTCGACTTCGAGCAACCCTCACCGCCCGTGGGCGCCCCCACCACGGCGGTCGACCCGTGCGCGGCGGCCATCGCCGGAGCCGAAACCCCCGACAGCGCGAACACCAGCGGCACTGCGACACCGCCGGCCAGCCACACGCGCCGACCCGACTTCACTCCCGACTTCACTGCGGAACCCATCCCTGCTCCTTGCGTCGTCCAACCGAACGGGGTGGAGCATCCCGCGCAACCCGGCGTGCACATGGAACGACTGACGGAATGTCGGACATGTGTCAGCGGTACGGACCAACGACACGCCGCCCCGTTGAGCCGAACGGCCGCCCCTCACCCGACCCGAAGGCCTGTCGCCGGCACGGCGAGACGGCAATCATTGCCCGGCGTCAACCCCCGTGATACACAGAGTGACCTGGTCAGAGCGTTCCGGCGGGGCACAGACCGCGAGCTCGGGTAAAGAGAGCCGCCAAGTCGGCGACGGCGGCGGTTTCATCAGCGAAGATAGTGCGTGACCCATGCCGTCGGGCACGGGCTACCGGAACTACCCATACAGGGGCGGTGAGTTACATGATCCTGGCAGCCGAAAAGGGCGACATCACCACCATCATCGGCGGAATCGCCCCGAACTGGGGGCCGTTCGGCAGTCTCGGCAACGAAGCGAAGGTCATGATCGAAGTGGTCATGGCCATCGCGATCCTCCTCTGCCTCGGCATCGCCATCTGGGGCGCCGCCAAGCAGCGCATCGGAGCGACCGCACTGCGCGACACCTTCAGCGCGGAACAGGGCAAGGGCCTGATCGTGGCCGGCCTCACGGGCGTCTTCATCATCGGATCCCTGGGCACCCTCTTCACGATCGTCTACGGAATGGCCGTCTAGCCGTGCCGCCCGCCGGCCGTCGTACCTGATGGCGAATCACCACACCGCATCCACGCGGGAACGAGCGCTACCGTCGTACGAGGCGGAGGGGGCGGACACGGAATGAGCAACGACGACCACTACGGCGGCGGCAACCACGGCGAAGTGGGCGGCACGGGCCAGACCCGTACCCGCCTCCCGGACTCCCCCTCCGACCCCTACGGCAACCCCCGCCGCACCCCCCGCCCCTCCCGCGGCCTCATCACCGCGGTCGGCGTGGTGGTCCTCCTCATCGCCGCCATCGCGTTCGCGAACCAGTCCCCGGACTCCCCCGCGAACACCGCGTCGAACAAACCCCCGACCGACACCGCCACCAGCCCCACCGGCACCCAACCGGTCACCGGCAAGTCCAACGGCATCCCCAAGGGCTTCGCCCATGACGAACAGGGCGCCCAATCAGCGGCCGCGAACTACGCGGTGGCTCTGGGGTCCGAGGGGATGCTCAAGAAGGACACCCGGCACGCCCTCGTCGACGGGATCTACACCCCGGAGGCGGCAGCCCGGCTCAAGGGCCCACAGGACGAGGCCTACTCGACCGGGTTCCTCGCGAAACTCGGCCTGGACGCCAACGGCAACCCGCCGTCGGGCAGCACCTTCGTCACCCGCACCATCCCGATCGGCACCAGAGTCGAGAACTACAGCCCGACCGCCGCGAAGATCGCGGTCTGGTACACCGGCCTGGTCGGCATGTCCGGCGACAAGTCCACCGACCCGGTCCGTACGACGTGGAAGACCTGGACCTTTGAACTGAGCTGGGTGGGGGAGGGCTGGAGAGTCGCCAACGGCATCCAGCAGGACGGACCCGCTCCGGTCCCCGGCGATGTCCCCGTGTCGACGTCCGACGACATGAGCAAGGCCATCAAGGAGTTCGGAGGGTTCACTTATGCCCGTTGACCCCCAGAGTCGACTCCGGCGCCGACTTCAGCTCGGCGGTGTCTTCGCGGCCGTGCACACTGCCCTGGTGCTGTCGGCCACCCGCGCTCACGCCGCCCCCACGCCGCCCACCACCCCAGCGCCTTCTTCCAGCAAGGACCCCTGCTCCCTCCTGGACGGCCCCTCCAAGCAGTACTGCGAAAGCGACACCGGCACGGGCGGAGCACCCCGGACCGGGTTGGCACCCAGTGACAGCAACGGGGACGCCCTCAACCCCCTGGCCTCCCTGGCCCGCGGCTGCGCCGACGCCGCCGCCTGGATCGTCGGCAAGCTCAGCGAGGCCATCAAGTCCACGGCCACCGTCGACTTCACCAACCCCGCCTTCCTCCAGCAGTACGCCGTCGTCTTCGCCGCGAGCACCATCCTCACCCTCGTCCTCTGGCTCCTCGCCGTAGCCAAGCGCGCCATCCGCGGCGTCCCCCTCACCACCGCCATGTCCGAGGCCATCGGCTTCCTCTGGCTGACCGTCCTCGCCTCCGCGTTCACCCCGCTGATCCTCTACACCGTCGTCTCCGCGACCGACGGTGTCACCGAGGTCATCGCCGCGGCCACCGGCGGCCAGACCGACGTCTTCTTCGGCTCGTTCTCCGAGGCCCTCAAGAAGGGCGACGACATCGGCGGCGGCCCGATCATGCTGATCGTCGTGGCCCTCGTGACCGTGCTGGCCGCCGGGATCCTGTGGCTGGAGCTCGTCATCCGCGCCGCCCTGCTCTACGTCGGCGCCCTCCTCGGCACGGTCGTCTACGCCGGACTCGTCGACCGCAACATGTGGGGCCACGTCCGCCGCTGGGCCGGCATCATGATCGCCGTCATCCTCGTGAAGCCGGTCATCGTGATCGTCCTCGGCCTCGCCGGCGCCCTCGCGGGCGAGAAGGGCCCCAACGCCTTCTCCGCCGTCGTCTCCGGACTCGCGATCATCCTCCTGGCGATCTTCGCCTCCGCGATGATCTACCGCTTCGTCCCCGGCTTCGGCGACGAGATCGCCTCCGCCCGTTCCAACCGCAGCAAGGCCACCGACGGCGCCCAGGCCGCGGCCGTCATCAGCTCCCCCGCCTCCCTCGTCTCCCAGGGCATCAAAACCCACAGCAGCCGCGGCGGCGGCGCCCACCGCGCGAGTGGCGGAGGCGGCGGCGACGCCAACCAGATCTCCGGAGGCATGGCCGCGCACAGCAGCCGAGGCTCCGGCAGCGGGTCCGGCGGCGGATCCGTCCCCTCCGCCACACCCCCGCCCCGCACCGGCTCGAGCACGAGGAACACAGGAGGTGACGGGCGTTGACCACCCAGTCCCACCAGCTACACCCGATCGCGCCCCGTCGCACGTATCTCATCGGCCGCGCCCGGCCGAACGCGATCGTCGGCAAGAACCGCGAAACCGGCGAGATCGCCCTGATCATCGCCGGCGCGTTCCTCGGCATGATGAGCGGACTACTCGTCCCCGACCTCACCCTGCGCATCGTGAGCCTCGCCGGCTTCCCCATGCTCGCCCTCGCCGCCGTGTACGTCCCGTACAAGGGCCGCACCTTCTACCGGTGGTTCGAGATCAGGCGCAGCTACAAGCGCACCCTGCGCCGCGGCACCACGTACCGCTCCGGCACCATGGAAGCCGGCATCCGGGGCTCCGACGGCCGCGAGGTCGAGGTCGGCCCGCCCCCCGGCATCGGACGCATCAGCTGGCTCGCGGCGCCCTTCGGGCCCGACGAGATCGCCGTCCTCCTGCACGCCGACCGCAGAACCGTGACCGCCGCCATCGAGATCGAGGGCCCCGGCGTCGGCCTGCGCGACAGCGAGGACCAGGAAGCCCTCGTCGACCGCTTCGGCACCCTCCTCAAGCACGTGGCGAACGGCGACGGCTTCGTCACCCGCCTCCAGATGCTCGCCCGTACCCTCCCCGCCGACCCCGACGCCCACGCCAAGGACGTCGCCCAGCGCGGGGACACCGCCGCCCCCGGTTGGCTCCGCGAGTCGTACGACCAGCTCCAGTCGATGGTGTCGACCTCCTCCGAGCAGCACCGCGCGTACCTCGTCGCCTGCATGCACTACTCGCGCGAACTCGCCGCCGAGGCCCACACCATCGCCCGCGCCTCGACCCCGCACAAGGGCCGCAAGCTCGACCGCGACGCCGGCCTCGCCATCGTCATGGCCCGCGAGCTCACCGACATCTGCGCGCGCCTCGCCGAGGCCGACATCCGCGTACGCCAACCGCTCGGCCAGGGCCGGCTGTCCTCCCTCGTGCACTCCATGTACGACCCGGACCACCCCATCGACCACATCCAGGCCATGACGAAGCGCAACGCCTGGCCCGCCGAACTCGACGCGGTCGAACCCACCTACCTCCAGGCCAAGACCCGCGAGTCCTCCACCCGCGCCCCCTGGTGCCACGCCACCGCCTGGGTGAAGGAGTGGCCGATGACCCCCGTCGGCGTCAACTTCCTCGCCCCGCTCCTCGTCCACACCCCGGACGTCATCCGCACCGTCGCCGTCACCATGGACCTCGAACCCACCGAGGTCGCCATCGAACGCATGCTGACGGAGAAGACCAACGACGAGGCCGACGCCAGCCGCGCCGCGAAGATGAACCGCACGGTCGACCCGCGCGACATCGCCGCCCACGGCCGGCTCGACCAGAGGGGTGAAGATCTCGCCAGTGGTGCGGCGGGAGTCAACCTGGTCGGGTACATCACGGTGTCCTCGCGTTCACCCGAGGCCCTCGCCCGCGACAAGCGCACCATCCGCGCCTCGGCGGGCAAGTCCTACCTGAAGCTGGAGTGGTGCGACCGCGAGCACCACCGCGCCTTCGTCAACACCCTGCCGTTCGCCACCGGCATCCGACGCTAGCCGGAGGGAAGTGCCGCCCATGCGAGATCCCATGTCCGCTCTGACGGACGCCTTCACCAGCTTCCTGTTCGGCAAGGTGGAGACCACCCGCCTGCCCGTCCGCACCTCCACCGGGCAGGCCCAGGCCGTCTACCTGCCCACCGCAGCCCCCGGCCTCGGCGACTCCGGCGTCATCATCGGCCGCGAGGTCTACAGCGGCAAGGGGTACATCTACGACCCGTTCCAGCTGTACGGACAGCAGCTCCCCGCCCCCCACTGGCTGGTGCTCGGCGAGTCCGGCAACGGGAAGTCCGCGCTGGAGAAGACCTACGTCCTGCGCCAACTCCGCTTCAAGGACCGCCAGGTCGTCGTCCTCGACGCCCAGGGCGAAGACGGCGTCGGCGAGTGGAACCTGATCGCCCAGCAGTTGGGAATAACCCCCATCCGCCTGGACCCCATCGCCGCGAACGACGACGGGATCCGCCTCAACCCCCTCGACCCGGCGATCACCACGACCGGCCAGCTCGCGCTGCTCCGGACCATCATCGAAGTCGCCATGGGCCACGGCCTCGACGAACGCTCCGGCTTCGCCCTCAAGGTCGCGCACGCCTACGTCGTCGACACGATCCGCGACCGCCAGCCCGTCCTCACCGACATCGTGGAACAACTGCGCCACCCCGAGCCCGAGTCCGCCCAGGCCATGAACGTCGACATAGACGATGTCCGCGCCTGGGGACTCGATGTCGCCCTGGTCATCGACCGTCTCGTCGACGGCGACCTCCGCGGCATGTTCGACGGCCCCACCACCGTCGGCATCGACCTCGACGCGCCACTGATCGTCTTCGACCTGTCCCACATCGACCGCAACTCCATCGCGATGCCGATCCTCATGGCGATCGTCGGCGTCTGGCTGGAACACACCTGGATCCGCCCGGACCGCAAGAAGCGCATCTTCCTCGTCGAAGAGGCCTGGCACATCATCAACAGCCCCTTCGTCGCCCAGCTGTTCCAGCGCCTGTTGAAGTTCGGCCGGCGCCTCGGCCTGTCCTTCGTCGCCGTCGTCCACCACCTCTCCGACGTCGTCGACGGCGCCGCCGCCCGAGAAGCCGCGGCCATCCTCAAGATGGCCTCCACCCGAACGATCTACGCCCAGAAAGCCGACGAGGCCCGCGCCACGGGCCGGGTACTCGGCCTGCCCCGCTGGGCCGTGGAAATCATCCCCACCCTCACCCCGGGCATCGCGGTCTGGGACGTCAACGGCAACGTCCAGGTCGTCAAACACCTGATCACCGAGGCCGAACGCCCGCTCGTCTACACCGACCGCGCCATGACCGAATCCTCGGCACAACACCGACTGCCCGACGATCTGCTGGCCGCCGAACTGGAGGCGGAGGAGCGAGCCCTCCTCATCGAACGCCACCACAACGGCCCCGGCTCCGCGACCACGGTGGCGTAACCATGTCCGACCCCAGACGTACGGATCCCCCCGCTCGGGCCGGGGGCGTCCCCGACGGGGCCCTCGTCGGCCTGCTGGCGTTCCTGCTCGGCGTCGCCGTCCTCGTCTGGTCGGCCACCGGCCTCTCGGCCCTGTTCGCCAAGGGCGCCTGGCCGGGCACCGTCACGTTCACCCGCACCCCGGACGCGGTCCGCGCCCTGATAACGGAACCCCACGACCTCCCCGGAGCCTGGCCCGAGACCGACCCGGCGGCCCTCTCCGGCTGGGGCCTGTTCTGGGGCCTGTTCATCGGCCAGCTCCTGATCCTGCTGGTCCTGACCATCTTCACCATGGGCATCATCGCCCGCACCAAGGCCCGCCGCGCCCTCCTCAAGCACCACGGCCGAATCGACCAGGATCCACAGCCCCAACCGATGCCCACCCAACCGGCCCCGCCGACCGCCCAGCCCCCGGCAGCGTTCGAGACCGCGAGCCCCGGGCCCACGGCCCACGGCACCCTTCGCACCGCGGACCGCCCCGCCCCGGCCGACGAGGCCCACCGCCATGACTTCGGCCACGCCCCGGCCCCGACGCCCACCCCGGCCCCCGTACCGGCGTCCGCGCAGACGCCGGCCCGCCTCGGCTACGCCACCCCCGCGGAACGCCATGCCACCGCCGCCCGGCACATCGCGGCGGCGGAAGGCGCGGTCCTCGTCGTGACGTCCTCCCCCGCACTCTGGTCGGAGACCAAGGACGCCCGCGCCAAGCTCGGCCCGGTCCTCCTCTACGACCCCTCGCATCTCTGCGACACCCCGGCCCGCATGCACTGGAACCCCGCGGAGGGCTGCGCGGACCGCGACCTCGCCGCCGTACGCGCCGTGGCCCTCCTGGCGCCCGTACGCCCCCAGGCGCGCATGGACGCCGCGGTCGCCGACACGGCGGAAACGCTCCTGCGTAGTTGGCTCCAGGCCGCGGCCCTCGACAACCGCCCGTTCAAGCAGCTGCACCGCTGGGCCCAGGGCACCAACGCCCAGGACCCCGTCCGGATCCTCCGTACGCACCCCCAGGCGGCCCCCGGCGCGGCCGGCGAACTCGAAAGCGCCCTCACCGCGTACCCGGAGCGTCGCGAACTGGCCCAGCACCTCGCCGCCGGGGCCCTGTCCTGCCTCGGTTCGATCCACATCCGCGAGGCTTGCAACCCGAACCGAACAGATTCCCTCACGCTGGCTTCGTTCCTGACCGAAGGGGGCACCCTTTATCTGGTGGGCGAGTCCCTGGAGGACCCGCGAAGCCACCCGGGTGCAATGCCCTTGCTGACGGCACTCGCCTCCAGCGTGGTCGAGCACGGCCGTCGCATGGCCGCACGGTCATCCCACGGTCGGCTCGACCCACCACTGACGCTGGTCCTGGACGACGTGGCGGCCGTCGCCCCCATTCCGCAGCTCCCGGAGCTCCTCCAGGACGACGCCCTGCCGCTGCTCGCGCTCTGCCGCAGCCGCGAACAGGCCCGCTCCCGCTGGCCGCAGGCCGTCTCCGCCTTCTAACGGCCCGCCACGGGCCGTTCCAGTACGTACTCCAGCTCCCGGGCCTCCGGGTCCGAGGGCGTGCCGACCACGATCCGGCCACTGGCCACGAACCCGTACCGGCGGTAGAACGCCTCGGCCCGCGCGTTGTCCTCGTGAACGAAGAGACGCACCCGCCCCAGCGCCGGCCCGTCCAGCGACCAGGCCCACTCCAGTGCGGCCGCGAACAGCGCTTCGGTCACTCCGGTCCCCCGCTGTGCGGGCCGTACGAACACCCCCACCAGGTGCCCCTGAGCCTTCTCCACGACCTCACCGAAGTAGTCGATGGTGCCGCCTTCCTCGACGAGCACGGTCACCGACCCGTCCCAGGAGCCGTCGGGAGCCTCGGCGACGAACTGCCGGACGGCCCGCCCGCTCGAAGCGCCCGCGGTCCGTCCCTGCCAGAACTCATCGGGCTGGGCCTCGGCCTCCACGACGTTCTCCAGGAAGGCCACCGGGGCGACAGGATCCCGCAACGCACTGAGCCGCAGCTCCTTGGCCTTCTCCCACTCGCCGGCAGACACCGGCCGCACCCCATGCAGATTCATAGTGCGGATCAAAGCACGACACCGGTGCACTCTGCACGCAAAAAACCAAAGCCCAGAAATGAAAAGGGTCTGGAACGCAGAAAAGCCCCGCACCCTGAAGGGTGCGGGGCTTTCCCACAATGATTGTTCGGCGGCGTCCTACTCTCCCACAGGGTCCCCC
>NZ_LGDE01000043.1 GCF_001279725.1 Streptomyces sp. WM4235 | reverse complement strand
TGTATGGCGGAAATCAGTGCGGAAGAGCTGTTGCGTCGTATCAGGGTGGCGAGGGACTGGGCGCGGGAAGAGTCCGACCGGCTCGAGGCGGTGTCCAGGCAGACGGAAGACGTCGACGAGGCGACGGCCGCCGGCCGGCAGGCGCTCACCATGTCCGTGGTGCGGGAGGTACTCGACAAGGTCATCGATCCCAGCACCAGTTAGCGGATGCGCCCGACCGGCGTCGCGCGTAGGCGCGTGCACGGGCGCCCGCGCGCGGCCATCCGGCAGGTGTAGGGCCGTCGCCGGGGCGGTGTTCTGACGCCCATGCGACGGTAGCTGCCCGGCGTCCTGGCGCGCTCGTCACCGTCTCGCGTTCGCGGCCTCGTTGCGCTCACTGGGCGGTGAGGGATCTCGCCGAGTACACAGCGCTCTCCAGGTCTGCGGCTTGCCCAGGGGCTTCGGCCACTGCACCGGAGGGATGAAGAGAGCCCGATTCTCTTGGCTCCTTCCGCACGATTCCTTCCTGGTGGTCCCTTGCCAGCCGAGGTTCGCCCACCGACACGTCACCCCAAGAGATGACAGTGCGTCACGGGATTGTAACGGGGCTCCGATCGTGTGCGGCTCAGCCCTACCGTCTGAAGCTCCACGTCGGCCCTATACGAACGGGACGTATCCCTTGCCCATGAACCGCGCTTCGCTCCTGCCCACGGCCATTGCCGCCGCGGCGGCCTCGGTGCTTCTGCTGCCCGGTCAGGCGCAGGCCGCCGGGTCGGTGCACATCGCGAAGATCTGGTACGACTCCCCCGGTAGCGACACTCGCACCACCGCGTCCCTGAACGGGGAATGGGTGCAGATCACCAACAGCACACGCGCGGCGGTCAGTCTCAAGGGTTGGACCCTTACCGATGCCTCCCGCCACGCCTACACCTTGCCCGCGTTCTCCCTGAAGGCGGGAAAGAGCGTCACCATCAGGACCGGGCGCGGGACCAACAACGCCACCACCCTCTTCCAGCAGCGCGGTGCCTACGTCTGGAACAACGACAAGGACACCGCCACCCTCCGCCGAGCCGGCGGCGCCGTCCAAGACACCTGCGCCTACAACTCCATCCGCTACGACTACAAGAACTGCTGAAACCGTGCCCGACTGCCCCGCACCAGCCGCTTGAGGAAGGGGGGACGGAACGCGAGCATGTCGGGCGTTCGCACTGCCCGCTCGCGCGACAGCCACCGTTTGGTGGCGGGCCCGCCCCTACGGTTGTCAGCTCGTGCGGGGCAGCTGCAGGCGGCTCTGGCCGGTGGCCGTGGCCAGCGCGTGAGCGGCTTGGGCAAGTTGGGCCGTGGCATCCGGTCCGGCGTCACGCTCGAAGCTTGCCTGGCGAACGTTGAGGGCGCCGTCCTGGCGGGCGAGGTCGGCCCGGCCGATCAGGCGGCCATCGGCGAGGAGCGGGCAGACGTAGTAGCCATGCCGGCGCTTCGCTGCGGGCTTGTAGGCCTCGAAGACCTGGGTGAAGCCGAAGAGGCGTTGGATGCGGGGTCGGTACCAGATCAGGTTGTCGAAGGGTCCCAGGAACACCGGATCCCGATGGCGCCGCAGGGTGCTCGTCAGTGTGTTGGGGGCGGCCCATGCGGGTCCCCAGCCTTCGACCCGTACGGGTGTGAGGGTGGTGTCGGGGATGAGGCGGGTGGTGGTGGCGGTGGGGATGCGGAGGTAGTCGCCGAGGTCGTCGGCCGTCGCCACGCCCATCGCTGTCCCGGCGTGGCCGAGGAGTCGGATCAGGCATTGGTCGTCGGTGAGTTCGTCGCTCAGGTGGTCGGCGGGGATGCAGCGCTCGGCGAGGTCGAACAGTCGTTGGCCGCCGGTGCGGCGGGTGGATGCGAGTTCGCCGGACCAGAGGAGGAACTCCACCGCGGTCTTGGTCGGCCCCCAGTCCCAACCGGTACCGGATTCGGCGCCCTCGCGTAGCCGACGCAGCGGCAAGGGTCCCTCGTGCGTGATGCGGTCGAAGAGGGCGGCGCGGGTCTGTTGGTCGGGGTATTGGGGTCGTCGGCGGGTTGCGCGGCGTCGGAACGCCCACAGGGGCCAATCGGCGAGGGGGACCAGGGCGAGGGCGTGCGCGGGATAGTCGAAAGCGATCGGATCGGGGCCTGCGTAGAGGGCGTCGTCGATATCGGCGGTGGTCGTTCCCAGCATGCGGGTGGTAAGGGTGAGCTGGTGCGCGCGGGCCAGGGTGCTGATGCTGTCGAGCTGCACGACATGCAGGTGACCGAGCGCTGCGGTGACATCGTGGAATCCATCGGCGGGCAGGGCAGCCGTGATGGCGATCTCTCGTGCCTCGCCGAGCGAGAGCTCCACCTGGGGTAGGGGCATCGACACGGTCATGCGCGCGGCCCCTCCACCGGTGCCGGAATACTCCCCGACGCCTCTGCTTCTCTGGTTCCGGCCGTGGCCGGGCTGGGCAGGAGGGCCGCACTCGGAAGCGTGCCTGGCGCGTCCGGTTCGAGTCGGCTGGTCGGGCGAGCGGGTGTGCGGTCGGTGGGGGCGAGGAGGGTGCTCGCGGCGCCGGCTGCCGCGCAGAGGGTGAGGGTGAGCAGGGCGGTGTCCCATCGTTGGTGTTCGGCGAGGGTGCCGATGGTGACGGCCGTGATCCCGTTCGCGATGTCGGTGGTGGCGCCGACCCAGGTGTTGGCTTCATTGCGGGTGTCGTCGGTTGCGGTGGCGTCGATGAGGAGGAAGGCGTTGATGAACAGGGGGGTGACGAACAAGCCTGCCAGAAGGAGGAGGAGGGCCAAGAGCCAGAGGGGGCGGGCCAGGAAGAGGAGGGCGGTGGGGAGGGTGAAGCCCAGGGTCAGCAGCCGGTATTTGTGCCAGAGTCCGGATTTCCAGTCGAGGGTGGCGTAGAGGATGCCGCCGATGACGCCGCCGATGCTGATGGCGGCCAGGAGTGGTCCGAGCCAGGTGGTGGCGTTCTGGTGCTGGGTGTATGCGGGTACGAGGATGCCCGTGCCGCCGAACACGGCGCCCATGACAAGCAGGGGTAGCAGGATCGAGATCATGCCGGGGATCGCGAGGGGGCCCAGCCACCGGCGAGAACGCCCGGTCGACACGGTACTCGGCGGGGGGCCGGCCGTGGCGGGGCGTCGGGTGCCGAGTTGGTGGCGGCGGGCCGCGGCCAAGTAGAAGACGGTCACGGTGATGAAGGCGGCGGCCGCCGCTTCGTAGGCATGCCGGGGCCCGAGCCACAGGACGGTGGCGCCGGCGGTGAGCGGGGCGAGGACGAACCCGGCCTCTTCCAGGATGGAATCCGCGCTGTGCACCGCTTTGAGCTGAGCTTCATCGGCTGCCAGGGTCCGCCAGGACGAGCGCAGGGCAGCGTTCAAGGGTGGGCCGGCCAGGGTCGCGGCGATGACCAAGGGCAGGGTGCTCCACCATGGCCAGCGAAGCTCGACGCTGCATGCCACCAGCCCGAGCAGCACCGCGGTCGCCGCCCCCATCAAGGTGAGCATGCGGTGAGCGCCGTACCGGTCGAGGAGCCGTCCGCGAAGCGGGGCGCAGAGGGCGAGGACGAGGGTGTAGCCGCCGCCGACCGCCGCGGCACGGGCGTAGCCGTGGGCTTGCGCGAGGGCGAGGAGCAAGGTGATGGGCAGGACGGCGGCGGTGGTGCGGGCGAGGAACGCGAGGGTGAGCAGACCACGCACGGGTGGCCGAAGGAGTAGGCGGAGCACGCCGGCGGGTTCCTTGCGGTGGTTGTGCGCTGCGGGGGCGGTCACCGGTGGGCCTCCGGTCCGGAAGCCGTCCCTTGGTCGGCAACCGCCGACTCCGTCGAGGGCATGGCGCCTGCTCCTTCACGTTCGGTGTCGTCGGGCGTCGCGTTGCGAGGCTCGGTGGGGGTTTGGTGGGTGGTGGTGCGCAGGGAGTCGGGGTGGAGGAGCACGATGCGGGCGACTTCCTGACCGCGGTGGACTGTGACGTCCCGGTGGGGTTGGACGGCAATGCTCAGCCCGCCGCGAGCCGTCATCATGTTGACGGCTTTCGCGGGGATCACGCCGAGCGGGACGGTCAGGCCGTCCGGTGGGCCGTTGGGTGGGGGCATGACCATGAGGAACGTTCCGGTGGGGATGGTGGCGGCCCAGCCCAGGCGCCATTCGACGGTGCCGAGCCCGTTGGGCAGGAACATGCCCTCCCAGTTCCCGTCGGGGGTGCGGTAGTCGCCGAGGTGGAGCCAGGCCGTGTTGCCGGTGGCGATCCAGTCTTTGCCGCGCTGCCACATTCCCTGCCCTCCCAAGCGCCTGCCGACCTGGTGCGGGTCCTCGCTGTCGGGGACGGCCAGGCCCGCGTCGTCGAGGGGCTTCATCGTCAGGGTGAGCGGGGAGCGGACACTCCAGCCGAGTTCCTGGCCCAGGACCCAGGGTGGGCAGTCCGCCGGGAGCCGGGGTATGCGCAGGTAGCGGAACGAGTGCCGGTAGGTGTCGCGTTCAGCCCGGGCTTCGGCCCTGTCGACGCGCGGCTTCATGGGCAGCAGCGCCCAGGGCTGGAGGGATCGGAAGGTGACCTCGGGCATACGGCCCGCTCTCTGTCGCAGGGATTCACGCGCCGGGCCCGTCTCCCCCAGGGGAAGCCAGTGGCTTCCGGATGGAGGTGCCGCCTCTGGCGGCTTGACGGTGGGCCGTGGGGTGGGAGCCCGGGGTGCTGGCCAGCCGAGGGTCAAGCGGGTTGGGTGTGGGGGTGTCGGCTGGATCCGGGCGGGTTGTGGGAATTGCTTCGCCGTCCCGACCTCTCATGTCTGCGGGGAGGGTCGGGACGGCGAAGGGGTGCCGTGCGCGGGCCGGCGGCGACTGGTACGGCGCGGCCCGCGCACGGCCTGGACGGGAGCCGGATCACGACGCCTGTGGCCGGCTCGGCTCCCGTGGGCTCAGGCGATGGTGTCGGCGCGGTTGAGGCGGCGGGTGCGTTCGGCCTCGGGGAGGGTGTCGAGGTCGAACATCACCACGCTGCAGGGGCCGTAGCCGACGGTGACTTCCTCGTAGGTGAAGGCGCCTTCGTCGCGGTCGAGGGGGGCGGAGGTCAGGTCGACCATCGTGAGGGAGTTCGGGGCGAAGTCGGGGTGGGCGGCGGACATCATGCCGGCGCGGGCGAAGTTGGTGACGTAGACGGTCTGGTCGCCCTGGTCGACGACGAGGCCGCGGGGGCCGGATCCGGTGGGGATTTGCCGGGTGATCTGGAGGGTGTCGACGTCGATGACGGCGATCGTGGAGGAGTTCTCGACGGTCACCAGGGCGTGGCGGCCGTCGGGACTGAAGGCGACGCCGCGGCCGCCGGTGGAGGCGACGTCGACCCGGTGGGTTTCGTCGGTGGCGACGTCGATGACGGTGACGTAGGTCGCCTGGGTGTTCGCGACGAAGACACGTCGGCCGGTGGGGTCGATGCCGAGGCTGTAGGGGTGGGCTTCGCGGTCGACGGGAATCTGCGTGAGCTCGGTGACGCCTTGGGGGTTTCCGTCGGTGAGCGGGCTGATGTCGAGCTTGCTGATGTAGCCGTCGCCCCACACGCACACGTAGGCGATGGTGCCGGCCTTGTTGATGCCCATGTGGCGGGGGTCGCGGCCGGTGGGGATCTGGTGGACTTCCAGGTTCAGTTCCAGATCGACGATCGAGACGGTGTCCGAACCGGAGTTGGAAACCAGCAGGTACCGGTCACCCGGGAGCAGGCCTTGGCCGCGGGGACCATGGCCGACCTCGATCCGGCGGACCTCGTTGAGGGCGACGGCGTCGATCTCGGAGATCGTGTTCTGGGACGTGTTACAGACGAAACCGCGCCCGTCCTTGGTGAACTTCACGCCGCCGCGCGGTGCGTTGCCGATGGGGATCTGCGCGACTCGGCGGTGCTCGCCGGGGCCGGTCTTGGCGACGACGGACACGACGCCGTCGTCGGTGTCGGTGGAGAAGAACTGGATATTGCGCATGGCAGGGTTTCCTTTTCTTCATCGGACGGGACAGCAGACCGGATTCTCGGGACGATTCCGGCCGGCGGCTGAAAACCTCCGGAAGGAGCGCTTCTCAGCCGAGGATGTAGTTCAGGTTCCAGGCGATGGAGATACGGGGTTCTCCGTCGTGGAATTCCGGGACGGCGTGCTTGAGCCAGCCGGGAAATACGAGGAGCTCCCCGGGTGGGCAGGACAGGCGCACGCGGTGACTCTCCCCGGCGAGAGTAATGCCGGGGTCGTAGTAGTCGACGGCGGGACGGGGATCGAGGAGGTCGATCTCGCACAACCCCGGCGCGGCGACGTAGTAGACGGCGGAGAGAGCGGTGTTGGGGTGGAAGTGCGCCTCGTGGCGGTCCCCCGCCCGGTAGAGGGAAGCCCAACTGCGGGTCACCCCCACGGCCACCTCCCGGCCTTCACCTTGGGCCTGTTCGCCTTCGCGTTGCCGGGAGCGGCCGAGAGCCTCAGCCAGGGGCATTGCGACCAGGGACTCCGTGAACCGGCCGGCGACCGCGCACACCCAGCGGGACAGGCGCAGCGCGTCCGCGCCGGCCCAGGCCGTGAACTCCCCCGCGGTCTCCTGCTTGTAGCCGAAGTCCTTCGCCCCGACTCCGGCTTCGTCCAGGATCCGCGCGGCGAGCTGGTCGTTGACCTCGGAGGCGAACGGACACAGGGTTCGGGCCACAGGGGTGGCGAACAGCTGGGCGATCGTCGCTCTCGTCCCCGCCGGGGGCTGCGACGGTCCTGATCCGGTGTCGGCGTGCTGCGTGATGGTCCGGTCGGTCTGGGAGACGGGCATATTTCGGCAACCCTCCACAGAATATGGAGCCAATATCACCGACCCGAAATGGTCGGAGATATCGGAGAGCAGCCAACAGTCTGTTCTCGGAATTGACGATCCGGCAAGCTTTTCGATCGTGCTCTAAAAGGGCGCGCACGCTTTCACACGCCACCCCAAAGTGTTAATCAGACCGCACCTGGGGGCGGTACGGGTTGGAACTGCCTCCGGTCGGGTCACTCACGACACAGGCGCCTCACGACGTCGCCCAATCCCCCAGGGCGCGTTGACGGCAGGGAGCGTGCGCGGGTGTCACAGCACGATCCGGGAACGCGCCGGGGCCGAGGATCAGGGGTGGCGGGGTGCGCCGGGCAGGCCATGGGCACGCAGGAGGTTGTCGCCGAGCGGGGTGACGTCGTGGTGCACGCTGACACCGTCGCGGCGGGTGGTGATCAGTGCCGAGTGCCGCAGGACGCTGGTGTGGTGGGAGACGGTGGCCGCGCTCACCGCGAGCTCCTCCACCAGGTCGTTCGTCGTCGCCTCGGAATGGATGGCGATCAGCAGCAGGACCTGGGCCCGAGTCGCCCCGAGGAGGGCCGCCAGCGCGCGATGGCGGGGCGTTGGCCCACGGTCCGGGCTGGGCGGGTTGGAGTTGGTGGGGGCCATGTCTCGCTCGCTCTGCTCTCCGAAGGGAATGGACGTTCTGGTTCTCTCGGTCGCCGACATCGCCCCTGCCCGCCGGTACAACCGGGGATCGGCGGCTTGAGCCGATCCCCGGGACTGGGACGGTCGTCAGGAGTCAGGGGTCGGGTGTGTGCGTGCGGGCGAGTGTGACGGCGGTGGGGCGGGAGCCGGCCGGGATGGCTTCGTGCTGGGGATGGCCGTCGGTGTTGGAAAGGTCAACACCGTCCAGATGCACCACCGCCAGGGATCTTTCTCTGGTGAGTGCGCAGTACACGGCGTGGTCGTCGGCATCGATGGTGAGGCCGCGCGGGCCGGCGCCTGCGGGGATCTGGCGGGTGATCGTCCACTCCAGCAGGTCCACGACGGCGAGCGTTCCCGCACGCTCCAAGGTCACCAGCGCATACTCGCCCTCCCCCGTGACCGCGATACCCACCGGGCACGCTCCTGCTACCGGCAGCGCCACCGTCGCCTCGATACGGCCGTCGAGCACAGCGAGGACGGACAGGACATCGGAGCGTGCCGCCCCGATGAGCGCGAAGTCCCCCGCGATCGCGGTCGCCCGCGGCTGAACGTGCGCGCCGAGCCACGTCCGGGAAACGGTCCTCACCCGGTGGGGACGTCCTTCCCTGAGCGGAGCGAGGTCCAGGACCGCGACCGCGCCATCCCCGCGCTCGCAGAGCACCGCGAGGGCGCCGTCGACGGAGGCGGCTATCTGGCCTGGCTCTCTGCCCACTCTGATCCGGGCCACCTCCGCCCGCGCCGGGGTGTCGACGATCGAGAGGTTGTCCGAGCCCGCGTTCGCGACCAGGAGGTAGGGGGTGCCCGGTACCGGCGTCATGCTTCGGGGCGCCCAACCCACCCGAACCCGCCCGATGACCCGAGCCGACGCCACATCAACAGCGAGGATCTCATCGGAGACCGACAACGCGACGAAGACCTCTCCCCCGGGAACACACTGCACCGCGGCGAGCGGCCCCCGACCGGTGACCACCGACCCGAGCGGCCGGTAGGAGGACGGGCCGGACTTCCTCGTCAGGATGATTCCGCCCGCCGCAGTGTCGCAGGAGACCAGCACCACTTCCACCTGCCCACGCCTCCTCCCCGCCCCCGACGGAATGTCCCCCGCAGGGTCATGCCCGTGGGGCCGCGCCCTGCGGTCCACCCCTACCGTGATAGCGGCTCGCGTCGCCGGAAGGCATGAACGGCCGTCAACTGTCCGTAACTGGCTGACATCTGACCGACACTGCCATCTAGCCCAATAGGGGATGATCCGGTATCCGATACCGTCTCTTTTCTCCCGAGGAGTGCACTGTCCGTGACTGAACACCAGAATCCGCTCGTGTCCGGGACGCTTCACCACGTCGAGATCTGGGTCCCCGACCTGCCCCGGGCGATCGCCGACTGGGGCTGGCTCCTCGAAGACCTCGGCTACACCCTCCACCAAAGCTGGGAACACGGCCGCAGCTGGAAACTCGGCCCCACCTACCTCGTCTTCGAACAATCCCCCGCGCTCACCACCACCCGCCACGACCGATGCGCACCGGGCCTGAACCACCTCGCCTTCCACATCGAGACCGCCGAACGCGTCGACCTCCTCACCAAGAAGGCCCAGGAGAACGGCTGGACCCTCCTCTTCCCCGACCGCCACCCACACGCCGGCGGCACCCACCAACACACCGCCTACCTCGAATCCCGCGACGACTTCGAAATCGAACTCATCGCACCCGGAACCGCGTAGTCCCAGATTCAGGAAATGGATGCACGCCGGACCTGGCAGCTGCTCGTGCGGGGCAAGGCGCCGGCAAACCGGCGCGCTCCCCCGTGAGGACCGAACGACTTGGGACGGCTCCGCACGCACCAGCGCCGAGCCGTGGATGGGGGTACTGCGCACTCTCGCCGGGGCTCGTGCCCCAGGTGGGAGTGGTGCGACCTCGGCTCTCACGGACAACAAGGGTCCTGCCTGAAGTACCGCTTCCTCGATCGCTGAAGGAAACTGCAGGTCAGACGTACTTCACGTGGGCCGGCAGCGACCGAAGTTCCGACATGGGCCGAAGTTTTCGTGCCTGCAGGGCGGGGTCAGCCTTCGGCGGCTTGCGCGGGCCTCTTGGAACGCTCAGATCCTGCCATGTCGTTCGGAGCCCGGGGTGGGGGTTTACGGGCGGCGTTCGGGAGCAGGAGTGCGGTCACGACCAATCCGGTACGTCACGAGGAGCTCCCGAACCTCTGCGCCTGCGCGAGGACGGGCAGAACATCACCTCGCGCAGCCGGACCGCCGACGAGACGGTGCGCCACATCGAGCGCGTCATGGCCCTGGTGGCCGAG
>NZ_LGDE01000042.1 GCF_001279725.1 Streptomyces sp. WM4235 | reverse complement strand
CCCCGGCTCCACGCCCCGGCCCCGCACCCCGGCACGCGGAGGCGCGCACGTGGTGGAGCCGCCGCTGCGGATCACCCTGCTGGCTCGGAACGCCGCGGGATGGGCGCGGCTGTGCCGTCTGGTGTCCGCGGCGCACGCCGATGCGGCGGAAGCACCGCCGGTGGTGTCCTGGGAGACGCTGCGGCGGTACGCGGACGAGGATCTGCTGGTCCTGCTGGGGCCGGTCTCGGAGCCAGTGCGCGCCCTGTCGGCGGGGCGGCCCGACCTCGCCGAGCGGCTGATCGCGCCGTGGCGGGAGGTGGCCGGCGCGAACCTCCGGCTGGAGACGGTGTGCTGGGGTGTGCCCGGAACGGGGCCGGGCTCGCTGCGGCTGGCCGCCCGAACCGTCGGCCTCGCCGACCAGCTCGGCGTCCGGGTCGAGCAGTTGGATTACGAACTCGGCGTCATCGGGAAGCTGGAGTACGAGGCGTACTTCCTGGCGGTCGCCCAGGTCGTCGCGGATGTCCGCGCGATGGGTATCCGCGTCGCGGCCCGCGGGTCGGGTGCCGGTTCGATGGTCAATCATGCGTTGTTCGTGGCGACGGCCAACCCTCTGGACCACGACCTGCTGTTCGAGCGTTTCCTGTCGGAGCGCAGGTCATCGTTGCCGGACATCGATGTCGATGTGGAGTCCGCGCGCCGCCTGGAGGTCTACGACCGGATCATCGAACGCTTCGGCACCTCCAGGGTCGCCGTGACGGGCATGCCCGAGACCTACCGCGCCCGCCACGCCCTCAGGGACACCGGCCTCGCCATGGGCATCGCGCCACAGGTGGTCGACCGGATCGCGAAGTCGTTCCCCCACATCCGCGCCTGCGACATCCGCGACGCCCTCGCGACGCTGCCGGAACTGAAGCAGCTCGCGGCGGAAGCCAGCTCGTTCGGGCCGCTGTGGGAACTGGCCGAAGGCCTGGACAAGCTGCCGCGGGGCATCGCCATGCACCCGTGCGGGGTGATCCTCTCCAACGCGACGCTCTTGGACCGGCTGCCGGTGCAGCCGACGCCAGGCGGCCAGTACCCGATGGTCCAGGCCGACAAGGAGGACGTCGATTCTCTGGGGGTCGATGCTGTTGCCGTGGGTTCTGTCTCACGTTGATGCTGCTCAGCGACCTAGTAGGTGAGTTTATGCATCACAACACCTGTGGTGCTAGGGCCGGTTCGTGACCGTGTGACAGGCAGCCAGTTGTGTGCCGGTGTTAGCTTCTCTCCCGTGGGATACCAGGACGAGACCAGGGCGGCCTATGACGGGGTCGTCGAGCTGTATGCATCGTTGTTTGCCAATCGGTTGGAGACGCAGCCGTTCTCGCGGAGCATGATCGGCACTTTCGCCGAACTGGTGCGTGAGAACGGGAACTTGCGGGCAGCTGACGTCGGGTGCGGGCCGGGACATCTGACGGCCATGCTGCACGACCTTGGACTGGACGCTTTCGGGCTCGACCTCTCCCCGGTCATGGTCGACCACGCCCGCCGGGCCCATCCGGCGCTGCGGTTCGATGAGGCGAAGATGGAGGCGCTGCCGGTCGAGGACGGCTCGCTCGGTGGCTTGCTGGCCCACTACTCGATGATTCATACCCCGCCCGGGGAACTGCCCGCGCTGATCGCCGAGCAGGTGCGTGTCCTGGCGCCAGGGGGCCTGCTCCTGGTCTCGTTCTTCGCGACTGACGGGTCGGAGCCGGTTCGCTTCGACCACAAGGTGACGCCCGCCTATAGCTGGCCGGTGGACCGGTTTGCCGAGTTGCTGGCGGGTGCCGGGCTCGTCCCGTTCGCTCGGCTGGTCCACGACCCGGCCTCCGAGCGAGGCTTCCTCGATGCCCACCTGCTGGCCCGCCGCCCCTAGAGACTGTCCCGTGAGCGGTTCTCGGCGGCCTTTGGCCGCCGAGAACCGGCGTGGGTGACCTGAGCGATCAGAACGGACCGTGGCCAGTCGTGATCAAGGCCGGTGGTTCAGGGCCCGGGTCAACTCCCGATTGGCCGCTCGAGCAGCTTCCAGCTCCTCGGTCCGCTCGTCGAGTTCGCCTTGCTTGGCGGCGACTTCCTGCTCGAGGAGAGCGATGCGACGCTGGAGGTGGTCGATGTCGACGGGTGCGCCAAGACCGGATTCGGCCCAGATGGCATCGCCGAGCTGGGAAGACAGGCGGCTCTCCAGCTGGCGGACCCGTGCCGCGAAACGCTTATTGCGTTCGAGTGCGTTTGTGAGGTCGGTTTGCAGCGAAGTCCGACTGACCGCTGCTGTTCGGCCCTCCTCAACAGGGGTGTTGGCGGCGGCATGGACGCGTTCGAGCAGGTCGGGGTGGCGATAGAGGAAGGTGCGGTCAACCCGGGCGGCTCTGGCGAGGCCGGAGACGGTGATGTCCCCACCGTTCTTGGCGGCGGCGTCGATGGCTTTCAGGACGCGTTCGCGGCGGCGGGCCGAGTCGGCGCGCTTGCCCTCGATCATGGGGTTGGTCATCCTGCGGGCCTTTCGGGGCGGAGGTCCTGGGGCGGCCTGATGCGGGGCAGGCCGAGTGAGACGACGCGGCGGGTGCGGCGGACCGTGGCGACGGCTTCCTTGATCTGGATGCGGTCCTCCTCGGTGAGGTCCTCGAGGTCTTCGCGGACGCGTTTGACCAGGCGGCGGACCCGGGTGATCTCCTCGTCGGAGGGCATGGCCTCGGCCTTGGCCCATGAATCGGCGGCGAAGGCGGCGAGGCGTTCGCGGCCGCGGAGGAGATCGGCGAGGTATGCCTCCAGGTCGGGGAGGTAGGAGACGTCGGTGCGGAAGTGATCGCAGCCGACGCAGCGGAAGCGGACGGGGCAGTCGTGCCCGCCGGCCTGGACGTTGGTGGGCTCGGTGCAGAGTCCGTAGGGGACCTGGACCTCGCCGACGGCCCGGCGGGCGTGCTCGGAGTCGAGCAGGGCTTGTGCCTTGCGCCAGACACGGTTGCCGTTCCGGTCGAACTGCATCGCGGTGACCCGCTCGACGGCCTCGCGCTTGCGGGTGTCGGTGACCCGGTAGTACTGCTGAGTGGTCGTCAGCTGGCGGTGATCCATAAGGGACTGCAGGGCATCGGGCGCGACGCCGGCGTCCGCGTGCCGCTGGGCGTAAGTGTGCCGGTAGGCGTAGGGGAAGATTTTCGCCTTGTCGAACGGCAGCATCTTGGTGACCTGGCGGCCCTTGATCGTGACGACCGTGGGGACCAGGAACTCGGGCAGTCCCTCGACCCAGGCGCGATGGCGGGCGGCCAGCCATTCAGCCGTGATCGGCTTGGTGCCCGTGGCGTTGGTCAACACAGTGGGCAGCAACTTGAGCTCGGCGGTGGGGGTGTTCGGGAACCGTGCCCGTACTCGTTCCTGCTGGGCGATGATCACGGCGCCGGTCTCGCCACTGATGGGCAGGCGACGGGCCTTTCGGGCCGCCTTGTGGTTGTCATAGACCAGCGTCAGCTTGCCGTCGTCATCACGCTCGAGGCAGTCGTAGGGAAGCTTGCAGATCTCCGCGGGGCGGCGGCCGGTGTCGATGATCAGCTCGACCCCGGTGCGGATCTCGGAGGATCCCGTGGTTTCGAGGCCGTCGAGGTGCTGGCAGAGCTGAGTCATCACCTCGGCCGGCAGGTCCTTGCCGGCCTCGTTGTCCTCGGGATCGTCCGGGACGTCCTCGGCCTGCAGGCCGAAGGTTTCGCTGATCCCGTGCAGGGGCTGATCGCGCTGGGTCAGACCCAAGGTCCGCATCCGGCTCAGCAGCCGCCGGACGTAACGGACCACGCGGACGTGCGCGTATCCGCTGAGCTCACCCTGCTCGTTCAGGAACCGCAGCCGGTGCAGAAAGATCGTCACGTCGACGCGCTCAAGGGCACGAACGTCCTCGCCGCGATCGGGCCGGTTCAGCCGCAGGCTGTCCGAGAGCTGGAGGATCGCGTTGATGTGCGACTGGACGGCGGTCCGGCTCTTGCCCCGACGCTTGGGAATGTCGTCCAGGGCCCACGACTTCGTGGCCTCCCGCAGCCAGAGCTGACTGATCTTGTCGAAGTAGATGTTGCCGACCATGCCGAACGCGTAGCCGGACCAGATGTCCTTGTGCCGCTCGGTCTCCGGAGTCAGACCGACACGGCCGAGGTGCTTGAGGAAGCCCGTGGCGATGTTCTTCGTCTGGTGGTTGAAAGCGCTCAGGTCGAGCTCGCCGAGGGTGGTGACCTGCTGGGAACGGACTCGGTCGCAGAACGGCCGCAGGAGGTAGTCCTTCTGCATCACGCCCTCAGCCACGCGTTCCTGCAGCCCGTAGAGGATTTCGTGCACCACTCGATCGGGTAGTCCGCGCAGGCTGATCACGCCGTTCTGCGAGATCGCGTTCGTGGTGCGGCGCCAGTGGTCCTCGTCGCCGAGCGTTCCCTTGCGGATCGCGGCCCGACGGCGCTGTGCGTGCGCGGGGCAGTAGCCGGCCGGGCTCTGACGTTGCCGGTAACACGCGGCGACGTTGCAAGGGCCGAACGCCTCCAGCGGGACGACGTCGGGATGCTGTACGAACTCTTCGACCGGGATCTTGTAGATCCGCTTCTGCTGATAGAGGTGAGCCGCGCAGAGCGGGGTGGCCAGGCCGTTGCTGGGCCGGGCGCACTGCGGAACCTGGCAGGTGACCTCGCCGATGGCCCGCCAGTACCGCTTCGCGGTCCCGGCGAACTCCTCGATGCTCTGTCCGCTCTTCTCCCAGCGCCGCATGCAGCCGACGCAAAGGCCCTGCTGGAAGGCGTAGTAGACCATCTTGTCGCAGCCGGCGACCAGGCACTCCGGGGCGCTGAACTGCGGGTGGTCGCGCGGGATGAACAGCAGCCTGATCTGCGGGTCCCAGCCCATGAGCTGCAGGAACTCCGGCGTGATGGCCTCGCGCAGGGGATCGTTGAGTTCGTCCGCCGGGGAGTCGGCGGACGAGACGACGGCGTTGATCATGGTCATCGGCCCTCGCCCCCGAACTGCAGGCGGGGAGAGGGGACTCGCTCGATGGCGTCCCGGAGCCGGGCGCGGCTCGGGTGGAGATAGGGCCTGGGCGAGTGCGGGTTCTTCTGGCCGAGCAGGGCCTGGACCTCGTCCAGGGAGCCGCCGGCGTCCGCGACGTTGCTGGCCATGGCGTGGCGACACATCCGCGGCGTGATCATCCGGCCCAGGCCGGCCCGGCGGGACAAGGACTCGCAGAGCTCGCCGATCGCGTCCGTCGTGACCGGCTTGCCGTAGGGCGGCCGGAAGAGGTTGATCAGGAGGAAGTCGCTGTCGCTGGAGGGCAGTTGCTCATGGCGTTCCAGCGCGTACTGATCGAAAGCCTGAACCACGAGGAAATCCACCGGCATCGCCCAGGTCTTCTTCGACTTCGACCAGGCGCCGTTCTCGTTCTGTCGGCGGGCGATGTGAACGTGGGCGCCCTCGATGTCACATCCCAGCGGTCTGGAGTCGATCAGCAGATGACAGTCGCTGCGGTACAGACCCGCGACCTGTCCCGGCCGCAGGCCGACGCGGGAGAGAAGCAGCAGCGTCAGCCGGTCGCGGGCGGAACGGCAGGCCAGGAACATCGCCACGACCTCCTCGTCGCTGGCGCGGTCGATGTCCGTCTCCGGCTCCTGGACCCGGTGCCGGGCGCGCAGCCGCAACCGCATGCCGTCGCTCTCGCCCTGGGCAGCCTCGGGCAGATCACGGGTGTCACCGACCTCGTAGATCTGCTCCAGCACCGAGGCCGGCACCAGCTTGTTCGTGACGCCGTAGAGCAGGAACATCCGCACCGCGGTCAGGACCTTGTTCACCCGGATCTCGCCCCGAACGGGCTTCGCCCCCGGCCCCGGCACGACGACCGGAGCGTTGCCGCCGCGGCCCGGTGTCCACTTCAGCCAGAGCATGAACAGCCCCATGTCTTGGGCTGCAGTCCTCCAGTCCCTCCCCGTGGCCGTGCACCAGCGGAAGAACAGCACGACTCCCTCGGCGTACGCCTTAGTTGTCGTCTCCGCTCGACCCCTTGCGAGCCGGATCTCCCGCAGGAACCGATCGGCTTCCTTGACCACCTCGAAGTCGTCGTCAACCACCGTCCAGTACCGGGTACCCGACGGCAGCACGACACGAAAAGCCCGTACTTTCACTCTGCCATCCGGGCGCCGTCGACGAGACGTAACCGAACTCGGAAGCCCGTCCCCTTCCTGGCCAGGGCTGGCAGGGTCCGTATCGTGGCGCGAAGGTTGCTCACATGTTCGGGGGTTGGGTGCGCATCACAGATCACGCTCGGTGGGATCGGGGCTTCCCGGTGAAGTACCTCCTGGTGCAGGAGGACGAAGACGGCGTGGAACAGCTCTGGGGGAGGTGTGCGGGCGTCGAAGGGCTGTTCGTCGACCCGGTCCCGCCGCCACGGGAGATCCTCACCCTCCGCGGATGCAGCCCCGATGACTTCCTGAGCGAGGTCCTGGCCGAGCCCGGCGTCTCGTTTCGGGGTCTGGGCGACGTGGGCGTCGAGGTCTGGGACGACGAGCAGCCCGTGCAGTGGTGGACTCTCGTCGATGCGGTCGTGGTGGCCCATCAGCCCCACCCCGGCGACCCGGCGCGGTACGACATTGTGCTCGGTGCCGGCGTCAGGAACGACGAGAGCTTCTTCGAAGTGCCTGCGACACCACGCTTCGAGCTTTTCGCGGGAACGACGGTCGCTGCTGCAAGTGCAGGCCGGTGCTCCGATGTGGACGGCCTGTTCAATCCGCGAGCGGACCCGGCCCCTGTCTCGATGGAGCTGATCGGCTGCGAGGCTACGGAACCACTGCTCGTAGGGACTCAGCGACCACGCCGGTGGACACGGGGCTGGGCCGATCTCCTGGTGCTGGATCGCCATGGCGCTGTGATGGCCTCGCGCTCCGTGGGCCTGGCCATCACCGGAGCGCGCCCGTCTGTGCTCGGCGATGGGCTGGAAGACATAACCCTCACCGATGGCGGCGCCGATCGACCATCGTCGGCGGCCCGCTCGATCTGGGCGGAGTGGTATCAGGGCCCGCCAGAAGCCCCCAACATGTGGGCGCCGTATGACTCGCAGGGCAGGGCCGCTTGGCTCGACCTCACCACCCGTGCCTGGCGGGTGCCCGCGCCTCGACCGGACCGCTCTGGCGGCGAGTACCATCTCGACGGCCGGTTCGTCACGGACGTCCCCGGGCTGCACTGCGCGATCGCCGAGGCCTTGCTCGGACCTGGCCGCTACTTCGGCCGGGAGTGGAACGCCTTCAAGGACTGCCTGTGCGGTGGATTCGGAGTGGCCCCGCCCTTCACCTTGACCTGGCATGACTCTGAAGTCGCACGCCGCGCACTGGCGGATGTTGTGGAGGATCCGGAGGGTCAACTCTCCTACTTCGAGGAGATCGTGCAACTCCTCGAACGGCGCGGCGTCACGGTCGTGCTCCGGTAGCCCCCTACGCAGGCACGATCGGCATCTGAACGCCACAAGTATGCGGAGGGAAAGCCAATCGCTCGTCACCGTGAGCATCAATGGCTGAAACATAGCCGGCCCTGTCAGCGAGGAGGCAGCCGGCGCCCAGGAGCCGTCAGCGCCCTGAACCGGGCCCTCGCCGACAACGACGCCGCCCGCCTCCTCCAGCCCCTGACCGACACCCGACCCCACCTGCGCCCCGAAGACTCGGCCCTCGCCGACCACATCCACGCCCTGGCCCGGCATGCCGACCAGCTCCGCCAAGACCGCCACGACCAGCGCACCGCCTGACACTTCTAGGACGACCAGGGATGGGAGGCAGCATCTGGGCGAGGCGGGACATCACGGATCAGGGGCGCGACCTTCCCGGTCGGCACACTCCACCACCTCTTCCCGCAGTCCGTTCGGACCAGCCGCAATGGCGGGCACCACTTGTCGGGGTGACGGTGGCGGGAGCGCCGGCGGGCCTGCTGGCGCTCTCGCCGCACCCCCGCACGAGGAGCCAGGCGAGAGCGCTGGAATCCAGTTTTCACCCATTCCTCGCCCGAAGTCCTGGCGCACCCTGGGTAGCACCCGGCATCGCGTCGGTCGGGACGAAGGCGCTGGAGATGAGAGGCAGCGCAGGTCGGGAGGCTCTTCGTAATGTGGATGTGGCGATCGGTGCCGTGGGACGGCCGGGCGAGGACGACCGGAGGATGCACGTGATCGACACCAGTGACATCGGCGCTGACGGCAGGAGCCTCCGCCGCCCCGTCGAGGAAGTACAGGAGCCGGGGTCTGAGGGTCCGCCCCTCCGCGAACGTCGGGTCGCGAGATGGCAAGCCCAGCCCTCAGGGACGCGTGACGGCGGCCACGATCTCCCCGATGAGCTTGGCCGCCTTGAGCTCCTCCAGAGCGACCAGGCCCGCCTCCTTGGCCTCCGCTTCGGTGCCGGGGATCAGATCGGTCGACTCCCAGCGCAGGTCACGGCCGAACACCTCGTCCGACTGCTCGTCCCTCAGCACTCGCCGCCTGAGGAGGGGGCCCTGTCGGTCCTCCGCGGTGTAGTACACGACTTGCCCGTCGGCGTCGAGCGCGTCGAGGACGGTGTCGCCGAGCAGCGTGACGGGCGGGTTGCCGAGGTGGCTCTCCAGGGTGCCCAGCCGGAACCGCACACCTGTCAGATCGAGGAACCCCGCATCGTCCCGGGTGAACTCGCCGCCCCGCTCGTAGAAGAGGACCAGCGGCTCGTAGAGATCGGGAAGGTCCGAGAACGCGGCAGGGTTCTGCGCCCGGAGTTCCGCCATGCGGACCGCGCCCGAGCAGGTCTGCCGAACCTCGCCATTGGGCAGGCGATCCAGGAATTCAGCGAGTTCGGCTGCCAGTTCAGGAGTCGGCTGGAATTCTGGATCCACGTACGAGGTCACATCGAAGAAGGGCCAGCCACCCTCGGCCGCGTACGCCTGGGCCCACACGGCCGCCCGGCGCGTGTATTCCCGGAACAGGACACGACGGGACTTGACATGCCCGAAGGCGAAGTCCCAGTCACTCATCCAATCAACCGCACGGAGGCGATTCAGCGTGGCGGATTCCGTCCGATCGGTCACTTGAGCTCAATTCCCTTCGCGCGCAGCTCGTCCTTCAGAGCTGCCACCACTTCGTCGATGTTGGACAGATCGGACGCCAGCTCGATCTTGGGGACGTCGAACCCTACCGCACGCCAGTGATTGAACCCGCCCCTGCCCTCGTTCACCGCGAGGTCGTGCGCACCGGCGTCGCGGGGGCTTCTGGGGAATTCGTGATAGTACTCCACCGGGCCGTCGCTGTTCTGGAATGAATCCCACATGTGCGGAGCGTCGACCGTATAAGGAAGGCCGGCTTCCAACAGCTGACTCTCGACGTATTCATGCCCGATGTACCGCTCGAACTTGGTCGTCTCCTCCGGAGTGAGGCTACGCCGGCTCGCGGCTTCCCAGATCTCCGCGATATCGCTTCGCGGCGTGAAGTACCCGTTTCTGGAAAGGCCGGGGGCCTCGGCCACCACATGCTCTGTGAGGAAGAAGTGGGTACGTACACGGTCCAGCACCTGCGGACTGATACCGGTGTTGTCGGAAATCGCCGCGATGTTCAGGTTCTCCGGGTTGGCTCGGATGTCGTCATAGAACCGCGCCGCCTGAACGTGCGAGTCGGTGGGCTCCTCGATGTAGCGCGCACCGTCCGGCCTGGGCTCGGACCCGCCGGGAAGCACCCCGTCATCAGCGGTGCCAAGGGGGCCGTCAGGGACGGGGCCCCCTGGGACCTCGCCCTCGTGCGGGATGCCCGGTCCTTCGCCGTGGCCGCCGCCCGTGGGTGCGGTGTCCGCCTCGCCGTGGCCGGTACCTCCGCCGCCTCCAGGTTCCGTGTGATGGTCGTGCGGAGCGTTGTCCGCGCCGCCGTGCCCCGAACCGCCGGGCTGGTGGCCGCCACCACCGGTGGTGCCGTGGCCGCCAACGGACGGCGTGTGTGAACCGGCGCCGCCGCTCGAGCCGCCGCCGGTCGGGTGACCGCCGGTCGGGTGGTCTGTGGCGTGGCCTCCCGTGGGGGGCGTGTTGTGCGTACCGCCGCCGGTGGGGTGGGAGCCGTCGCCGGGGTGCATCGATGTCGGCGGTGTCCCGTTTCCCGGGTGTGCGGAGCCCGTGGGGTGGCCGGTGCCGTTCTCGACGTGGCTCGGACCCCCGGCGCCTTCGAGGACCCGCTCCTTGACGGGGGCGGGGACGGGGGCGGGTTCGTGGTGGTTGGGCAGGTCG
>NZ_LGDE01000041.1 GCF_001279725.1 Streptomyces sp. WM4235 | reverse complement strand
CTCTGGGCCCCGGGCGAAGCCCTGCCCGCGCCATCGCCTCCTGGGACCGCGACCTCGACGCCCTCGAAGGCGAGCTGCGCCGCTCCCGCGCCGCCGTGCGCGACGTCGTGCTGCCCGCCGCCCTGTCCGCCTCCGAACTGCTTCGCCTCGCCTCCGACGAGCAGGGCTTCGTCCGCGACCTCGCCCGCCCCATGCCCAAGCCCCCGCAGCCCGCCGCCCGGCAGGGCACCCGCTTCCACGCCTGGGTCGAGTCCCGCTTCGACGAACTGCCCCTCCCGCTCCTCGACGTCCTCGACCCCGCCGGGGAACTGCCCGGTTCCGACCAGGACATCGTCGACGAGGCCGACCTCGACTCCCTCAAGGCCGCCTTCGAGCGCAGCGCCTACGCCGACCGGACCCCCCACCGCATGGAGGCCCCGGTCCAGCTCACCCTCGCCGGCCGGGTCGTCCGCGGCCGGATCGACGCCGTGTACCGCCACCACGAGGGTCCGTACGACTACGAGATCGTCGACTGGAAGACGGGCCGCACCACCGAGGCCGACCCCCTCCAGCTCGCCGTCTACCGACTGGCCTGGGCGGAGGCCACCGGCACCCCGCTCGAACGGGTCGACGCCGCGTTCCTGCACGTCCGCAGCGGCCGCGTGATCCGCCCCCGCGCCCTTCCCGACCGCGCCGGCATTGAGCGGATCCTCCAAGGCAAAACGGACGCGGAAAGTGACCATCACACGGAAGGCTAGGCTCGTGGCATGAGCGACCCCCAGGCGGACAGCGTCGTCCGCACGTACATCGACACCCACCGCGCGGCCTTCCTCGACGAACTCGCCGACTGGCTGCGCATCCCCTCCGTCTCGGCGCAGCCCGAGCACGCGGGTGACGTACGACGCAGCGCCGAATGGCTCGCCGCGCAGCTCAAGACCACCGGCTTCCCGGTCACCGAGATCCTGGAGACCGCGGGCGCCCCCGCCGTGTACGCCGAGTGGCCCGCCGCCGACCCGGCCGCCCCCACCGTCCTCGTCTACGGGCACCACGACGTACAGCCCGCGGCCCTCGCCGACGGCTGGCACACCGACCCGTTCGAGCCGGTGATCAAGGACGGCCGGATGTACGGGCGCGGCGCCGCCGACGACAAGGGCCAGGTCCTCTTCCACACCCTCGGCGTCCGGGCCCACCTCGCGGCCACCGGCGCCGACGCCCCCGCCGTGCACCTCAAGCTCCTCGTCGAAGGAGAGGAGGAGTCCGGCTCCCCGAACTTCCGCGCCCTCGTCGAGCGCGAGGCCGAACGCCTCGCCGCCGACGTCGTGATCGTCTCCGACACCGGCATGTGGTCCGAGACCACCCCCACCGTGTGCACCGGCATGCGTGGCGTCGCGGACTGCGAGATCGACCTCCACGGCCCCGACCAGGACATCCACTCCGGGGCCTTCGGCGGCGCGGTGCCCAACCCCGCCACCGTCGCCGCCCGCCTCGTGGCCGCCCTGCACGACGCCGACGAGCGGGTCACCATCCCGGGCTTCTACGACAACATCGTCGAACTCACCGACGCCGAGCGCGCACTGATCGCCGAACTGCCCTTCGACGAGGCCGAGTGGCTGCGCACGGCCAGGTCGCACGCCGCCGCGGGGGAGAAGGGCCACACCACCCTGGAGCGCGTCTGGGCCCGCCCGACCGCCGAGGTCAACGGCATCGGCGGCGGCTACCAGGGCCCCGGCGGCAAGACGATCGTGCCGTCCTCCGCACACCTGAAGCTGTCGTTCCGACTGGTCTCCGGGCAGGACCCGTACGAGGTCGAGGAAGCCGTCAAGACCTGGGTCGCCGAGCGCGTCCCGGCCGGGATCCGGCACTCCATCGTCTTCGGAGCCCCCACCCGGCCCTGCCTCACCCCGCTCGACCACCCGGCGCTGCAATCCGTCGTGCGCGCCATGGGGCGCGCCTTCGGCCAGAAGATCCGCTTCACCCGCGAGGGCGGCTCCGGGCCGGCCGCCGACCTCCAGGACGTGCTCGACGCACCCGTCCTGTTCCTCGGCATCTCGGTCCCCTCCGACGGCTGGCACTCGCCGAACGAGAAGGTCGAACTCGACCTGCTCCTCAAGGGCGTCGAGACCGCCGCGTACCTGTGGGGCGACCTGGCCGCCCACTGGAAGCCCGCCTGACGCACCCACCCGCCGTCCCGCCCAGCCTGCCTGTCCCACCACCGGGGGAGTTGGAAGTACCTGATGAGCACCCATACCGAGCCCGAGCGCCCCATCACGCTCGCCGCGCCCAGCGGGATCGACCGCGCCGCGCACCACCGCCTCGACGAGGCCTGGCTCGCCGCCGCCTGGAGCCACCCGACGACCCGCGTCTTCGTCGTCTCCGGCGGCCAGGTCCTGATCGACGACACCCCCGACGGCGGCACCGGCATCGTGATGACCCCGGCCTTCGAGGCCCCGGTCACCGAGACCCACCGCTACTTCCTGGGTTCGGACGAGGACGGCGTACGGTACTTCGCGCTGCAGAAGGACTCCCTGCCCGGCCGCATGGACCAGTCGGCCCGCCCGGCCGGCCTCCGCGAGGCGGGCCTGCTGCTGAACCCGCGCGACGCCGGGCTGATGGTGCACGCGGTGGCGCTGGAGAACTGGCAGCGCATGCACCGCTTCTGCTCCCGCTGCGGCGAGCGCACGGTGGTCGCCGCAGCCGGACACATCCGCCGCTGCCCGGGCTGCGGCGCCGAGCACTACCCGCGCACCGACCCGGCCGTGATCATGCTCGTCACCGACGAGCACGACCGCGCGCTGCTGGGCCGGCAGGTGCACTGGCCCGAGGGCCGCTTCTCGACGCTCGCCGGGTTCGTGGAGCCGGGCGAGTCCATCGAGCAGTCGGTGATCCGCGAGGTCTGGGAGGAGGCCGGCGTCAAGGTCGGCGAGGTCGACTACGTCGCCAGCCAGCCCTGGCCGTTCCCGTACAGCCTGATGCTCGGCTTCACCGCCCGCGCCGTCACCTCGGAGATCACGGTGGACGGCGAGGAGATCCAGGAGGCCCGCTGGTTCTCCCGCGAGGACCTGCGCGAGGCGATCGAGGCGGGCGAGGTGCTGCCGCCCGCCGGGGTCTCCATCGCGGCCCGCCTGGTCGAACTCTGGTACGGGAAGCCGCTGCCGCGCCCCCTCGCGTGAGGCGGGTCGCGCGGGCCCCGCACCCGTGACGTCCGTCACGACAGAAGGCCCCCGCCGCGGCGGGGGCCTTCTGTCGTACGCGTGTGACGTTCGCTACGTCGACCCGACCGGTGCCGGTCGTCCCGAGCCGGTCGTCCGCGCGTCGGTCGTCCGTGATTCGGTGGTCCGTGCGTCGGGCGGTGCCGCGACGGTCAGACGGCGAGGGCCTGCTTGACCTGGGCGAGACTCGGGTTCGTCATGACGGACTCGTTGCCGGCGGCCGACTTCACGAGGACGGTGGGAACCGTCTGGTTGCCGCCGTTCGCCTTCTCCACGAACGCTGCGGACGCGGGGTCGTGCTCGATGTTGATCTCGTCGTACGCGATGCCTTCGCGGTCCAGCTGCTTCTTCAGCCGGCTGCAGTAGCCGCACCAGGTCGTGCTGTACATCGTGACGGTGCCCGTGTCCTGCATGCTGCGGTCTCCTTCGTGGGGTCTCGGTGGTCCGAGTACTCGAACGCCCGACACCGTCCCGCCATTCCCGCGGGGCCCTCACGGCACAAGTACGACCGGAGCGGGCGGCCTGTGGACAAGTTTCCCGTCCGCCCCTGGAGACCTGGCAGCATGGCGGGGTGACAGCAGCAACGCACTCCTCATCCTTCCCGGCCGAAGCCGACTCGGCCGACGCGGTGCTCCAGGGCCTCGACCCGGAGCAGCGCGAGGTCGCGACGACCCTGCGCGGACCGGTGTGCGTGCTGGCGGGAGCGGGCACGGGCAAGACCCGCGCGATCACCCACCGGATCGCCTACGGGGTCCGGTCCGGCCAACTGATGCCCGCCAGCGTGCTCGCCGTCACCTTCACCAACCGCGCCGCCGGCGAGATGCGGGGCCGACTGCGGACCCTCGGAGCGGGCGGGGTCCAGGCCCGGACCTTCCACTCCGCCGCCCTGCGCCAGCTCCAGTACTTCTGGCCGAAGGCCGTCGGCGGCGACGTCCCCCGACTGCTGGAACGCAAGATCCAGTTCGTGGCCGAGGCCGGCGCCCGCTGCCGCGTCCGCCTCGACCGGGGCGAGCTGCGCGACGTCACGGGCGAGATCGAGTGGGCCAAGGTCACCCAGACCGTCCCCGCCGACTACCCGGCGGCCGTCCTGAAAGCGGGCCGCGAGGCCCCCCGGGACACGGCCGAGATCGCCCAGATCTACGGGACGTACGAACAACTCAAGCGCGACCGGAACATGATCGACTTCGAGGACGTGCTGCTCCTCACCGTCGGGATCCTCCAGGACCGGCACGACATCGCGGAGCAGATCCGCAGCCAGTACCAGCACTTCGTGGTCGACGAGTACCAGGACGTCAGCCCGCTCCAGCAGCGCCTGCTCGACCTCTGGCTCGGCGAGCGCGACAACCTCTGCGTGGTCGGCGACGCCAGCCAGACGATCTACTCCTTCACCGGCGCCACCCCCGACCACCTGCTGAACTTCCGCACCAAGTACCCGCAGGCCACCCTGGTCAAGCTGATCCGCGACTACCGCTCCACCCCCCAGGTGGTGCACCTCGCCAACGGCCTGCTGAACCAGGCCAAGGGCCGCGCCGCCGAACACCGGCTGGAGCTGATCTCCCAGCGCGAGGTCGGCCCCGACCCGGTCTACGCCGAGTACCCGGACGAGCCCGCCGAGGCCGAGGGCGTCGCCGGGCGGGTCCGGGACCTCATCGCGGCGGGCGTCCCCGCGGGCGAGATCGCCGTGCTCTACCGGATCAACGCCCAGTCCGAGGTCTACGAACAGGCCCTCGCCGACGCCGGAGTGCCCTACCAGCTGCGCGGAGCCGAGCGGTTCTTCGAGCGGGCCGAGGTCCAGAAGGCGATCCTCGCCCTGCGCGGGGCCGCCCGCTCCGGCGGCAACGATCCCCTCCTGGACGACGTCGTCGAGCTCGGGTCCCAGGTCCGGGCGGTGCTCAGCTCCACCGGCTGGACGGCCGAGCCGCCCGCCGGATCCGGCGCCGTGCGCGACCAGTGGGAATCCGTGGCCGCGCTCGTCCGGCTCGCCGAGGACTTCGCCCGCTCCCGCCCGGGCGCCGGCCTGTCCGAACTCACGGTGGAACTGGACGAACGCAAGGCCGCCCAGCACGCCCCCACCGTCCAAGGCGTCACCCTCGCCTCGCTGCACGCCGCCAAGGGCCTGGAGTGGGACGCGGTGTTCCTCGTGGGGCTCACCGACGGCATGATGCCGATCACCTATGCGAAGACCGACGAACAGGTCGAGGAGGAGCGCCGGCTGCTCTATGTCGGCGTCACCCGGGCGCGGCTGCACCTGACCCTCTCCTGGGCGCTCTCCCGGGCTCCGGGCGGCAGAGCCTCCCGACGCCCCAGTCGCTTCCTGAACGGCCTGCGGCCGGGCTCCGCCGTCCCGGGAAGCAGGAACGGCGCCGCGACCGAGCGTGCCCCCCGCAAGCGCGGCCCCCGCGGCCCGGTGCTGTGCCGCGTCTGCGGCAAGACCCTGACCGAGGCCGGCGAACTCAAACTGATGCGCTGCGAGGACTGCCCGTCGGACATGGACGAGGGGCTGTACGAGCGGCTGCGCGAGTGGCGCGCCATCCAGTCGAAGCAGCAGGGCCTGCCCGGTTACTGCGTCTTCACGGACAAGACACTGATGGCCATCGCGGAGGCCGCGCCGTCCGAGGCGGGAGAGCTCTCGATGATCTCCGGCGTGGGTGGCCGCAAGCTTGAGCGGTACGGAGTCGACGTCCTGGCCATCTGCGCAGGCCAGGAGCCTGGCGCCGGAGATCCTGACGACGCGTAGAAACTCGTCGGAAAAATAGTTTGCACATGCCCGGCGAATCCCCATAGGTTCTTAGCAACGGAAACGTTGGCTTCTTCGAAGCCCCGGTTCCGTGCTGTACTTATCCGAATACGCATGGGACGGGCCCCCGGGCCCCGTCCCCGAGACGCCGAGAGGAGGCGAGACCAGTGACCAGCTTCATGACGACCACCAAAATGACCGATCGCTCGGTCGCCGCTTCCTGCCCGCTCGGTGTCTCCTCGCTCGTTCCGATTCTCGCCGCAGGCGTCTCCACGCTTTCCTCGGGGACCCCTGCCCTGCTCGCGGCCTCCGCGCTGCGGCCGAGTGTTCGTAATGAGCGACCGACCCAGGCACCGGTGGCAGTAATGGCTGAGGAAGCCCAGGCGCATGGCGCCTATGGCTTTGCGGCCGCGGCGGCCGGTGCCGGAGTCAAGACGAAGCAGACGAAGCAGCAGCACCACCTGATGTGGGCCTTCCGTGGGCTCGAACCCTGGAGTGATCCAGTCTGATCGACGATCAGACCGGCGCCTTCAGGGCCGCGGAACCCCACCCGGGATCCGCGGCCCTTCTGTTTGTCCCCGAACGGGGACTGCGGAGCGAAGGGGCCTCGGGACTGGCAAGAACAGGTACCAGCCGACCCCCGGCCGACCCCGGCCGGACCGACTAGTCAACCAAGACGAGGAAGAAACCACCGTGCAACTCGAAGCGCACGCCCCGTCCGTACCGCAGACCCAAACGATCTCCCCGCCCGCAGTCCCGGAGGACTCCACCTTGACTCCCCTCACCGCGCTGACCGCGCTCGACGACGCCATCGAGAACCTCGGCGTACCCGTTCCCTGCCGCACCTTCGACCCCGAGGTCTTCTTCGCCGAGTCCCCGGCCGACGTCGAGTACGCCAAGTCGCTCTGCGGCACCTGCCCGCTGGTCGAGGCCTGCCTCGCCGGCGCGAAGGAGCGCCGCGAGCCCTGGGGTGTCTGGGGAGGCGAGCTCTTCGTCCAGGGCGTCGTCGTCGCCCGGAAGCGGCCCCGTGGTCGTCCGCGCAAGAACCCGGTTGTCGCGGCATGACCGCCATCGGCACCATCGACCGCCCCCTGACGCGCGACCCCTTGAAGCAGGCCCTCATGTCCACCCACACCACCACGAGCGAGCAGCCGCACGGCTCCGCCACCGCAGACTTCATCACCGCAGGCGCGATCACCTCGCGTCAGAACAGGACCCGCGAAATGCAACTCATCCCAGAAGCCATGGCTCGTGCCCATATGGACGACCGCATGCGTGAGGCGGACGCCGAGCGTCACGCCCTGCGCCTGGTCGCCGCCCGGCGCATGCAGCGCCGAGCCGAGCGCGTTTCGATGCGCGCCCGGCGGGCCCTCGCCATGGCCGTCATGAACTGAGCACAGAAGGAACAGCACCCGGGGGGACCGGTCCGAAAGGACCGGTCCCCCCGGGGCGTTGCGGAGCGCGTCCACCGCCGCCGGAGATATCGTCTGCGGGTGGACCAGTCGACTCCCCGCCCCACCCCGCCGGGACCCGAGGCCCAGCCCGCCGTCTGCGCGGGATGCGGCGTCGACGCCCCGAACGGGGCGCCGCCCACCTGGACCTGCTCCGTGGAGAACGGGACCAGGCAGTACTTCTGCGTCGAATGCGCCCGCGCCAACCTCCGTGCGATCGAAGGCCGGCTCGACTCCTCCTGGTGGTGACCGACGGCCCCGCCCCGCCCGAAGCCGGGTCGTGTGCGGCCGGGCCGCCCGAAGTTGGGCCACGTGCGGCGGGGTCGCCTGGAGCCGGGCCGCGCGGAGGCGTCCCGCCCGAAGCCGAGCCCCGTGCGGCGGGACTGCCTGGAGCGCCGGGCCACCTGAAGCCCCGGCCGCCCGAAGCCCCGGCCGCCCGGAAACTGGGCCGCCGGAAGTTGGGCCAGGTGCAGCCGCGTCGCCTGGAGCCGGGCCGTGCGAAGCCCCGGCCGCCCGAAGCCCCGGCCGCCTGACGCCCCGGGGCCGAGCCGCGCGGAGCCGAGCCACGTGCAGCCGGGCCGTGTGAAGCCCCAGCCGCCCGGAGCCCCAGCCACCCGACGCCCCGGCCACCCAAGCCCCGGCCATCCGAGCGCACGTCCCCGCCGTCCCCGCCCGAGCCCGCCACCGAGCCGGGGCGACACCGCCGGGGGTGGGGGCGTACTACTCCCCCCGCTCGCAGACCTTCCCTTGGTCCTTCTCGTGTACCGGGTCGTCTTCCCGGTCCTCGGGCAGGAACCCCGGTAGCCAGGACTCCAGTTCCTCGCGGAGCCGCACCGTCGCACCCAACTGGCACAGCACGCCTATGGTGCTCAGCGTGACCCGGTGAATCAGCAGGTACGACGGCGGCAGGTTGATCTGTCGTCCCAACTGGTGGGCGGGGGAGCGGGGATCGGCGACCCGAGCCGCCTGGCCGCGCAGCCAGGGGCGGGTGAAGGTGAACTCGTCCGCCTCGACCGGTTCGAGGAGGGGCTCCAGATAGTCGAGCACCGCCTCCGGGTCCAACTCGATGGACTCCTTCACGAACCCCTCGGCGCGCAGGTGCTCGTAGACTCCCTCGGCGTCACCACCCAGCGTCAGCCGCAGCGACCGGCCGATGGGCTTGGGCCAGCCGCCCGGAAGGCGATCGACCGTCCCGAAGTCCAGTACGCCCAACCGCATCCGGCCGTCCTCACCCGATATCAGCCGGAAGTTCCCGGGATGCGGATCGGCGTGCAACAGCCCGGTCCGCGCCGGCCCGGAGAAGAGGAACCGGGCCAGCAACTGCCCCGCACGGTCTCGCTCCTCCTGGGTACCGTCCGCTATCACCTCCGACAGCGGGGTCCCGTCCATCCACTCGGTCACCAGCACCTCGTCGCCCTGGTGCACGACGTCCGGCACGACCACGTCCTCGTCGCCGTCGAACGCGTCCGCGTGCGTCCGCTGCGCCTCGGCCTCCAGCTCGTAGTCCAACTCCTCCGCGACCCGGTCACGCAGTTCGGTGATCAGCGGCTTGATGTCCATGCCCGGGATCAGTGGCCCCAACAGCCCCGCGAACCGGCTCAGTTGCCTGAGATCCGACAGCAACGCCTCGCCCGCACCCGGATACTGGACCTTCACCGCCACCTGCCGGCCGTCGTGCCACACGGCCCGGTGTACCTGACCGATCGAGGCGGCCGCCGCGGGCGTGTCCTCGAACTCCCGGAACAGGTCACGCCAGTCCTCGCCCAGCCGCTCCGCGAGCACCTGGTGCACCCGCGCCGCCGGCAGCGGCGGGGCCGCCTCCTGGAGCTTGGTCAGCGCCGCCCGATACGGGCCGGCGATCTCCTCGGGCAGAGCCGACTCGAAGACCGACAGGGCCTGACCGAACTTCATGGCCCCGCCCTTCAGCTCGCCGAGCGTACGGAACAGTTGATCGGCGGTGCGTTGCTGGAGCTCCCGCGCGACGATCTCCGCCGACTTGCCTCCGATCCGCTTTCCCAGCCCCCAGGTGGCCCGACCCGCGAAGCCCAGTGGCAGCGCGGCCAGCTTGACGGTACGGGTGACCGCCTTCCGGGGAAGATCAGACATACGCCCCTCCAGTTCCCAGACAGCCGTGCCGCGAGCGGCGGTTCAGGGGCGCGCCCCCTGAGGCAGACAAAACGCATCCTGTCATGGCCCCCGGCGGCCCCCTCAGCCCGATCCTCCCCGCCCCCTCCCCGGCACGGTCGCACCGCCCCGGCCGGCGCCGGCCGGAACCGGCGCCGCGTCCGGGATCGAGGCGGCGGAGCACGGGCAGTCCTCATGGGGGCGAACCTCGGAGGGCTCCCAGCTCAGGCCCGGTAACGCCGCCTCCCACCGGGCTCCCGTCGAGGCGGGCAGGTGCCCGTCGAGGAAGGACAGGGCGTGCCCCGCCGCCAATCCCGCCACCGCCGAGGCCAACCCCAGGTCGCACGCCGCCGTGGCGCGGCGGCGGTGCGCCGACCGCCACTGCACCAGCATCCTGGGCCAGGCAGGGTCCCGGTCGATCCGGTCGCGCTCCATGCAGCCCGCGCAGGCCGTGACCCCCGGCAGCACCAGCGGCCCGACCAGCCCGGTGCCCTCCAACACCCCCGCGTACAGATGCGGAGTGCCCGTGGCCACCCAGTCCGCGGCCGTCTCCGGATCGGGGGCCCACGCCTGGAGCCCGTCCCGGGGAGCGACGACCACCAGGGAAAGCCCCGGCTCCGGCCCCTCTCCCTCCCCGGCCCGGGGGGCGCGTCCCGGGCCGGCCTGCCGCACGAGCGCCCCCGCGGCCTCCGCCCGCAACCGGCCCACGCTCCCGGGCCCCAACCCGCCCGGCGCCACATCGCCCGGCTGGACCCGCCCCCCGTCGAGCACCTCGACCCGGCCCACCCCGGCCGCGCCCAGGG
>NZ_LGDE01000040.1 GCF_001279725.1 Streptomyces sp. WM4235 | reverse complement strand
ACGCACCGTGTTCCGGTGGTTGTCCGGCGAGAGCCGTTGGCCGCAGGCCCGGTTACGCCGGGCCCTGGAGACCGTCACGGGCGTGGCCGCCCGCGATCTAGGGTTCGTGCCCCGAGGCCACCACTCCACTGAGGCCGAGCACGATCAGGAGACTCCCATGTTGCGCCGCACCCTCATCACCGGGATCGCCGCCGCGGCGGCCCCACTCGCCGGTACTCGCCACAGCGTCGGCAGCGCCGACGTGATCCGCCTGCGCAACGGGCTGGACACCCTGATGGCCGCGGACGACGCACAGGGCGGCAGCACCACGCTGGAACGCGCCGCGCTGGCCGGGGCGCGGGACGGGCTCGCCCTGCAACAACGCGGCGCGACCGACCGGGTGCGCCTGCGGTTGTTCTCCCTCGCCGCGAACTACACCGCGACCGCCGCGTGGTCGTGCATCGACGCCCGCCGGCTCGACCAGGCGGAGGAGCATCTCAAGGTCGCGTTGCAACTCGCCGGCATGGCCAAGGACTCAGAGGCCGCGATGCGGGTGTGGAACTCGACCGCGATGCTCGCCCACCAGCGCGGCCGCCACACCGGCGCCGTCGCCGCCGCCCAGGCCGCGCAGAGCACCACCGCGTGCCGCCGCGACCCCCTCTACGCCTCCCTCGCCCACGCCCGCACCGCCGTCAGCCACGCCAACCGCCGTGCCCGGCAACCCGCGCTCCGCTCCCTAGGTCAAGCCGGCGAAGCCCTCGGCAAGGCCCACGGCGAAGCGCGCCCCAGTTGGATCGCCTTCTACGGGCCCGCCGAACTTCACGCCCTGACCGCGATCGTCCGCGACCGACTCGGCGACGCGGCCGAATCGGAAGCCGCCTCCCACCGGGCCCTGTCCGTGCTCCCCGTGCCGTTCCGCCGCAACCGAGCCCTGGCCACCTCCCGACTCGCCCTCGCCCAACTCCACCAAGGCGACATCGGGCAGGCATGTGCCACCACCGAGGACGCGTTCCGGCTGATGCGGGGCGCACCCCTGCCCGGCCGCATGCGGACCCTGCTCGGAGACTTCCACCGGGACCTGATCAGCACCGCACCGTCCACGACCGAGGCCCGCGAGTGGGCCGATCGCCACCGCACCGAATGGAGCCGCACCGCATGAGCGACGTCCGTCTGACCCGCCACGGCCACCACGACCTCGCCGACATCCGTCAAACCCTCCTGGACGTCCACGCCGACGCGTACGCCGACCAGATGGAAGACGAGTTCAACCAACGGTTCGAATGGTTCGTCGACCACTGGGGCGGCAACCCCGAATTCGCCTGCGTCATCGCCCACGACGGAGACCAACCCATCGGGTTCGCCTACGGCGCCCCCTCGAATCCGGGCCGCGAATGGTGGCGCGAGAGCCTCGATACGGCACCCGACCCGAGCAGCACATTCGCCGTCTCCGAACTCATGATCCGCACCAAGTGGCGCAAGACAGGCATAGCGCAACGCCTACACGAAGCCCTGCTCACGGACAGAGACGAGGCCCTCGCGGTCCTCCTGGTGGACACCACCCACCCCCGCGTCCAAGCCCTCTACGAGACATGGCAATACCGCAAGGTGGGCGAACGCCGGCCCTTCGCCGACTCACCCCTGTACGCGGTCATGCTCCGCGACCTGCGCGACTGAAGCAACGACGGCCGCTAGAACCCAGGATATGGTCCGGCCCTTCATCATCCCTGCCAGACCTCTCGGCTCCAACGGCCCTGACCCGGTTCAGTTGGCCGTTGGAGCAGGTTGGGCCTCGTTTCAGCGTTTGACGCGGTTTCGGACGGCGAGGATCGCAAGGCCCAGGAGGACGGGTTCGGTGAGTCGGGAGGTCATCTCGATGTAGGTGCCGGCGGTGGTCAAGTCCTGGCCGGAGGAGCGGAACACCACCGAGTTGAGCGTGACGTTCAGCGCTTTCTCGAAGCGCTTTCCGGTGAACCGGTTCCCCGTGGGGTTCTGGGGATCGGCTTTGTCGATCTCGACAACAAGCCGCCCGGGACGCAGCCCTGTTTGCCTCGCTCGGGTCGCGGAGTCCGGCACCTCGCTCGCCTCCCGCTTCGGCTTCCGGTTCTGCGTTCCTGCCGCAGTCTTTACACCCGGCGGGACAACGATGAGCACGGGGTTCAGGGATCAATCGACACCGGGCTCGGCATGCCCATGCGCGGTCACCCACTCGCGGTTTGCAGCTGGCGGGCAGATCCTGATGCGCACCAGCCGCACGATTTCCTCGACAGCGGCAGGTCCAAAAGAGGGGTCGGACGGGTTCGGAGTACGGGACGACCGCACTGTGCCCGGCCGAGGGTTCCTCGGCCGGGCACAGTGCGGGGCTGGCTTGTTATCCGATGGTGCGGGTGGTGGCCCAGTCGTCTTCGTCGACGCGTGAGCCGATACCGATGGTGTCGCGGCCTCCGCGGTAGAGGTGGAGGTTGCCGTCGTTGCGGGTGAGGTAGAGGTCGGGGATTCCGTCGCCGGTGACGTCGGGGGTGCCGCGGACGAGGGGCCAGGTGGTGCTGTCCCAGCCGGTGGTGGCGTAGGTGAGGTCCTTGCCGTCAGCCGAGTTGACCGCGAGGGCGAGGGAGTTGATGTCGGCGCCGCCGTTCGAGCCGGGCTTTCCGCGGCGCAGGGCGAGGCCGCGTTCGGGGGTGGAGTCGTCGCGGAAGAGGAGGTCGGGTATTCCGTCGCCGGTGATGTCGCGGATGTCGATGATGTCGCGTTTGGTCCAGCTGGTGGCGGAGAGTTGGCGGGCTTCGGTGATGGTGGCGCCGCTGTAGCCGGTGAGGATCCAGAAGGTGTCTCCGACGGTGGCGAAGATGTCCTCGGTCTTGTCTCCGTCGATGTCGGGAACGACGACGATCTGGCTGAGAGTGGCCGGGTCGGGTGCGCCGGCGGGGAGAAGTATCTCGGTGCGGCGGCTGATGTCGAAACGGCCGTTGCCGTCGCCCTGGTAGACGTACAACTTTCCGTCGGGCATGCGGGCGATGAGGTCGGTGATGCCGTCGCCGGGATACCAGTCGTTGGAGTGTGCGATCAGCGCGGTTTTGCCGCCGGCGTCTTTCCAGTAGCCGGAGGGTGCGGGCTTGCCTCCGTCGGTGGCGGCGGGCATCCAGGCGTCGATGTCGCCGGTGGCGTCGGCGGGGTAGACACGCAGGTCACCTGCCGTGTCGATGGCGAGGATGTCGGCTTTGCTGTCGCCGGTGACATCACCGGCGGTGTCGACGCCGGGGCGGGGGCGTACGTAGAAGGTGTGGATGAACGGGTCGGAGAGGTTCCCCGCCTTGTTGACGACTCGTACGTAGAAGAGGTTGGGGCCGGCGTTGTCGGGGTTGACGTCTACGGTGACGCTGTCCTGCCCGGCGGCCGGGACGGCCTTCTTGTCGTAGGTGGAGCGGTTCAGGGACCATTGGATCTCGCGGATGTCGGCGAGGTTCGTGCCGCCTGCGATCACGGTGATCTTTCCGGGGCCGAGAGTGTTCTTGCTCCATTCCGCGCCATCTGGGCCGGGAGCGGGGAAGTCCTCGGAGCGGATCGTCGGTTTGACGGGCTGGGTGTGGTCGACGAGGAAGGAGCACGGCTTGTCCGTACCGGCCGGGCCGACGCCGGAGAGGGCTCCGTCGTGGTCGCCGGCGGTCGCGGACCACGAGTAGGTGGTGTTCGCCCCGAACGACTCCCACGGGATCGTGGTGTGGGCGACACCGGACGAGTCGGGCCAGACCCATTGGTCGAAGACGCTCTTGTTGTCGGAGGCACGCCAGATCTTCAACTGAATCTGCTTGAGGTTGCCGTCGCCATCGCGGCCTTGAACGTCGAACCTGACGTCGGACTTGCCGACCTTGTTGAACGGGGCGTCGGTCACGCACGCTCCACCGGGGACGGTGTTCATGCCGGCCTTGGTGGGCTCGTCGGGAGCCTTCCTGTAGTCGATCTCGAGGTACGGGGCGCTCTCGCCGTTGGCCAGGAACTTCTTCCAGAAGTTCGGGTCGCTCTCGTTCGGGGAGCGCACGCCCAGGGTCAGGTTCGGCCAGCCGGCGCGGGCGCCTTCCTCGACCGCGGACTTGACGTCGATTCCGACCCAGGCATCGGGACAGGAGCTGTTGTATCCGTGCCCGGTGGTGGCGCTGGCGATCCGCTTGTTCCAGAACGCCGCGGTGTCCGTGTTCTTCCAGGTGCTGGAGGTGTTGATCAGAGGTGTGAGGTAGACGTCGAAGGGCCTGGCCGTGCAGCCCCACGAGTAGGTCTGGAGGATCCGCAGTTTCGCCGAGCTGATCGTGGAGTGGTGGATCTGGGAGCTGAAGTCGAAGATGAACGCGGCCCGGGAGGTACCACCGGTGGTCGACTCGTAGCCGACGCGTGCCTCCGGGGTGCCACTGCCGCTGTTGTAGTTCTGCCCGTTCCAGAAGCTGGTGGTACTCGCCGTCTTGTAGAAGGCGCTCCAGTTCTGCTTCTTCCCCTTGAAGGAGGGGTCGATGAAGACCGGGTACACGGTGTCAGCATCGTCCAGCAGCCGCGCGTTCGGCGTCACCGTCAGCACGTTGTCCGCCGACAGCGTGGCCACGGCCGGCTTCGCGTGGTTGCCCTCCGCGCCGTTGAGACCGGACAGAGCGAGCGTGGGATGATCCTTGGCCTCCGGCACGGGCTGCGCTTCGGGCTCACCCTGGGTGACAGCCGCCTTGCCCGCCGAGTCCCACATGAACGGGGTGGGAGAACCGGCGATCTCCACGCCCTGAGCGTCCCTGGCGCTCACCGACCGGGACTCCTCATCCAGATGGAACGTCAGGTCCGGCGAGGAGAGTCGGTAGTTGAGCTGACCAAGCAGCGGATCGGAGGCGGCCTGCTTGTTCTTGACGACCAAGGCATGCGTGTAGCCGCTGTCCTGAGCTGTCATCACCAAGTCGATCCCCGGCCGCACGTTTTCGTACAGGGCTCGCGGGCCGGAGGTCACCGGTTCGGGCAGAGGCCCGGGCCAGGACACCACGATGTCGTGGCCGTCCGTGGTCAAACGCACGAGTTCGCTCCACACGGGAGCGGGCCCATCCGCCTTCACCGCGGTCGGGCGCAGCAAGGCCACGCGCGAGAGTCCACGCGAGGCCCGCTCGCCACCGCTGCCGGGCTGGGCCTTCGTACCGGCGCTGAACACCAACCGTCCGTTGACGGCCTTAGGCTCGAATCCGCCGGCGACTCGCTGAAGCGTGGTGTCTATCGGCTTCCACGTGTTTCCGACCTTGGCACGGGTGGCTTGACTCGAAACCCGAAGCTTGAACGTCCCGCCTGGCTGCGCCCATGTGGTGGTGTTGGCGGTCGCCTCGGTGGTGACCTCGACGTTCTTCCCACTCTTGGCGGCCCGCAGTCGGGCCTCGGTCGCGGTGACGGGCGCGCCGGCATCGAACTCGGGTGTGGCCCCCGCCGGGGGTGTGTTGTCCTCCTCGGTCAGGCTCAGGCCGACGGGTACCGCCACCGCCACCGCCAACAGCGCGGCGATACCCCCAAGGGTTCGGCGTTGCCGCAACCAACGGCGCGGAACGTCTGTGGCATCAGGCGGCAGCTTTTCCGTCGAGGCTGACGGATCTCCGCCCGATGCTTCACTTTCGGACACGACAGTTTCTCCCCCCTCGGGTGCGCGAAAACCATCGCCCCTGGGTGCTCAAAGGTAATTGGGCCCGATGTCGGGCAGGGCGAACTCCCGGCTCCCCGACCGGTGTTCACGCAGGAAATGTGCGAGCTGAGCATGCCGTATCGCGTGGCTGACGTCATACTCAGCAACAACTCGAAGAAGGCGTTTTGTCCGCTTGTTAACGAATTGCGCAATCGGTGAGTGACAAACTCCACACCGAATAGTGGGCTATGGATTTCAGCCATCCCAGGCCGCAGAATCAGCACACATTTGCCAGTTTCCTGCCACACGTGTGTCTCACGTCGTCGGCAGAGCGTGGGGGGTTCCACATGTCGCCGTTCTCGGCGCATAATTTCCGCCTGCCCGGAACCAGGAGGCGGCGCGCCAGACGCGCACGTCTCGCCGGGCGTACCGGCATCACCGTCTCGGTGGCGCTGATCGCAACTCTCCTGCCGATAGAGGCATGGGCCGCACCACCGGACGGCCGGGACGGCGTTCAACTGCCCGGACTCCAGCAGGACATCAAGGCCAAACTCGACAAGATCGAAGCGGCCAAACTCGATGGCTGGGAGGGGGCGCCCGTCCAGTCCCCAGCCGGTTACGAACCATCGAAGACCACACCTCCGGCGGCGGGCAGCTTCCCCGTCCCACTCTCCGGTGACCAGCTGAAGCAGGCGGGCACCCTTCCCGTCAGCATCGGCAAGGCTTCTCCCACACCGGAGAACCCCACGCCCCCCGCTCCGTCCGGCACCTGGACCGTGGGAGTCGAGAACCGCGCCGCGACCGAGGCGGCGAACGTCGACGGCGCGCTCATCAAGATCACTCCGCCGGCCGAGGGCTCGACGCCGGTCGATGTCCAACTGGACTACAAGCAGTTCAAGGACCTCTACGGCACCGAGTGGGCCACCCGCCTGGAGCTCAAACAGTTTCCAGCGTGCTTCCTTGAGACGCCGAGCCTTCCCGAGTGCTCCGTCGCCCGCAATGTTCCCAGCACCAACGACGCCGCGGCCGGCACCGTGCGTGCCACCATCGACCCGGCCACCACTCCCGGCCCGGGCCTGCGCACCATGGCCGGCGGCAGCGGCGGCTCCACGGTCCTGGCGGCATCCGACTCCGCATCCGGTGCGGGCGGCACCTACAAAGCGGCTCCCCTCTCACCGTCCGGTTCCTGGAGTGCGGGCGGCAGCGGCGGCGGCTTCTCCTGGTCCTACCCCCTCACGGTGCCGGCGGCGCCGGCCGGGCCGGCCCCGAAGATCGGGTTCGCCTATTCCTCGCAGGCGGTCGACGGGCGAACGTCGGTGGCCAACGGCCAGGCTTCGTGGATCGGTGACGGCTGGGGCTACGAGCCCGGCTTCATCGAGCGCCGCTACCGCTCCTGCTCGGACGACCTCAAGTCCGGCCAGGTCAAGCCGAACAACGACAATGCCGCGGACAAGAAGAAGGGGGACCTGTGCTGGGCCGGTGACAGCGTGGTGATGTCGCTGGGCGGCTCCACCACCGAGCTGGTTCACGACACCGCCACAGGCGCCTGGGTTCCCGCCAACGACGACGGCTCCAAAGTCGAACGGAAGACCGACCCGAGCATCGCCAATGGCGCCAAGGACGGCGAGTACTGGGTAGTCACCACCCGCGACGGCACCCGCTACTTCTTCGGCCGCCACGACCTCGACGGTGCGGGCAGCCGCCCCGTCACCAACTCCGTACTCACAGTCCCCGTCTTCGGCAACCATCCAGGCGAGCCCTGCTACCAGGCCTCCTTCGGAGCTTCCGGCTGTAACCAGGCCTGGCGTTGGAACGCGGACTACGTCGAGGACGTCCACGGCAACGCCATGATCATCGACTGGGCCAAGGAGACCAACCGCTACGCCAAGAACTCCAAGTACAAGGAGCCGGCCTCATACGACCGGGCCGGGTACCCCACCCGGATCACCTACGGTCTGCGCAGCGACAACCTCTCCGGGGCCCCGGCCGCCAAGATCGAATTCACCGTCGCGGAACGCTGCATCAAAGAAGGCACCACCGAGTGCTCCGACGCGGAGTTCGAGGGCAACAACTACGGCGACAAGCAACCCTGGTGGGACACCCCCTCCACGCTCAACTGCAAGGCAGGCGCCAAGGACTGCTACGTCACCTCGCCATCGTTCTGGACGCGCAAGAGACTGGCCGCAGTCACCACCTCCGCGCAGCGCACCGCCGGCTCCACCGGCATGTCCTTGGTCGACCGCTGGACCCTGACCCAGTCCTTCCCCCGACAGCGCACCGACACCAGCCCTCCCCTGTGGCTGGAATCGATCACCCGCACGGGCTACGGCACGACCAAGGACGCAAGCGGAAACCCGGAATCCGTCACGCTCCCCCCCGTCTCCTTCCTCGCCAACGTCAAGGACATGCCCAACCGCGTCGCCACCGGGCCCGACGACGCCACTCCCGATTTCGACCGCCTCCGCGTGGAGACCATCCGCACCGAGACCGGCGGTGAGATAGCCGTCGGCTACTCCTCGCCCTGCCCAGTGGGAGGCACACACCCCAAGCCGGAGGAGAACACCACCCGCTGCTTCCCCGTCCACTGGTCTCCGGACGGCGAGTTGGAGAAGCCCCCGCTGGAATGGTTCAACAAGTACGTCGTCGACAAGGTCACCGAGAAAGACCGCGTCTCCCGCCAACCCGACGTCACCACCAGCTACACCTACGAAGGTGACGCCGCCTGGGCCAAGGACACCGACGAGTTCTCCAAACCCGAACTGCGCACCTACAGCCAGTGGCGCGGCTACGCCAGCGTCGTCATCAACACAGGCACCACTGCCAACACGGGCAAGCCCGACGCCACCGAGCGGTCCCAGACCCGCAGCCGCTTCTTCCGCGGCATGTCCGGCGACGCCGGCCGCCCCAAAATCACGATCAAGGACTCCACCGGCACCCTGGACCTCGGGGAAGACGCCCTCCAACTCCAAGGCCAGACAGCAGAGACGATCACCTACACGAAGGTCGACGGCGACGTCTCCACACGAACGCTGAACTGGCCGTGGCTACAGAAAACCGCCACCCAGCCCCGCAACGGCACCACCCCGCTGGAAGCCTTCCGGACCGATACGGCCCGCACCGAGGCAACCAAAGCCGTCAGCGGCGGCCGCACACAGATGCAGCGCACCCTACGTACCTTCGACACGACCTACGGACTCCCCAAGACGTCCGAGTCGCAAGTCCTGACGTCAAACGGTACGGGCTGGACCTCCACGAACCAACAGTGCACAACCGTCACCTACGTCCACAACATCGCCAAGAACCTGGTCGGCCTGCCTCAACGCACTCGCGTCACCGCCGGCGACTGCAGCAAGGAACCCACCGCGCAAGTCCTGTCCGACAAGCGCGCCTCCTTCGACGCCCCGAACGCCTTCGGCGCGACACCGGACAAGGGGCTGGAAGTACAGACCGACTCCCTGGACGGCGCGGGTACCGGCTGGATCACCCAGACACGCACCGAATTCGACAGTCTCGGCCGCCCCGTCAAGAACATCAACGCCGTCGGCACCGCCACCGGCGTCAGCTACACCCCCGCAAGTGGCGCGGTGTTCGCCACAACCGTCACCAACGCCCTGGGGCACACGGTGACCGCCACGTTCGACCCGGGCCGCGGCAGCGTCCTGGACACCACTGACGCCAACAGCCGCAAAACGAGCACGACCTACGACCCACTCGGCCGGATCTCAGCCGTCTGGACACCCTCTCGCAAACAGGGCACCGACAAGGCCGCGTCCACCTTCGCCTACCAGATCGCGGAACACGAACCCCCAGTCGTCACCAGCCACACCTTGCAAGACGATGGCACCTACAAGCAGAACCTCACGATCTACGACGGCCTGCTGCGCCCACGCCAGACCCAGAGCGAGGCACTGGGCGGCGGCCGACTGATCACAGACACCCTCTACAGCGCGAACGGCACCCCCCGTCAGACCAACAACGCCTACCACGCCGAGGGCTCGCCTGAAAAGCAGATCTTCGTCCCGGAGAGCGTCTTCCACGTCCCGAACTCCACCAAGACGGCCTACGACGGCCTCGGCCGGGCAGTCCGCACGACCACACTGTTCGCGGACGTACCTCAGTACTCAGCCGTCGTGCAGCACGGCGGTGATTACACCCTCACCCGCTCGCCCATGTCCGTCGACGGCACAAGCCCCCTCAAGGGCAGCCGCGCCACCAAGACCTGGACCGATCCGCTGGGCCGCCCCTCAGCCATCGAACACGCAACGTCCACGGACCTCACCACCTGGAACAGAACCACCTACGCCTACGACAACCGGAGCCAGCTGACCTCGGTCACCGACCCGGCCGGCAACAAGTGGTCCTACGAATTCGACGCCCGCGGACGCGAGACCGCCTCCGTCGACCCGGACACAGGCCGAACGGAGTTCGGATTCAACTCCCTCGACCAGCAAACCTGGTCGAAGGACTCCAGTGGCCGCGCCCAGTACGCCACCTATGACGTACTCGGACGCCAGACAGAACTCCGCGACAACGCCGCGGACGGGCCACTGGTCGCCTCCTGGGCCTTCGATACCCTGCCCGGGGCCAAGGGAGTTGCCGTCTCCTCCACGCGTTACGAGGGCGGAGCGGCATACAAGAGCGAAGTCACCGGCTACGACGCAGAGTACCGGCCGACCGGCTCCAAGATCACGATCCCCGATGTGGCCGGAACCAAGGGACTCGCAGGCTCATACGCCTACAGCACCACCTACACACCCACCGGCAAGGTCCAATCCAGGACCCTCCCGGCCACCCCGGGAGGCCTGGCCGCCGAAAAGCTGGTCACTCGATACGATGCCGACGGCATGCCCCAGAGCATGCCCGCCCCGCCCCGGTCCCCCGCCGCCCCCAAATCCCGCCCGCAGTCCGAGGTCCCGCCCCCCGCCCCCGGCAACGCCCCGAGCCGGCTCTGTAC
>NZ_LGDE01000039.1 GCF_001279725.1 Streptomyces sp. WM4235 | reverse complement strand
CCGCCGACCGCACCGCCCCCGCCGGCCCCCGGTACGCCGTCCGGCTCGCCCGCGACGAGGACGAGGTACGGGCCGCCCAGCGGCTGCGCCACCAGGTCTTCGCCGGGGAACTCGGCGCGCGCCTCGACCCCGCCGAGCCCGGCCTGGACGTCGACGCCTTCGACGCCTACTGCGACCACCTCCTCGTCGTCGACGAGGAGAGCGAGCAGGTCGTCGGCACCTACCGGCTGCTCCCCCCGGAACGCGCCGCCGTCGCGGGCCGCCTCTACTCCGAGGCGGAGTTCGACCTCGGCGCGCTGGCGCCCATCCGCCACGACCTCGTCGAAGTCGGCCGGTCCTGCGTCCACCCCGACCACCGCAACGGCGCCGTCATCGCCCTGATCTGGGCCGGCCTCGCCCGCTACATGGGCCGCTCCGGCCACGACTGGCTCGCCGGCTGCTGCTCCGTCCCGCTCGCCGACGGCGGGGTGCTCGCCGCCGCCACCCGGGAGACCGTCCTGCGACGCAACCTCGCCCCCGAGGCGTACCGCGTCACCCCGCACCTGCCCTGGAGCCCCGAGGGCGTCACCGTCCCCGGCCGGCAGGAACTGCCCCCGCTGCTGCGCGGCTACCTGCGCCTGGGCGCCTGGGTCTGCGGGGAGCCCGCGCTGGACGCCGAGTTCGGCTGCGCCGACCTGTACGTACTGCTCTCCCTGCGCCGGACCAACCCGCGCTACCTCAACCACTTCCTCGCGCTGGCCCCGGACGCATGAACGCCTGGCTGCCCACCGCGCCCTGCACCCCCGAGGCCTGCGCCGGCCACGAGGGACCCGCGGCGAGCGTCCCGCACGCGGTGCTCCGCCTCGCCGGCGCCGTGGCCCTCGTCCTCCTCGCCGTCCTGACCGCCGCGCCCGTACGGCTGCTCCCGGACCGCCCCCGACACGCCCTCGTACGGAGCTGGTCGGCGGCGCTGGTCGCCTCCCTCGGCATACGGATCACCGTGCACGGAAACCCCGGGGCGGGCGGCGGCCGGCTGATCGTCGCCAACCACATCTCCTGGCTCGACATCCCGCTCGTCGCCGCCGTGCTGCCCTGCCGGATGCTGGCCAAGAGCGAGATCGGCGCCTGGCCCGTGCTCGGCCGGCTCGCCGCCCGGGCCGGAACCCTGTTCATCGAACGCGACCGGATCAGGACCCTCCCCGACACCGTCGCGACCCTCACCCGCGCACTCCTCGCCGGGGACCGGGTCACCGTCTTCCCCGAGGGCTCCACCTGGTGCGGGCGCGCCCAGGGGCCGTTCCGGCGGGCCGCGTTCCAGTCGGCGCTGGACGCGGGCGTGCCCGTACAGCCGATCCGGCTCGCGTACCGGCTGTCGGGAGGCGCAGAACCCGCCGGGAGCCTCGCCGGGGCGCCCGCCTTCGTCGGGGACGACCCGCTGACGGCCTCCCTGTGGCGCATCGCCCGCGCCAGGGGGGTGCGGGCCGAGGTGTGGTTGCTGCCGCGGATCCCGCCGGGCCGGCACGAGGACCGGCGGGACCTCGCGGCGGCGGCGCAGGAGGCCGTCCACGCGCGGGCCGCGCGACCCGTACCGGCCGCGCGGCCCGTTCACACCGCGGAGCCCGTGCGGGGGGCGCGGCCCGTCCGGACCGCACCCCTCCTGCCGGGCATCCCCACTCAGGCCGCCGGGCCCTGCGCCACCGACAGGGACAACGCGAAGCGGCCCGCCGCGTCCGTCCACCACTGGGTCAACTCAAGCCCGGCAGACGCCAGTTCCTCGCGCACACCCTCCTGACGGAACTTCGCGGAGATCTCCGTCAGGATCTCCTCGCCCGCCCTGAAGGGCACCACCATGTCCAGGGCCCGGATCTTCACCACCGCCTCCGATCGTGACCGCAACCGCATCTCGATCCACTCGTGTTCCTTGTTCCACACCGCCACGTGCGTGAACTCGGCGGTGTGGAAGTCCGCGCCCAACTCGCGGTCGATCACGGCCAGTACGTTCTTGTTGAACTCCGCCGTCACCCCCTGCGCGTCGTCGTACGCCGCGACCAGGACGGCCTCGTCCTTGACCAGGTCGGTACCCATCAGCAGCGCGTCACCGGGCGACAGCATCGCCCGTACGGACGCCAGGAACGCGGCCCGCTCCGGCGGCAACAGGTTCCCGATCGTGCCGCCGAGGAACACCACCAGGCGCGGCCCGGGGGAGTCGGGCAGCCGCAGTGGCCGCGTGAAGTCCGCCACCAACGCGTGGACCTTCAAGCCGGGATGCTCCGCCAACAGGGTGTCCGCCGCACCCCGCAGGGCGCTCTCGCTGACGTCCACCGGAATGTACGTCTCCAACGCGGGCATCGCCTCGATCAGGTGCCGGGTCTTCTCGGAGGAACCGGAACCCAACTCCACCAGCGTGCGGGCGCCGCTCTCCGTCGCGATCTCCCGGGCCCGCTCCAGCAGGATCTCCCGCTCGGCGCGCGTCGGATAGTACTCGGGCAACCGGGTGATGTCCTCGAAGAGTTCACTGCCCCGGGCGTCGTAGAACCACTTGGGCGGCAACTGCTTGGGGGAGCCGGTCAGCCCGCCGCGCACGTCGGTGCGCAGCGCCTTCTCCGCGGCGTTCTCGTCGAGGGTCCGGGTCAACTGGAAATCACTCACGGTCGGCTCTCCTTGAGCGGGGTCAGATCGACCCTCGTACGGGTTGCGGTCAACAGGGTCCGGTCGGGTACTTCACACCAGCGGGAGTCGTCGTCGTGCGGCTCGGAGGCCACGACCACGCGCCCGGCGTGCGGATCCGCCAGATACCAGAGGGAATCGCCCCAGGCGGTCGCGGCGATCGTGGAGCCGTCGGTCAACAACAGGTTGAGCCGTGAGGCGGGGGCGGCCGAGGCCAGGTCCCGGACGGGACCGGCGAGGGCGGTGCCGAGGTCGTCCCCGGCGCGCAGACGGTGCAGGACCAGCGCCCAGATCAGCGCCGAGTCCGTGCGCGCGGCGAGTTGCAGCAGCTCCTCCACCGGCAGCCCGGCGGCGACCGGGGCCGCCGACTCCGGCCAGTCGCGCACCGAGCCGTTGTGGCTGAAGAGCCACCGCCCGTCTGAGAATGGCGCGGCGGCGGCCTCCCCGTCGGCCCCGGCCAGCGTCGCGTCCCGTACGGCGGCCAGCACGCCGCCGCTGCGCACCACGCGGGTGAGGTCGGCGAACGTGAGGTCGCCCCAGATCGGGCCGGACCGCCGGTAGCGGGCCGGCACCGGGTCGCCCTCCGCGTACCAGCCGATGCCGAAGCCGTCGGCGTTCACCGTGCCGTTGCGCTGCCGGCGCGGCGCCCACGACTGCCGCACGAGGGAGTACTCCGGTTCGCTCAGCAGCCTCCCGAGGCTCACCACCGGCCCGAGATAGGCGAGATGGCGACACATCAGGCATCATCCCGAGCGGTGCGGAAGCCGGAGAAGATCTGCCGGCGCACCGGCAGGTCCCAGTTGCGGAACGTGCCCCGGCAGGCCACCTGGTCCACCGCGAACGACCCGCCCCTGAGCACCTTGTGCTCGGGGCCGAAGAACACCTCCGAGTACTCCCGGTAGGGGAACGCGCGGAACCCCGGGTAGGGGAGGAAGTCCGACGCCGTCCACTCCCACACGTCGCCGATCAGCTGGCGCACCCCGAGGGGGGATGCCCCGGCCGGATAACTGCCCGCGGGGGCCGGGCGCAGGTGCCGCTGCCCCAGGTTCGCGTGCGCCGGGGTCGGGTCGGCGTCGCCCCACGGGTACCGGGTGGAGCGGCCCGTACCCGGGTCGTACCGGGCGGCCTTCTCCCACTCGGTCTCGGTGGGCAGCCGGCGCCCGGCCCAGCGGGCGTACGCGTCCGCCTCGTACCAACTGACGTGCAGCACCGGCTCGTCGCCCGGCACCGCCTCGGTGACGCCGAAGCGGCGGCGCGACCACGTGTCGCCCTCCCGGTGCCAGAACAGCGGGGCCTCGATCCCGTGCGCGCGGATCTGTTCCCAGCCCTCGGCGGCCCACCAGCGGGACTCGCGGTAGCCGCCGTCCGCCATGAACGCCTGGTAGTCGGCATTGGTCACCGGCGCCGTGTCGATCCAGTACGGCGCGGTGTCCCGGGTGTGCGCGGGCCGTTCGTTGTCCAGCGACCAGGGCTCGGCGGAGGTTCCCATCGTGAACGGCCCGCCGGGCACCAGCACTTCGCTCGCGGACAGCGGCGGGCCCTGCGGCGGATCCGGGTCCGGGGCGGTCAACACCGCGGCTCCCCGTCTCAGCTGATGCGTGATCAACATCGTCTCGTCGTGCTGCTGTTCATGCTGGGCGATCATCCCGAAGACATAGCCGCCGGACAGCAGGTCCGTACCCTCCAGCGGGGTGCGCTCCAGCAGGTCGAAGACCCGTCCGCGCACCTCCGCCGCGTACCGGCGGGCCTCATCGGGCCCCAGCAGCGGCAACTTCGGCCGCTCGGACCGAGGATGCTCGAACGCGTCGTAGAGCGGGTCGATCTCGGGACGCATCGACTCGCGGCCGGCGACGTTGCGCAGCAGCCAGAGCTCCTCCATGTTCCCGATGTGCGCCAGGTCCCAGACGAGCGGGGACATCAGGGGGGAGTGCTGTGCGGTCAGGTCCCGGTCGCTCACGGTCTCGGTCAGCCCGGCGGTACGGGCCCGGGCGGCGGTCAGGGCCGCCACGGCCCGCTCGCGGAGTATCTCGGGGTGTATGTCGGTGGTCACGGGCGTGCGTCCTTCCCGGCGGGCTGCCGCTGTTCCTCTTCGTCGTCCGCGGGGCAGCGCCCGCGCAGTACGTAACGCTCGGTGAAGGCTCCGACCTCGTCCCGGACGTGCGTGCTCGCCCCCAGGCGGGGGAGTGCCTCGCCCGCCGCCAGGAAACAGGCGACGGCGGCCGACCGCAGCTCCGGATCGGCGAGCCCCGCGCGGGCGGCGGTCCGCCACAGGGGGTTGCGGGGCGCGCTGTCGGACCCGTACGCGTCCGACAGCGCCTTCGACACCCGGTACGCGGTCTCCGCGGCCTCCGGGTCGTCGAACAGCGCGTGCACCACGGCCACCGGCACGATCCAGCCGTGCTCGCCGGGCTGCGCGTCGATCATCCGCAGTTCCAGGTGGCCGCGCGGTCGGATCGGCGGGAACAGCGTGGTCAGGTGGTACTCCAGGTCCTCGGCGGTGGGCGGCCGCGGGCCCGTGCCGGACGTCAGCCAGTCCCGGAAGGTCAGGCCGCGCGGGATCACCCAGGGCGCCCCGTCCCCGACGGACCGGACGCACATCACCTCGGTGTCCAGGGCGTGCCGGGTCCACGCGTCGCGGGGCTCCTCCTCCAGCGGCGGGGCCAGGGCGCGCCGCGCGTCGATGTCGTTCCAGATGCCCTGGCGGGCGCACCGCCAGCCGGCGTACGGGCCTTCCACGCCGGGGGAGTTGGCGAACGCCGCCACCAGGACCGCGCCCAGCAGGTGCGCGAGCCGCCAACGCCGTCCGTACCCGAGCGGGCCGGGCTCCTCGTGGCCGGCGTCCACGCAGACCTGTACGGACGCGGAGGAGCGCATCATGGCCCGCCCGGCGGGACCCGTGCGGTCGAAGTACGTCTCCATCGCCTGGTAGCGCGGGCTGTCCAGCATCCGGCGCAGGGGACGCCGGGCGTCCTGCCCGAGGCCCCGCAGTACCAGGCCCTGCCGGTGCAGGACGCCCCGTACGGCCGTGAGGTCGGCCTGAAGGTCGTCCACGCACTCCGTCAGGGAATCGGCCGGAGCCGAACTGAGCTCCAACTGGCCGCCGGGTTCGACGGTGAACCCGGAGTGCAGGGGCAGCGCGCCGGCCGCGTCGTGCGCGGCGGCGAGCCGATCGGCGGACAGTGCGAGATCGGGCCGCTCGGCGTCCAACACCAGCCATTCGAGTTCGGCGCCGAGCACACGAGGTGGACCCGTCTTGAAACAGATGCCGTGGAGGAGCGCCTCGGCCGAGGCCTCGGTGAGGGGCTCGGGCGGGGGGTGGTGCACAGGCGGAGCAGGTGAGTCCTGGCGCATGACCGGATCCTCGTCTCCTGTCGGCGGCCGGCGCTTTCGTCGGCCGTGATGTCACCCGTGCCTACCCGTCTGCGGGCCACAAATTCCATTGCAGTTCGAGGGGCTCGACCGGAGGATTGCGGGGTGAGCAGCAGACTGCGTGAAATCGCGCGGGAGAACGCGACGATCCTTGCGGCCGGGGGGTACCGGACGCGGACGGGACGGCAGATCTCCCTGGCCGCCGCCCTGGCGGAAGCCAAGGCAGGAACCAGAATATATGGACCAAACCGTGTCATTCCATATGGAGAGCCCCTCAAAAGGGAGGGGGAGACCGCCTTCGAGGTCACGGGCGAGAGCAGTACCGTCGCCGCCCGCCGGCTCGCGACAGACGCTCCGCGGGGGGTCCGGGTCGCCGTCCTGAACTTCGCCTCGGCCCGCAATCCCGGGGGCGGATACGTCCGAGGCGCCAAGGCCCAGGAGGAGGCCCTGTGCCGCGCCTCGGCCCTGTACGAGACCCTGTTGGAGGCCCCGGAGTACTACGAGGTCCACCGCGCGGGAAAGAGCACCTTCTACACCGACCGGGTGATTCACTCACCCGCCGTCCCCGTTTTCCGCGACGACCGGGGCCATCTCCTGGAGACCCCCTTCCAGGCCGCCTTCCTCACCTCCCCGGCCCCCAACGCGGGCACCATCCGCCGCCAGGAACCGGAGCGCGCCCACGAGATCCCGGGCGCCCTGGCGCGAAGGGGCGAGCTGGTCCTGGAGGTGGCGGCGCTCCACGGCCACCGGCGACTGGTGCTGGGGGCCTGGGGATGCGGAGTCTTCCGCAACGAGCCCGCAGCCGTGGCCGAGGCCTTCCGGGAACTGCTCACCGGCCGCTTCGACGGCGTCTTCGAACGGGTCGTGTTCGCAGTGCTGGACCGTGAGCCCGGACCCCGCCAGACATTCGAACGGGCGTTCGCGGGGCTGTGTGCCGAGCCGGGCAGCCCGGACCCCGGGCGCTGAACCGGCCCGCCCCGCTCCGGGCCCGATGTCTCCTGGCGCGGGGGCGGGCGGCCCGCAGGCGCCCGGCTACCGCCAGCCGTACCGCTCGCGCAGCCGCTCCACCACCAGCTGGAAGCGGCCCCGGTCCAACGCGCACGCCTCGCGCCGCATGCCCGACTCGTGCACCCTCAGCACCCGATCCACCGCCACCCAGGACTCCCGCCCCGCGCCGTCCCACGGCCCGGTCCCGATCGGCACCCACTCCCGGTCGTGATCGTGCCGCTTGCTGGACAACTGCACGGCCAGCAGCGTGCTCCCGCCCGCCTCCCGGGCGACCACCAACACCGGCCGGTCCTTGCCCCGCCCGTCGTTCTCCTCGTACGGAACCCAGGTCCACACGATCTCGCCGGGATCCGGATCGCCGTCCTTGTCCGGCGCGTACTCGGTGCGCACCGGTCCGATGGCGCGCGGATCCGCCTCGCTGGTCGCGGTGACGCCGTCACGCCCGGGCTGCTCGACGTGACCGTTGCCGTGGTCGTTGCTCTGGTGGGAAAGTGCCGTCATTCCGGTGAGGTTACTGGTTCCGGCCACTTCGAGGCCCAGTCCTCGGCCGCCTCGACCTGGGCCGCCAGGGAGAGCAGCAGGGGCTCCGCGTGGGCGGGACCCAGCAGTTGGGCGCCCAGGGGCAGACCGTCCGGGGTGAACCCGGCCGGGATGTTGACACCCGGCCAACCGAGGACGTTCCACGTCCAGGCGTACGGGCACGCCGCGATCATCGCCCGGTCCGTCGCCAGCGCCCCCAGACCCGCGAGGGCGCCGATCCGCAACGGCGGGGTGGCCGTGGTCGGGGTCAGCACGACGTCGAAGCGGTGGAAGATCTCCCCGACCCGGCGTTGCAGCACGACTTCCGCCCGGCGGGAGACGCGCAGGGGCACACCGCCCAGGATCCGCCCCGTACGAACGGCCTCGTGGGTGCGCGGGTCCAGCAGCGAGGAGTCCGGTACGCGGGCCGCCAGATCCCGTACGCCGCCGGTCGCGCGGGGTGCGAAGGTCAGGCCGATCGGGCCGTAGCGGGGATCCTCCTCGACGACTTCGTGCCCCAGTGACTCCAACCGTGCGGCCAGCCGTTCCACCGCCGAACGCACCACGGGGTCCAGGGACTTCGCCGTGGCGGTGAACGCCATGGCGAACGACAGGGCGATCCGAAGGCGGCGCGGTGTGCGCCGGGCCGCGTCGACGGCCGAGATGCGCGCCGGGCTGTGCAGGTCTCCGGCGTGCTGCCCGCTCGCCGCGTCGAGCAACAGCGCCGCGTCGCCCACGGTGCGGGCCAACACGCCGTTGACCGTCAGCCCGTTGAAGGACTCGGGTTCCGGCCAGGTGGAGATGCGCCCCCGTTGCGGCTTCACGCCGACCAGGTGGGTCCACGCCGCGGGGATGCGGACCGAGCCCGCCCCGTCGGAGCCGAGCGCCGCCGGGACGAGTCCCGCGGCGACCGCGGCCGCCGAGCCGCCCGAGGAACCACCGGGCGTGTAGGCGGTGTTCCACGGGTTGCGGGTGTCACCGAACGCGTGCCCCTCGGTGAACGGCCACTGGCCCAACTCCGGAGTCTGGGTCTTGCCGACGATGATCGCGCCGGCCGCGCGCAGTCTGCGTACGGCCTCGCAGTCGGCGTGCTTGGGCGGGAAGGTTCCCGCGCTGCCGAAGGCGGTCGGTTCCCCGGCGACGTCCATGTCGTCCTTGACGGCGATCGGCACCCCGAGCAGCGGGAGTCGCTCGCCGGCCGCCAGCCGTCGGTCCGCGTCGTCCGCCTCCGCGAGCGCGGCCTCGATCCGTACGACACGGAACGCGTTGAGGGCGGGCTGGGCGGCCGCGATCCGCTCCAGGGTCCGCTCCGTCAACACGCGTGCGGTGACGCTGCCTTCGGCGAGCGCGCTCACCGTGTCCGACAACCCCGCGGAGACCCGCGGGGCCGAGCCAACCGAATCCAGCGATGACGCCGACATCGGACCTCCCCCTTACCGATCGGTAGGAACGACGGTAACGGGGAGGACCGGAGAGTCGCCAGACCCAGCCCTGCGAGGAACTCGTGAACCGCGGGCCGTGTGAACACTGGCGGTGCCCGGCAGGGCCGTCGTCAACGGACGCCGCGGATGGGTTTCACCGCGAGAGCGCCCGCCACGGCCAGGACTGCGGCGACGACGAACAGCGCGGTGTAGCCCCCGCTGAGCGAGACGATCACCGAGGCGATGAAGGGCGCGATGATCTGCGGCCCCGCGTTGGCGATGTTGAGCACGCCCATGTCCCGGGCCGCGTCCTCGGCCTTGGGAAGCACCATCGTCACGAGCGCCGTGTCCACGGCCATGTAAGAGCCGAAGGCGAGCCCGTTGACCGCGGAGAAGACCAGCATCGCCGTCCAACTGGTGGAGACGGCCGGAATCACCAGGGCGAGCGCGGACAGCAGCGCGGACGCGCCGACGAACAGCTTGCGGCGGTCGAACCGGTCGGACAGCCAACCGCCGAGCACCGTCGAGACGACCATGGCCACACTGGTCAACGGCATCATCACGGCCACCGCCGCCTCCGGCTTCATCCCGTCGGGCAGCACGGTGTGGTCCTGGAGGATGTACAACTGGTAGCCGCTCACGGCGAAGTAGCCCAGCACGAGCAGTGCCCGTCCGATGAACGCCCATCGGAAGTCGTGGTCGCCGAGCGCGCTCGCGAAGGCGGCGAGCTGGGCCCGGACCGGCAGCGGGGCGCGGGCCGGCAGTCGTTCCTCCCGGGCGCAGGCCGTGAACAGCACCGCGGCCCCCGCGACGATCGCGCCGAACACGAGGTATCCGGTGCGGTAGTCCTCGGAGAAGGTGGCGCCGAGCAGGGCGCCGAGGGTGGATCCGAAGGGCAGTCCGAGGCCGACGGCGGCGGAGGCCTTGCCGCGGGCGGTCGCGGGGATCCGGTCGGGGACCACGGAGGTGATGGCCGCCTGGTAGACGTTCATGACGGCCTGGCCGAGGCACCAGGCGATCGTGATCAGCAGGATCGTGTCGGCGAACCCCAGCAGGAACATGGCCGGGAGCGCGGCGAGTCCACCGCCCAGGATCCACGGATCGCGCCGTCCGCTGCGGTCGGACAGGGCGCCCGCGACCGGATTGAAGATCGTCGCGAAGACGGCCGAGACCCCCGCGATCAGGCCGAAGTTGGCGACCTTGTGCACGGGGTCGATGTGCTCGACCTGGAGGGCGAGCAGGATGCCGGCCACGCCGATGTACAGGGAGTACATGGCGGTGTTGCCGACGAGCAGGAGCGGGAGCAGGCCGCGACCGGGGCCGGACTTCGCGGGTCTCTCGGACGCGTCGGGGGTGGCGCCGGCGGTGCCGGTGCCGGGGGAGGAAAGGGCCACGGTGCCCTCCTGGGCGGTGTCTGCGTGCGGCTGACGGGGGATGCGGAGGGATCGGGGGGAGGCGCGGGTGCGCGCCGCCCTGTCGCGGTGGCGGGGTGCGACGGGACGCGCCAGGGCGGCGGCACGGCTGGACACGCGGGCCCACACGCCGTCGGTCGGGGTGTGACAGCGGGGTTACACGTGTCAATGAATCGTGTAACCACTGTGT
>NZ_LGDE01000038.1 GCF_001279725.1 Streptomyces sp. WM4235 | reverse complement strand
GCCGCCGAGACTGACGACCCGCGCCTTCGGGGCGACCTCCCGGACCTGGTCGGGCATGCCCACCGGGATCCAGTCCCCGCTGAGCATGACCAGGCGCAGGCTCTCGGCGGTGGCCGCGCCGTTGCCCGCCGTGTGGGCGAGCAGCATCTCCATGAGCGCGGGCACGGAGTTCCAGACGGTGACGCCGTGCTCGCCGACGAGCCGGTTCCAGCGCACCGGGTCGCGGTCCTCCCCGGGTCCCGCCAGCACCAGGGTGGCGCCGGCGGCGAACGTGCCGAAGAGGTCGTACACGGACAGGTCGAAGCCGAGCGAGGACAGCCCGAACACCCGGTCCTCGGAGGTCACCCCGAAGCGCTCGTTGATGTCGACGACGGTGTTCAGGGCGCCCCGGTGATCGGTCATCACGCCCTTGGGGTCCCCGGTCGAACCCGAGGTGTAGATCACGTACGCGAGGTCGCGGGGATCCGTCGCCACCGGTTCGAGCGCCGCGTCGCGGCCGGCGGACGCGAGGGCCTCGTCGAAGCGGACGACGGCGACGCCGTCCGGGACGCGCTCGTGGACGGACGCGGCCGGGGGCACGAGCAGGGCCGAGGCGCCCGCGTGCCGCAGCGAACCGGCGATGCGGGCCGCCGGCAGACCGTCGTCCAGCGGGAGGTAGGCCGCCCCGATCCGGAGCACGCCGATGGCCGAGGCGATCTGCTCCCAGCCCCGGTCCGCGAGGACGCCGACCAGGTCGCCGGGGCGGACCCCGGCCGCGCGAAGGGCGTGGGCGACGGCCCGGGAGGCCTCCTCCAACCCGCCGTAGGTGAGGGTGCCGTTCGCGGCGATCACCGCGGTACGGCCGGGCGAGCGGCGGGCCCGGTCGAGGAACGGCTCGTGCAACAGCCCGTCCGGGAGCGGCCCGTCGGTGGCGTTCAGCTCCCGGTACCGGGCGACCTGGTCGTCGGGGAGCACCTCGCGGTGCGGGTCGCCCCAGGCGTCGGCGTCCGTCGCGAGCGCGGTCAGCAGGCCGGTGTACGCGCCGAACATGTCGTCCAGCGTCCCCGGCGCGAACAGCGCCTCCACCGCGTCCCAGGTGAGCCGCACCCGGCCCTCGTCCTCGCTGATCTGGTGGTCGAGCCAGACCTGCGGGGTCTGGGTGATGGTGTGCGCGACCCGGGCCCCGAGCCCGGCCGGCGGGGTGCCGCCCGCGTCGGCCGCGCCGAGTTCGCTGGTGAACACGACGGGCATGGCCGCCGCGGCCACCCCGCGCCGGCGGGCCAGTTCGCCGGCCACGCGCACGCCGCTGACGAGCTGGTGGTCCAGGTCCTCCCAGAGCCGCTCCTGCACGGCGCGGGCCCGCTCCTCGAAGGAGCCGCTGGTCGCGCGGTCCACCTCCAACAGGCTGAGCGCGGTGAAGTCGCCGACCAGCGTGTTCAGTTCGGGATGGTCGCCGACCCGGTTGAAGAGGGTCAGGTTGAGGGTGAAGCGGTCGCTGGACGACCAGGTGCCGAGCACGGTGGCGTACGCGGCCAGGGCGAGCGCCGACGGGGTGATCCGGGCGGCGGCGGCCCGCGCCTTCAGCCGGGACCACAGCTCGGCCGGGAGGTGCGCCTCGCGCCGCCGGAACCGGGTCTCGGCCAGCTCCCCGAGCTGCTTGACGAGCGGCAGCGGCGGCGCCGGCGGCAGGGTGTCCAGCCGCTCGCGCCAGTAGGCGAGGTCACGCTCGTGCCCGGGCCCCGTGCGTCGGGCCTGCTCGGCCATGACGTAGTCGCGGAAGGACAACTCCATCGCGTGCGGGACGAGTTCGCCCCGGTAGACGGCGAGCAGCTCGCGCAGCAGGATCTGGACGCTGCCGCCGTCCGCGATGAGCGTGTCGATGCTGAAGTGCAGCCGGGCCGCGCCCCCGTCGGTGTGGCTCGCCCGGATCTGGAACAGCGGCCAGGTCTCGGCGGGCAGCACGTGGTGGGACATCGTGTCGCGGATCGCCCGCAACCGTGTCTCGCGCTCGGCGGCCGGCAGCGCGCGCAGGTCGGCGCGCTCGATGCGGTAGTCGGGCACCTCGGGGAGGATGCGCTGGGTGCCGTCCGTGTCGACGACCAGGCGCAGGGCGTCGTGGCGTCGGACGAGGGACCGCCAGGCGCCTTCCAGACGGTCCAGGTCCACGTCGTCGACGTCGAGCTCGACGAACAGGTGGCAGGACACGTCTCCGCCGACGGCGCCGCTGCGGCCGATCCAATAGGCGCGCTGCACCTCGGTGAGGGGGAACGGTTCGTGCCGGGTCGCCGGGTCCGGCAGCAGCGCCGCCGGTCGCTCCGACCGCTCCGTGTCGTCGCCGGGGTCGGCGGCGCCGTCCGCCCGCGCGTCCACGCCGCGGGCCAGGGCCGAGACGGTCGGCGCCTCGAACAGCGTGCGCAGCGGGAGCCGGGTCGAGAACGCGCGCCTGATCCCGGCGACGACCTGGGTGGCGAGCAGCGAGTGGCCGCCCAGTTCGAAGAAGTCGTCGTGGACGCCCACCCGTTCGACGCCGAGGGCCTGCTGCCAGATCGCCGCGATCCGCTCCTCGGTGGGGGTGGAGGGCGCGACGTACGCGCCGCCGACGGCGCGGTCCGTGTCGGGCGCCGGCAGCGCTCCCCGGTCCACCTTGCCGTTGCTCGTCAACGGCAGCGCGTCCAGCACGACGAACCGCGAGGGCACGAGGAAGCCGGGCAACCGGGCGGCCAGCGCGGCACGCAGGTCGGCGGCGGCCGGAGGGGAGTCCGGGGAATCGGGCACCACGTACCCGATCAAGGACGCCCGGGCGGTGCCGAGCCCGTGCGCGGTCACCACGCTCTGGCGGACGCCGGGCACGGCGGTCAGCGCGGCCTCGACCTCGCCGGCCTCGATCCGGAAACCACGGATCTTGAGCTGGTCGTCGTTGCGGGCCAGGTACTCCAACCGGCCGTCGGGCCGCACCCGGACGACGTCACCCGTGCGGTACAGGCGGGTCTCGGCCGATCCGGCGCCGTCGGGGCGGGACGCCGCGGCGGGCTCCGGCACGAAGCGCTCGGCGGTGAGTTCCGGGCGCCCGAGGTAGCCCGCGGTCACGCCCGCGCCGCCGATGTACAGCTCGCCGGGCACGCCGACGGGCGTGCGGCGGCCGTGTTCGTCCAGGACCCGTACGGTCGTCCCCGCGACGGGGCGGCCGATGGTGACGGCGCCCGACACCGGGTCCACGGTGTCACTGGTGGACCACACGGTGGTCTCGGTCGGCCCGTACATGTTCAGCAGCGAGCCGGTGAGGTGCTCGTGCAGCCGGCGCGCGAGGTCCGCGTCCAGGGCCTCCCCGCCGAGCAGGAGTCGGCGCAGCCCGCCGAGCGCCGCCGCGTCCGGTTCGTCCAGCAGGACGCGCGCCAGCGACGGGGTGCACTGGAGGTGCGTCACGCCGTGGGCGCGGATCAGCGAGGTCAACGGGACCTCCTCCGCGTCCGGTTCCCCGGACTCCGTCGCGCGGGCCTCCGGTTCGGACCGGTTCAGCGCCCGCGAACGCAGCGCGGCCAGGCCGGTGAGCGCGCGGAGCGCCGCGTCGGGGTCGACACCGAAGTCGACGAGGCAGGCGACCTCGTCGACGCCCGCGCCCGCGAGCCGCCCCAGGAGGGGCAGCCGGTCCTCGACGGTTCCGATGAAGGAGCCGTCCGTGAGGTAGCGGGCCGCCGCGTGGTCGAGCAGGGCCTCCTGGTCGTCCGCGCTGAAGTCGTCGGCGCGGACGTCGATGCCGAGGGTGGCCGCCATCTTCTCGATCAGCCCGACGGAGGAGCGCAGGTAGTCGCGGAACGGCTGCCGGGCGTGCGCCCGCACGTCCTCCGCGTCGTCCCCGATGAACGTGTGCAGCATCAGCGTCACGTGCGGCTCACCCGCGTGACCGGCGCTCCGCCAGGCCTCGCGGTAGATCGAGATCCGCTCGGTCAGCTCCTCGACGCTCTGGCCGAGCAGGTGCGTGAGCAGCCGTGCGCCGATCTCCCCGGCCTTGCGGCAGGTCTCGGGATTGCCGGACGAGGTGAGCCAGAAGGGAAGTTCGGGCTGGACCGGGCGCGGCATGACCGCCACGTCCACGCTGCGGCCCGAGGGCCCCTCGAAGGCGACCCGGTCGCCGCGCCACAGCCTGCGCACCTCGTCGATGCCCTCGACCATGAGCTTCTGCCGGTCCTCGTACGCGTCCTTGGCGAGGACGAAGTCGTCCACGTGCCAGCCGGAGGCGAAGGACAGGCCGACCCGGCCCCCGGAGAGGTTGTCGACGACCGACCACTCCTCCGCGACCCGGACGGGATGGTGCAGCGGCAGCACCACGCTGCCGGCCCGGATCCCGATCCGTTCGGTGCTCTGCGCCAGGGCGGCGGCCAGCACAGACGGCGCGGGATAGGACCCGCCGAACGCGTGGAAGTGCCGCTCCGGCAGCCACACGGAGCTGAAGCCGTGCGTGTCGGCGAACCGGGCGCCCTCCATGAGGAGCCGGTACTGGGCCGGCCCCGGGGCGTGCGCCTCGGAGTCGCTGGAGAAGTAGAAGAGGCTGAACTCCGGTACGACGACGGGCGCGGCCGTGGTCGGCGCGGGCTCGGCGGCCCGCCGCGCGACGCCGGTGGAGGTCCCCGCGTCGGGGCTCACGACCACCCGGTGACCGCGGCTGATCGTCCACAGCAGTTCCAGCACGGAGATGTCGAAGGAGACGCTGGTGACGGCGAGCCAGGTGATCGGCTCGGCGTCCGCCCCGCTCGCGCCCCGGGCGTCGTTCCGGCCCGTGACGATCCGGTCCATCGCGGCGAGGAACGCCGTGAGGTTGCGCCGGAGCACCACCACGCCCTTGGGCCTGCCGGTGGAACCCGACGTGTGGATGACGTACGCGGGGGCCTCGGGGTCGTGCGACCCGCCGTCGGCGGCGGGCGCGGACGGCACCGTGTCCGTGTCGGCCGCGTCGAGGTCGAGCAGCGGCGCCCCGGAGGGCACGGCGTCCCGGGTCCCGGCGTGCACCAGCACGGCCGAGGGGGAAGCGTCCTCCAGGACGAAGCGGATCCGCTCCGCCGGATAGCCGGGGTCGAGCGGCAGGTACGCGGCCCCGGCCCGGAGCACGGCGAACAGCGCGGCGACGAGATCGGCGCCGCGCCGCAGACAGACGCCGACCCGGTCCCCGGGACGGACGCCCGCGGCCAGCAGCCGGGCCCGGATCTCCTCGATCCGCGCGTCGAGCGCGCCGTAGGCGAGCGCCGGCCCGTCGGGGTCCGAACCCGACAACAGGGCCGGTGCGTGCGGCCGTTCGCGCACGGCGCGGGCGAGGGACACGAGCACGTCCTCGGCGTCCGCGGGCAGCGGTCCGCCGTCGCCGGCGAGCGCCGACAGCGCCTCCTCGGCGGGAGTGAGCGCCAGCAGCTCGGAGAGCGCCAGCGACGGGTCGGCCGTACCGCGCCGCAGGACGCGTTCCAGGGTCTCGGTCCAGGACCGCACGGTGTCCGCGTCGAACAGGTCGGCGCTGAACTCGCAGACCCCGGTGGTGACCTCTCCCGAGCGGGCGAGTTCGAGACTGAGGTCGGTGCGGCACAGCCCGTTGTCCAGGTCGACGAGTTCGACGGCCACGTCGGGCAGCGAGATCGCGGGAGCGGGCACGTTCCGGTAGCCGAACTGCACCTGGTAGAGCGGCGCGTGGCTCAGATCGCGGTCCGGGCTGAGATCGCGGACCAGACGCTCGAAGGGCACCTCGGCGTGGGCGAGGGCGCCCAGCGCGGTCTCCCGCGCCCGGCCGACGAGCTCACCGAACGTGGGGTCCCCGGCCAGGTCGGTGCGCATCACCAGGGTGTTGATGAACATGCCGACCATGCCACCCAGTTCCGGACGGTCCCGACCGGCCGTCGGCACGCCGACGACCACGTCCTGCTGTCCGGAGTGCCGCATCAGCACCGCCTGCCAGGCGGCGAGCGTCACCATGAAGGGCGTGGCCCGAGCCTGCCGGGCGGCCTCCTCGATGCCCTCCGTCAGCTCCCGGTCCAGGGTGAGGTGCACCCGACCGCCGCGGTGCGAGGGGGTGGCGGGGCGAAGGCGGTCGGTGGCCAGGGAGAGCAGCGGAGGGGCGTCGGCGAGCCGCTCGCGCCAGTAGTCGAGCGGCCGCGCCAGCGCCTCGTCGGTGAGCTCGACGCGCTGCCGCGCGGCCCAGTCGCCGTACTGGACGGGCAGCGGCTCCCGCCCCCCCCCCGGGGGGCCGGCGCCGCCGGGCAGGGGGTCGAGGAACGCGCGGGAGCCCCCGCCCAACCCCCCCACCAGGGCGGCGCGCGACCAGGCGTCGCCCACCATGTGGTGGTTGACCACGACCAGCAGGGCGCGGTCCGGCGCGGAGCGGATCAGCACGGCCCGGAAGAGCCGCTCGCCCTCCAGGTCGAAGGGCCGGCGGGCCTCCCGCTCGGCGAACTCCCGCTCGGCGGCGTCGATCCCGTCGGCCGCACCGGGATCGAGGTCCACCACCGTGAGTACCGGCTCCGACCCCGGACCCGAGACCGGCGCCGGGTCCAGCACCCGCTGTACCGGCCGCTCGCCCGAGGGGTCGACGACGGTGCGCAGCGCCTCGTGTCGGACCACGAGGCCCTTCAGCGCCGCGTCCAGCGCCGCCCGGTCCAACGGACCGGTCAGCCGCAGCGCCACGTACTCGTTGAACACCCCGAGCCCCGGAGTGAGTTGATCAAGGAACCACAGTCGTTCCTGGCCGAAGGAGAGCGGCGCGGGGACATCCGTGTCCCGCCGCGGCGTCACCGGCACGGCGACCGGCGCGGTCGGCGCGGTGGCGTTCCCCCGGGTACGTGCCTCGAACCTGGCGCGCTGCTCCGGAGTGAGCCGGGCCAGGCGCTCCGCGCGTCCGGCGTCCGCCGGGGGGCGGCCTGCTGAGTCGGTCACTGGTTCTCCAGGTCGGCGAGAATACGGTCTTCGATGTCCACGGCGAGATCGGCCACACGGCCGCCCTCGAAGAACGCCCGGGCGGGCACGTCCACCCCGAACTCGGCACGCAACCGCGCCACGACCTGCGCGGCGAGCAGCGAATGACCGCCGAGGTCCAGGAAGTCGTCGTGGATGCCCACCCGGTCGATGCCGAGCATCTCGCCGTAGATCTCGGCGAGGCGCTCCTCGGTCGGCGTGCCCGGCGCGGTGTAGGCGGTGGCCAGCTCCGGGCGCGGCAGCAGGGTGGTCGAGGGGCGGGCGGCGGTCGGTTCGGCGGTCAGCCGCAGCGTTCCGTCGTCCGTGACCTCCGCGCCCGCGCGGGCCACCACGCCCTGGCCGCCGGGGCCTTCGAGCAGCGCGGCGAACGCCCGCGTCCCCTGGGCGGGGGTGAGGGCGCCCGCGAGCATGCGCTCCTGGAGGGCGCGCAGGTCGGCCGGGACCTCGGCGTCGCTCGCCATGCCGACCGAGGCCCACATGTCCCAGTTCACCGTGATGACGCGACGTTCGCCGCGCGCGTCCTCGGCCTCGCCGGCCGCCGCGAGGTAGGCGTTGGCCGCCGCGTAGTCGGCCTGCCCGTAGGTGGGCACGAGGGTGGCCAGCGAGGAGCAGAGCAGCAGCGTGCCCGCCTCGCCCGGCCGCAGGGCGGCGAGCAGGTTGCGGATGCCCGCGGTCTTGGGGGCGAACACCGCGCGGGCCTCGTCGTCGTCGCGCAGTTCCACGGAACCGCCGCCGGGGACGCCGGCCGCGTGCACGACGCCGTCGATGCCGCCGAAGGTCTCGCGCACGCGGTCCAGCGCCTCGGCGAGGGAGTGCGCGTCCGCGACGTCCGCCCGCAGGCAGAGCACCTCGGTGCCCCGCGCCCGCAGGTCCCCGACGAACTCCGCGGCGGGCCCCTCGTCCTCGTCGGTGACCGGGTGCCGGCCCAACAGGGCGATACGCGCTCCGGCCGTACGGGCCAGATGGCCGGCCAGCGTGCGACCGATGCCGCCGAAGCCGCCGGTGACGACCCAGACCGCGCCGGGCGCGGACCCGGCGGACGACGCGGGGGCGACGGGCCGGGTGGGCTCGACGGCGCGGGTGAGCAGGTCGGCGCCGCGCAGCGCGAGCAGCCGGGCCGGGGCGGCGACGACCGCCCGGAGCACGTCGAGGGCCGACTCGGCGTCGAGCCGGGCGCCCGGGGCGAGGTCCACCTGGGCGCACCGGAGGTTGGCGTACTCCTCGGGCAGCACCTGCACCGGGCCGCTGAGCAGGGCCGCCGCGGGGTCGGGGCGCTCGCCGTCGAGGACGCGGAACGCGCCGGCCGTGAGGACCCCGAGGCGCACGTCGTTGACGACGCTCGCCTCGGTCATGGCGCGGGCCAGCCGGACCAGGCCGAAGTACCCCTGCGTCCCGTCGTCGGCGGCGGGCGCGAGGCCCCAGCCGTGGACGATCGCGGTGGGGGGGCGGACCAGCCCGCGCAGGTCGGCCAGCAGTTTCGCGTACTGGCTCGGGTCGCCCGGGTCGATCTCGTACACGCCGCGGCGCACCCGACGGTACTCGGGGCCGGGCCGCACGACGGTGACGATCTGTCCCCGCGCCGTGATCAGGTCGATCACCGGCTGCGTGGCGCCCTCGGCGTCGCACAGGACCAGCCAGGTCTGGCGGCGCGCGAACGGGTCCGCCGGCACCTCGACCCCGGGGCCGAGCGGACGCCACACGATACGGGCGTGCACCGCGTCGGCCTCCGACGCCCCGGCCGGGGCCGAGGCCGGGGACGCGGCGCTCGCGGCCGGGGCGGCCGGGCCGGGCTCGATCCAGTGCGGCAGCCGCTCGAAGGGGTAGCCGGGCAGGCCCGCGAGGCGCGCGTCGGCGCCGACGGGCTCCCAGACGACGGGGGCGCCGTGGGCCCACAGCCCGGCGAGGGAGAGGACCGCGCTCGCCGGCTCGTCGTCGGCCGAACGGCGCCCCCGCGAGGGCAGCGGCGCCGGCGCGAGACGAGGGGCACCGGTCCGAGCCGCGGCGGCGTCCTCGGCGGGGCCCGCGCCCGCGGAGCGGACCAGGTCGGTGAGCACGCTGCCGGGGCCGTTCTCCACCAGCACCAGGTCCTCGTCCAGGGCGAGGAGCCGGCCCAGGCCGTCGTGGAACCGCACGGGGGAGAGCATCTGCCGGGCCCAGTAGGCCGGGTCGCCGGCCTGCTCCGCGGTGATCCAGTCGCCGGTGACCCCGGAGAGGAAGGGGATGCCCGGGGCGTGCAGCGGCACGGCGGCCAGCTCCTCGGCGAACCGGGCGGCGGCCGGCCCGCACGGGGCGCCGTGGAACGCCCGGTCGACGGGCAGGCGCAGCGCGCGCACGTCCCGCTCGGCGAGCGCGGCGGCGGCCCGCTCGACGGCGTCATGCGTCCCGGACAGGACGGTGGCTGCCGGGCCGTTGACGGCGGCGAGGTCCAGTCCGTGCGCGGCGGCGATCCCCGCCGCCTCCGCCTCGCCCAGGGGCAGCGCGAGCATGGCGCCCGGCGGCATCTCCTCCATCAACCGGCCCCGGGTCGCGGCCAGCGCGAGCGCGTCCGGGAGCGCGACGACCCCCGAGAGCAGCGCGGCGGTGAACTCGCCGAGGCTGTGACCGAGCAGCGCGGTCGGGCGGACACCCCAGTGCGCCCACAGCCGGGACAGGGCGTACCCGAGGGCGACCACGGCGGGCTGCACGATCGAGGTGCGGCGCAGTTGATCCGCGTCACCGTCCCGCAGCAGCTCCGTCAGGTCGGCGCCGAGGTGCGGGCGCAGGATCCGCGCGCACTCGTCGAGCGCCTCGCGGAACACCGGGTGCGCGCGGTGCAGGCCGTCGGCGGTGCCCGGCACGAGGGCGGCCTGTCCCGGCAGCAGGAAGGCCACGGGCGCGTCGTCGCGCCCGGTGCGGGCGCCCACGCGGTCGCGGCGGTCGCCGCCGCGCAGGGCGGCGACGGCCCCGGCGGTGTCACGGGCGAGGACGACCCGGCGGTGCGAGAGCCGGCGCCGGCCGTCGCGCAGGGTGCGCGCGACGTCGGCGAGGGCGAGTTCGGGGTGCGCGGCGAGGTGGTCGGCGAGCCGGCCGGCGACGCTGTCGAGCGCGGTGGAGGTGCGCGCCGACAGCGGCAGCGCGACCGGTACGTCGACCGGCGCCCCGGCCGGTGACGCCCCGGCCGGGGCGTCGGCGGTCGCGGGCGCCTGCTCCAGGATGACGTGGGCGTTGGTGCCGCCGATCCCGAAGGCGCTGACGGCGGCCCGCCGCGGACCGTCGGTGACCGGCCAGTCGGTGAGGTCGGTGGGCACGAAGAACGGACTGCCGGACAGCCCGACGCCGGGCTCCGCGGCGTCGACGTGCAGGCTGGCCGGGATCCGGCCGTGGCGCAGCGCCTGGACGGCCTTGATGAAGCCGGTGATCCCGGCCGCGGTGTCCAGGTGGCCCAGGTTCGACTTCACCGAACCGAGTCCGCACCAGGCCCCGGGCGCGGCGTCCGGCCGGTCGTCGGCCGCCCGGTAGGCGGCCGTCAGGGCCTCGACCTCGATGGGGTCCCCGATGGGCGTGGCCGTGCCGTGGCCCTCGACGTACCCGATGCTGCGCGGGGCCACGTCCGCGACGGACAGGGCCTCGCGGATCACGGCGCTCTGCCCGCTCACGCTCGGCGCCGTGTAACCGGCCTTGTCGGCGCCGTCGTTGTTCACGGCCGAACCGAGGATCACGGCGTGCACGCGGTCCCCGTCGGCC
>NZ_LGDE01000037.1 GCF_001279725.1 Streptomyces sp. WM4235 | reverse complement strand
GCTCCTCGAAGGCCTGGAGGACCGGCTCTCGATCGCCGCCGTCAACGGCCCGACCTCCGTCGTCGTCTCCGGCGACGAGGAAGCCGCCCTCAAGGTCGCCGAGAAGCTCGCCGAACTGGGCCGCAAGACCAAGCGCCTGACGGTCTCGCACGCCTTCCACTCCCCCCACATGGACGCGATGCTCAAGCCCTTCCACAAGGTGGCGAAGGACCTCACCTACAACGAGCCGCGGATCCCCGTCGTCTCCGCCCTCACCGGGAAGCTCGCCTCCGGCGACGACCTGCGCACCCCCTGCTACTGGACCGACCAGGTCCGCGGCGCCGTCCGGTTCGCGGACGCGGTCGCCACCCTGAGGTCGCTGGGCGCCGACACCTTCCTGGAGATCGGCCCCGACGCCGTCCTCAGCGCCCTCGCCGAGGGCACCCCGGCACTGCGCGCGGGGCGCCCGGAGGTGCAGACGCTGCTGACGGCCGTCGCGACCGCGTTCACGCGCGGCGCCGACGTCGATTGGGGCGTGCTGTACGCGGGGACCGGCGCCCGTCGGGTCTCCCTGCCCACGTACGCGTTCCAGCGCCGCCGGCACTGGTTCGACGCCGCCGCCCGCAAGACGGCCCCGCTGCCCCTCCCGGGGGCCGACACCGCCGAGGAGCCGGCCGCCGGCCCGCGCGGCGCACTCGGCGCGCGCCTCGCCCGGCTGTCCGAGGCCGAGCGGGACCGCGCCGTCTCCGAGCTGGTCACCTCGCACGTCACCGCGATCCTGGAGTACGGGCCGGACGAGGTGCTGGAGCCGCGGACCCCGTTCCAGAAGCTCGGCTTCAGCTCGATGATGACCACCGAGCTGCGCAAGGCGCTGGCCGATGCCACCGGCCTGCGGCTGCCCGGCGGGCTGCTGTTCGACCACCCGACGCCGCTGGCGCTCACCTCGTTCATCGGGGCCGAGCTGGCCGGGGCGGCCGTGTCGGCCGAGGAGTTCACCCGTCCCGCCGACGCCGACGAGCCCATCGCGATCGTCGGCATGGCCTGCCGGTTCCCGGGCGGCATCTCCTCCCCCGACGAGCTGTGGAAGCTGGTCGCGGAGGGCGGCGACGCCGTCTCCGGGTTCCCCGTCGACCGCGGCTGGGACGAGGACCTGTACGACGCCGACCCCGACCGCCCGGGCAAGAGCGCGGTGCGGCGCGGCGGCTTCCTGCACGAGGCGGCCGAGTTCGACGCCGGCTTCTTCGGCATCTCGCCGCGCGAGGCCCTCGCGATGGACCCGCAGCAGCGGCTGCTGCTGGAGACCGCCTGGGAGGCCGTCGAGCGCTCCGGGATCCGCCCGGAGTCCCTGCACGGCTCCCGGACCGGCGTGTTCGTCGGCGCGACGGCGCTGGAGTACGGGCCCCGGATGTACGAGGCCCCCGAGAGCGTCCAGGGTTCGGTGCTCACCGGCAGCACCACCAGCGTGATGTCGGGCCGGATCGCCTACCAGTTGGGGCTGCTCGGCCCCGCGGTGACCACCGACACCGCCTGCTCCTCCTCGCTGGTCGCCCTGCACCTCGCCATCCGTTCGCTGCGATCGGGCGAGACCAACCTGGCCCTGGCGGGCGGCGCGACCGTCATGTCGTCCCCCGGCATGTTCGTGGAGTTCTCCCGCCAGCGCGGCCTCGCCCCCGACGGCCGCTGCAAGTCCTTCGCCGCCGGCGCCGACGGCACCGGCTGGTCCGAGGGCGTGGGCCTGCTGCTCGTCGAGCGGCTCTCCGACGCCGAACGCAACGGACACACCGTCCTCGCGGTGCTGCGCGGCTCCGCCATCAACCAGGACGGCGCCTCCAACGGCCTGACCGCCCCGAGCGGTCTCGCGCAGCAGCGGGTCATCCGCCAGGCGCTGGCCGACTCCGGTCTCACCGGCTCGGACGTGGACGCCGTGGAGGCGCACGGCACCGGCACCAGGCTCGGCGACCCGATCGAGGCCGAGGCCGTCATGGCCACCTACGGCAGCGACCGCGAGGGTCTGGCCCCGGTGTTCCTCGGCTCGCTGAAGTCGAACATCGGTCACGCGCAGGCGGCGGCCGGCGTCGGCGGCGTCATCAAGATGGTCCAGGCGATCCGCCACGGCGTGCTGCCCGGGACCCTGCACGTGGACGAGCCGTCCCCGCACGTGGACTGGTCGGCGGGCGCCGTGGAACTGCTCACCGGGGAACGGGCGTGGCCCGAGACCGGTCGGCCGCGCCGCGCCGCCGTCTCCTCCTTCGGGATCAGCGGGACCAACGCCCACGTCGTCATCGAGCAGGCCCCCGAGACGGTGCCCGCGCCCGCGACCTCCGTCGAGGCCCCCGCCGCGCCGGAACTGGCCTTGCCCTGGCTGCTGTCGGCCCGCGACCCGAAGGCGCTGCGCGCCCAGGCCGAGCGGCTGCGCGCCCACGCCGCCGCTCCCGACACGGACCTCGCGGACGTCGGGCTGGCGCTCGCGGCCACCCGTACCGCCTTCGAGCAGCGCGCCGTCGTCCTCGCCGAGGACCGCGACGCCCTGCTCGCCGGGCTCGACGCGCTGATCGCGGGCTCCGACGCGCCCGCCGTCGTCACCGGCGCTGTCCCGAGCACCGGCCGGACCGCCTTCCTGTTCACCGGCCAGGGCGCCCAGCGGCTCGGCATGGGCCGTGACCTGTACGCCCGCCACCCCGTCTTCGCCCGCGCCCTCGACGAGGTGTTCGCCGCCTTCGAGGGGCTGCTGGAGCGGCCGCTGCGCGAGGTGCTCTTCGCGGCGGAGGGCAGCTCCGACGCCGCGCTGCTGGACGAGACCACCTACACGCAGCCCGCCCTGTTCGCGGTGGAGACGGCCCTGTTCCGGCTGCTGGAGCACCACGGGGTGGTGCCCGCCCTGCTGGCCGGGCACTCGATCGGCGAGTTGTCCGCCGCGCACGCCGCCGGGGTGCTGACCCTGGCGGACGCCGCGAAGCTGGTGGCCGCCCGCGGCCGGCTGATGCAGTCGGCCCGTCCCGGCGGCGCCATGATCGCCGTCCAGGGCACGGAGGCGGAGATCGCCGCCTCCCTCGCGGGCCACGAGGACGCGGTGTCCGTCGCCGCCGTCAACGGCCCGTCCTCCGTGGTGATCTCCGGTGACGAGGACGCCGCCGAGGCCATCGCCGCTCTGTGGCGGGAGCAGGGCCGCAAGACGAAGCGCCTGACCGTCTCGCACGCCTTCCACTCCCCGCACATGGACGCGATCCTGGAGGAGTTCCGCGCGGTCGCGGCCGACGTCGCCTTCGCGGCGCCGGCGATCCCGATCGTCTCCACCGTCACCGGCGCGGTCGCCACCGAGGCCGAACTGACCTCCCCCGACTACTGGACCGGGCAGATCCGCGCCGCCGTGCGGTTCCTGGACGCCGTCCGCGAGCTGGCCGCGCAGGGTACGACCCTGTTCGTGGAGGTCGGCCCGGACGCCGTGTTGACCGCCCTGGCGCAGGGCGCGCTGGAGGACACCGGGGCCGTGGCCGTGCCGCTGCTGCGCACGGGCCGCCCCGAGGCCGACACGCTCACGACCGGCCTGGCCCGGGTGTGGACCGCCGGTGGCACCTTCGACGCGGGGACCTTCTTCCCGGGCGCCACGCCGGCCCCGCTGCCGACGTACGCCTTCCAGCGCGAGCGGTACTGGCTCGCGCCGACCGCCTCCACCGACGCGCGCAGCCTGGGGCTGGACGCCTCGGAGCACCCGTTGCTCTCCACGAGCGTGGAGTTCGCGGACCGCGAGGACGCCCTGTTCACCGGCCGGCTCTCGGTGGGCTCCCACCCGTGGCTCGCGGACCACGCGATCGGCACGACCGTGCTGGTGCCCGCGACGGCGTTCCTGGAGCTGGCCGTCGCGGCCGGCGACCACCTCGGTGTCACCCGCGTCGAGGAACTGACCCTGGAGGCCCCGCTGCCGCTCGTCGGACGCGAGGCCGTGCGGGTGCAGGTCGCGGTGGGCGCCCCGGACGCGTCCGGGGTGCGGCCCTTCTCCGTCCACGCACGTCCCGACGGCGGCGAGGGCGAGGCCCGGCCGTGGACCCGGCACGCGACGGGCGCCCTCGCGGAGGCCGTCGTACCGGCCGAGGACGCGGACCTGTCCGCGTGGCCGCCGGCCGGCGCGAGCGCCGAGCCGCTGGACGGCGTGTACGAGCGGCTCGCCGCGCTGGGGTACGCGTACGGCCCCGCCTTCCAGGGGTTGACGGCGCTCTGGCGCGCCGGTGAGGACCTGTACGCCGAGGTGCGGCTGCCCGGGGCGCACCGGGAGAGCGCCGGCCGGTTCGGCGTGCACCCGGCGCTGTTCGACTCGGTGTTGCATCCGCTGGTGCTGGACGCGGCCGTGGAGGGCGAGAGCGACCGGCTCCGGCTGCCGTTCGCCTGGTCGGGGATCTCCCTGCACGCGGCGGGCGCCGCCGAGCTGCGGGTGCGGATCTCGCCCGCCGGGACCGACACGTACCGTCTGACGCTGGCGGACGGGGCGGGCGCGCCCGTCGCGGACGTGGACGCGCTGACGTTGCGCCCGGTCGCCAAGGAGGCCCTGACCTCGGTCGCGGACGGCGCGAACGACTCGTTGTACGAGGTGCGCTGGCAGCCGGTGAGCGCCGCCGAGGCGTCGGTCGACTGGACCGAGGTGGGCGAGGACCTGGCCCCCGCCGCCGGTGCGACGACCGTGCTGGTCCGGCACGCGGGCTCCGGCGCCGCCGGCGCCGAGGGCGCGCACCTGGCCACCCTGCGGGCGCTCGCGCTGGTCAAGGAGTGGCTGGCCGACGAACGGTTCGCCGATTCCCGGCTGGTGTTCGTCACCGCCGGCGCGGTCGCCGCGCTGCCCGGCGAGGACGTCACCGACCTGGACGCGGCCCCCTTGTGGGGGCTGATCCGCTCCGCGCAGTCCGAGCACCCGGACCGGCTCGTGCTCGTCGACACCGACGGCGCGACGGACGACGCGACGCTCGCCGCGGCCCTCGCCACCGGCGAACCCCAACTCGCGGTCCGCGCGGGCGAGTCGTTCGCCCCCCGGCTGGCCCGCGCGGCGGCGATCACCACCCCCGAGGTTCCCATCCTGGGGGCCTCGGGAACCGTCCTGGTCACCGGCGGCACCGGTGGCCTCGGCGCGCTCTTCGCCCGCCACCTCGTCACCGAGCACGGGGTCCGGCACCTACTGCTCAGCAGCCGGCGCGGCCCGGCCACCCCGGGCGCGCGGGAGCTGGCGGCCGAACTGGGCGCGCTCGGCGCCGAGGTGAGGGTGGTAGCGGCGGACGCCGCCGACCGCGCCTCGGTGGCCGCGCTGCTCACGGCCGTGGACGCGGAGCACCCGCTGTCGGCCGTGGTGCACACGGCCGGTGTCCTGGACGACGCGACGATCGAGTCCCTCACCCCGGAGCAGGTGTCCGCGGTGCTGCGGCCCAAGGTGGACGCGGCCTGGAACCTGCACGAGCTCACCAGGGACCTGGACCTGGCGGCGTTCGTCCTGTTCTCCTCGGTGTCGGGTGTCACCGGCACCGCCGGTCAGGGCAACTACGCGGCGGCCAACACCTGGCTGGACGCCCTCGCCGCGCACCGCCGCTCCGCCGGTCTGGCCGCGACCTCGCTGGCCTGGGGCCTGTGGGACTCCAGTCACGGCATGGGCGCCGGGCTCACCGACGCCGACCTGGCCCGCTGGGACCGGGCGGGCATGACCCCGCTCACCCCCGCGCAGGGTCTGGCCCTGTTCGACACGGCGCTGAACGCCACCGAACCGCTGCTGGTGCCCGTCGCGCTGAACCCGGCCCGGCTGCGCACCGGTTCCGAGACGCCGCCCGCCCTGTACCGGGGGCTGGTGCGCACCCGGACCCGCCGCGCCGGACAGGCCGGGGCGGGCGCCGGCGCCGCGTCGGGCTGGGCCGGGCAGATCGCCGGCCTCCCCGAGGACAGGCGGGCGGAGGCGGTACGGGACCTCGTGCGGTCCACGGTCGCCTCGGTCCTCGGGCACGCGGGCGCCGCGTCCATCGACCCCGAGCGGGCGTTCAGCGAGATCGGCTTCGACTCGATGGCCGGCGTGGACCTGCGCAACCGGCTCGGAGCGGCCACCGGCCTGCGTCTCCCGGCGACGGCGGTGTTCGACCATCCGACGCCGGGCGCGCTGGCCGCGTACCTGCTGTCGAAGGTCTCGGCGGACGACGCGCCGGCGAAGGCCGTCAGGGCCCGCGCCAAGGGCGCCTCGGACGAGCCGATCGCCGTCGTCGGGATGGCGTGCCGCTTCCCGGGCGGGGTGCGGTCCCCGCAGGACCTGTGGCGGCTCGTCGCCGACGGGGTGGACGCGGTCAGCCCGTTCCCGGTGAACCGCGGCTGGGACCTGGAGGGCCTGTACGACCCGGACCCCGAGCGGACGGGCACCTCGTACGTCCGTGAGGGCGGCTTCCTGCACGAGGCGGACCTCTTCGACCGCGAGTTCTTCGGGATCTCCCCGCGCGAGGCGACCGCGACCGACCCGCAGCAGCGGCTGCTGCTGGAGACGGCGTGGGAGACCTTCGAGAGCGCGGGCATCGACCCGGCGCTGTTGCGCGGTTCGCACACCGGCGTCTTCACCGGCGCCATGTACGACGACTACGCCTCGCGGCTGCCGTCGGTGCCGGAGGAGTTCGAGGGCTTCCTGCTCGCGGGCAACCTGTCCAGCGTCATCTCCGGCCGGCTGTCCTACACGTACGGGCTGGAGGGTCCGGCGGTCACCGTGGACACGGCCTGCTCCTCCTCGCTGGTGGCGATGCACCTCGCGGCGAACGCGCTGCGCTCCGGTGAGTGCGATCTGGCGCTGGCGGGCGGCGTGACCGTGATGAACGGCCCGAACACCTTCGTGGAGTTCTCCCGCCAGCGGGGCCTGTCGCCCGACGGGCGTTGCAAGTCCTTCGCGGCGGGCGCCGACGGCACCGGCTGGAGCGAGGGCGTCGGTCTGCTGCTCGTCGAGCGGCTCTCCGACGCCAAGCGCAACGGGCACACCGTGCTCGCGGTGATCCGCGGCACCGCCGTGAACCAGGACGGCGCGTCCAACGGCCTGACCGCGCCCAACGGGCCGGCGCAGGAGCGGGTCATCCGCCAAGCCCTGGCCAACGCCGGTCTGAACTCGGCCGACGTGGACGCCGTGGAGGCGCACGGCACCGGCACCACCCTCGGCGACCCGATCGAGGCGCAGGCCCTGCTGGCGACGTACGGGCAGGACCGGCCGGAGGACCGCCCGCTGTACCTCGGGTCCCTGAAGTCGAACATCGGGCACAGTCAGGCCGCGGCCGGTGTCGGCGGTGTCATCAAGATGATCGAGGCGATGCGGCACGGGGTGCTGCCCCGGACCCTGCACGTGGACGAGCCGTCCCCGCACGTGGACTGGGAGGCGGGGTCGCTGGCGCTGCTGACCGAGGAGACGCCCTGGCCCGAGGCGGGCCGCCCGCGCCGCGCGGGCGTGTCCTCCTTCGGCATCAGCGGCACCAACGCGCACGTCATCATCGAGCAGCCTCCGGCGGCGCCCGCCCGGCGCGGTCCCGCCCCGGAGCCGGAGGCGGCCGGTGTGCTGCCGTGGCTGGTGTCCGGCAGGGACGAGAAGGCCGTCGCGGCCCAGGCGGCGCGACTGCACCGCTTCGTCCTCGACCACCCGGAGCTGTCCCCCGCCGACATCGGCTCCTCGCTGGCCACCGGGCGCGCCGTGCTGGAGCACAGCGCGGCCGTCGTCGGCGCGGACCGGGAGACCCTGATCCGGGGTCTGTCCTCGCTGGCGCACGGGGAGTCCGCGTCGAACGTCGTGCGGGGCCGCTCGGCCCGGCCCGGCAAGACCGCGTTCCTCTTCACCGGCCAGGGCAGCCAGCGCCTGGGCATGGGCCGCGAGCTGTACGCCGCGAACCCGGTCTTCGCGAAGGCGCTGGACGAGGTGTGTGCCCGGTTCGACTCGGAGCTGGCCCGCCCGATCAAGGACGTGCTGTTCGCTCCGGAGCACTCGGCGGACTCGGCGCTGATCGACCAGACCTCCTTCACCCAGGCCGCGCTGTTCGCCATCGAGGTGGCCCTGTACCGGCTGTTCGAACACCACGGCTTCACGCCCGACTTCCTGCTCGGCCACTCCATCGGCGAGGTGACCGCAGCCCACCTCGCGGGGGTCCTCGAACTGGGCGACGCCTGCTGCCTGGTCGCCGAACGCGGCCGGCTGATGCAGGCCGCGCGCGAGGGCGGTGCGATGGCCGCGATCCAGGCCGGCGAGGAGGCGGTGCGCGCCTCGATCGCCCCGTACGGCAACGCGGTGGCCATCGCCGGGGTCAACGGCCCCGACGCGATGGTGGTCTCCGGTGACTCGGCGGTCGTCGACGAGATCTGCGACGCATGGCGGGCGAAGGGCGCCCGCACCAAGCGGCTGCCGGTCTCGCACGCCTTCCACTCCCCGCACATGGACGAGGTGTTGGAGGAGTTCCGCGAGGTCGCCGGCGGGCTGACGTTCCACGCGCCGCGCATCCCGGTCGTCTCCAACGTCACCGGCACCCTCGCCACCGACGAACAGCTGACCTCCCCGGAGTACTGGGCCACCCACATCCGGGAGGCCGTGCGGTTCGCCGACGGCATCCGGTACCTGGAGGCCCAGGGCGTCACCGACTTCCTGGAGTTGGGCCCCGACGGGGTACTGACGGCGCTCGCGCAGGGTTCCCTGGAGCAGGAGGCCGGGGCGTCGGCCCCGGCGCTGCGCCGGGACCGGCCCGAGACGGAGACCGTCGTCGCGGCGATGGCCATGTTGCGGATGCGGGGGGCGAAGCCGGACTGGTCGAGGCTGTTCCCGGGCGCGCGGACCGTCACCCTGCCGACGTACGCCTTCCAGCACGAGCGGTACTGGCTGGACGCCCCCGAGACCCCGGCCGACGCGGCCGGGCTGGGGCTGGCGGCGACCGGTCACCCGTTGCTGGGCGCGGCCGTCGGGTCGGCGCACCGCGACGAGTACCTGTTCACCGGGCGGCTCTCGCGCCGCTCCCACGCCTGGCTGACCGAGCACGCGGTGTACGGGACGGTGTTGGTCCCCGGCACCGGGCTGGTGGAGCTGGCGGCCCGGGCGGGCGAGCAGCTCGGGGTGGACCGGGTCGAGGAGCTGATGCTGTCGGCGCCGCTGGTGCTGCCCGAGCAGGGCGGTACACAGGTCCAGGTCGTGGTCGGCGAGGCCGACGGGGCGGGCCGCCGCACGGTGGAGATCTTCTCCCGGACCGACGACGGCGACCTGGCGGCCGACCGGCCGTGGACGCCGAACGCGAACGGGGTGCTGGCCTCCTCGGCCGGCGCCACCGGTGAGCCGTTGACGGCCTGGCCGCCGGCCGGCGCGACCGAGGTCTCCCTCGACGGGGTGTACGAACGGCTCGACGCGCTGGGGTACGCGTACGGCCCCGCCTTCCAGGGGTTGACCCGGCTGTGGACCGCGGGCGACGAGGTGTACGCCGAGGTGCGGCTGCCGGACGCCGGGCGGGCGGACGCGGGACGGTTCCTGCTGCACCCGGCGCTGTTGGACGCGGCGCTGCACCCGCTGCTGCCCGGTGTCGCCTTCGAGTCGGGGCAGGCGCGGCTGCCGTTCTCCTGGTCCGGGGTGAGCGTCCACGCCGTGGGCGCCTCCGTGCTGCGGGTGCGGCTGACGCTGTCCGGGCGCGACACCGACACGCTGGTGGCCTCGCTGACGGTGGCCGACGGGGCGGGCGCCCCGGTGGCGACCGTCGAGTCGCTGCTGTTGCGCCCGGTGTCGAAGGAGGCGCTGCGCGAGGCCGCGTCGACGGCCCGGGACGGACTGTTCCGCGTCGCGTGGAACGCCCTGCCGGCCTCCGACCCGGTCGCGGGCACCGCGGCGGGCTGGGCCGTGGTCGGTGACCTCGCCGTGCCCGGTGGTCTCCCGTACGCCGATCTGGAGGCGGTGGCGGAGGCCGGACCGGTGCCCGCCACGGTGGTGCTCGTTCCGGGCGCCGTCGAGGGCGAGCCGGCCGAGGCCGCGCGGGCCGCGTTGCGCGAGACCCTCTCCTCGGCGCAGTTCTGGCTGGGCGACGAGCGGTTCGAGAGTTCCACGCTGGTGGTGGTCACCCGGGGCGCCGTCGCCACGGCGGGCGAGCCCGTCACCGATCTGACGCACGCGGGTGTGTGGGGTCTGCTGCGCGTGGCGCAGACGGAGAACCCGGGGCGGATCGTCCTGGTGGACCTGGACGGCGACACCCTGCCGGCCGGGGCCCTGGCCTCGGGCGAGCCGCAGATCGCGGTGCGCGGGAAGCGGCTGTTCGTGCCGCGTCTGGCCCGTACGAGTCAGGACGCGCAGGCGATCACGCCGCGTTGGGACCGGGGCACGACCCTGATCACCGGCGCGACCGGCGCGCTGGGCGGCGTACTGGCCCGACACCTGGTCACCGAACACGGCGCACGGCACCTGCTGCTCCTCAGCCGACGCGGCATCGACGCCCCGGGCGCCGAGGAGCTGCGTACGGAGCTGACCGGGCTGGGGGCGGAGGTCACCGTGGCCGCCTGTGACGTCACCGATCGGCAGTCGCTGGCCGGGGTGTTGGCGGCGATCCCCGCCGAGCAGCCGCTCACCGGGGTGATCCACACGGCCGGCGTGCTGGACGACACCGTCCTGTCGGACCTGACGCCGGAGCGGCTGGAGAAGGTCCTCGCGCCGAAGGTCGACGCGGCCTGGAACCTCCACGACCTCACCAAGGACCTGGACCTGTCGGCCTTCGTCCTCTACTCCTCCATCGCCGGCCTGATCGGCAACGCCGGCCAGGCCAACTACGCGGCCGGCAACACCTTCCTCGACGCCCTCGCCCAGTACCGCCAGGCCAACGGCCTCCCGGCCACCTCA
>NZ_LGDE01000036.1 GCF_001279725.1 Streptomyces sp. WM4235 | reverse complement strand
CACTCCCCCCACCACCCCGCCGACGACTCCCCCGACGACGCCTCCGGGCGGCACGTGCACCAACCCGGCGTACGTCGCGGGTCAGGTCTACAACAGCGGCAACGTGGTCTCGCACAAGGGCCGCAACTGGAAGGCCGGTTGGTGGACGCAGAACGAGGAGCCCGGCACCACCGGTGACTGGGGCGTCTGGAAGGACCAGGGCGCGTGCTGACCCCCGGTCTGCCCGCTTGACCCGACGAGTGTGAGGACCCGGTGGCCCGGCGGCCACCGGGTCCTCGCGCGTCCGCTCGTAGTCTGGTTCCGTGATCACGGACAACGCCGCGACCGGAGCGGGCTTCGAGGAACACCGGCAACGGATGTTCGGCATCGCCTACCGCATGCTGGGCTCCGCCCACGAGGCCGAGGACGTCGTACAGGACGCCTGGTTGCGGTGGAACGGCGCCGACCGCGACCCGATCGCGCACCCGGGGGCCTGGTTGGCCAAGACGGTCACCCGGCTGTGCCTCAACCGGCTCACCTCCGCGCGCGCCCGCCGCGAGGAGTACGTCGGCCCCTGGCTCCCGGAGCCCGTCCTCACCGGGGACGGGACGCTCGGCCCGCTGGACTCGGCGGAACGGCGGGACGGAGTCTCCATGGCCCTGCTGGTGCTGTTGGAGCGGCTGACGCCGAAGGAACGCGCCGTGTACGTGCTGCGGGAGGCCTTCGGGTACGGACACCGGGAGATCGCCGGGCTGTTGGACGTCACCGAGGTCAACTCCCGACAGCTGCACCGGCGGGCGGCGGAGCGGGTGGACGCCCCCCGGCCGCGGTTCCAACCCGATCCCGGACAGTGGCGGGGGCTGGTGGAGACCTTCATGGCCGCGGCGCGCGACGGGGACCTGGCCCGGCTGGAGAACCTGCTCACCACCGACGTGCGGTACGTGTCGGACGGCGGCGGGGTGGTGGGCGCGGCCCGGCGGCCGATCCTGGGCCGGGAGAACGTGGCCCGTTTCCTGGTGGGCGCGCTGCGCAAGTTCGTCGGCGAGGAGTCGGTCACCTTCGCGGAGGTCAACGGGGCGCCGGCGCTGGTCTTCGGCGAGGTGGCGGTGTTCCTGCCGGAATTCGAGAATGGACTGGTCAGCGGCGCGCGGGTGGTGGTCAACCCGGAGAAGCTGGGGTTCCTGCGACGACAGCTGTCACATTCCGGGGGGCTGTCCGGTCCAGGCTGGTGAACGCACCCTCTCGGGAAGGAAGGGACACCATGAACACGATCGTCGTCACCGGAGGCACCGGAAACCTCGGCTCGTTCGTCGTGACGCGGCTGCTGGCGGCGGGGCACGACGTACGGGTCCTCAGCCGGCACGCGCCCGACCACCCGGTGGACCTGACCGACGGATCCGGCCTGGACGCGGCGCTGCGCGGCGCGGAGGTGGTGGTGCACTGCGCGAGCTCCCCGCGCGGGGGTGACGACGTGGCTGCGGGGAACCTCGTGGAGGCGGCCCGGCGGGCCGGGACGGTGACCAACATCGTCTACATCTCGATCGTGGGCGTGGACGTGGTGCCGCTCGGCTACTACGTGACCAAGCTGAAGGTGGAGCGGCTGCTGGAGGCCTCGGGGCTGGGCGTGACGATCCTGCGGGCCACCCAGTTCCACGACCTGGTCGCGCAGGTGGTGGGCGCGGCGGCGAAGCTCCCGGTGATGCCGCTGCCGAAGGGGGTCCGGGTACAGCCGATCGCCGTCGAGGAGGTCGCGGACCGGCTGGCGGAACTGGCGGTGCCCGTCCCGGCGGGGCGGGTGGACGACATGGGCGGCCCGGAGATCCGGAGCCTGCCGGACTTGGCGCGCGCGTACCTGAAGGCGACGGGCAGGCGGCGCCGGATCGTCGCGCTGCCGCTCGCGGGCCGGGCGTACGCCGGTTTCCGGCGCGGCGGGAACCTGGCCCCGTCGCACGCGGTGGGCCGGGGCACCTTCGCGGAGTTCCTGGCCCGGCGGTAGCCGTGCGCGTGCGCCGGGCGTGCGGGAGCGGTGCGGGCCGAGCGCGGGCGGGCCGAGCGGGGGCGAGCCCCGGCCGGGTGCATCGGGTGCCAGCGGGCCCGGTGCCGGCGCGTCGGTGCCGGCGCGTCGGGGCCGGGCGGGGGTGCGGGCGGGCCGGGTGGGGGCGGGCGGATGGGGTCCGGCCCGGTGGGGTCCGCCCGGGCGCGGGTGGGGTCAGCCGCCGAAGAGCACGGCCTGCGCCTCCTCGCGGGCGGCCAGTCTGGCTCCCGCCAGTACCGCGGCCCCGCCGAGGACCGTGGCGCGGACCTCCGTCGTGACCGGGGTCAGGGTGCCGAGGCGGGCGGCGACGCGGGCCGCCAGCGCGGGGCCGCCGGCGTGGCCGAGTTCGCCCGCCAGGACCACGCAGCCCGGGTCGAGGACCGCCGCGACGGCTGCCGCCCCGATCGCGAGGCGTTCGGCCAGCGCGTCCAGGAACGCCTCGCCGGCGGCTCCGGCGACCGCCTCCTCCGCCGGTCCCCGGAAGCCGTGTTCGACCGCCAGCGCGGTGACGGCCCGGCGTCCGGCCAGCGCGTGGAAGCCTCCACCGCAGTCGGTGTCGGACGGCAGTGCGGCGGTCCCCGGTACGGGCAGGAAGCCGATCTCCCCCGCCCCGCCGGAGGCCCCCCGGCGCAGCCGCCCGTCCAGGACCACCGCCGCGCCCACACCGGCGCCCAACCACAGCAGGACGAAGGAGTCCACGTCCCGGGCCGCGCCGATCCGCTGTTCGGCGAGGGCGGCGAGGTTGGTCTCGTTCTCCACGACCACCTTGGCCGGCAGCCGTCGCCGGAGGGCCGCCACGAGGTCCCGGTGCCAGGACGGCAGGCGCAGGGTGTCGCCGAGTTGGCCGCTGTCCGGGGAGACCAGCCCGGGAGCGCCGACGACCACGGTGTGCAGGGGGTCCGCGCCGACCTCGCGCGTCAGGGCGGCCAGCCGGTCCACGGCCTCCTCGACGGCGTCGACCGGCAGCGAGACCTCGGCCAGTGGCAGGCCCAGCAGGTCGGTGACGACGGCGGTGGCGCTGTCGGTGCGGACGTCGAGGGCGGCCAGGTGGGCGCGGCGGGCGACGATTCCGTACAGGCGGGCGTTGGGGCCGCGCCGCTGTTCCCCGGACTCCCCCACGACCTCGATCAGGCCGGCTTCGGCGAGTCGTTCCACGAGGTCGGCCACCGAGGGACGCGACAGGCCGGTCAGGTGCTTGAGCTGGGTGGCCGTGAGGGGGCCTTCGGACTGGAGGAGTCCGAGGGCGAGCCGGTCGTTGATGGCTCGGGCCGTGCTCGGCGACGCGGGCGAGGGAGCGGCGGCCGTCAGGGCCTTGGCAGGGGTCACGGCGCCCATCTTAGGGAGTCCCGGGGCATTAACCATCAGGCAGGGTCCCTGATAGTTTGCGTGTCATGACCGGGGAAACCGACCTCAGCCCGGCGCGACTGCGCCATGCCCGCTTCGCCATAGCCGCCGTGTTCTGCGCCCACGGCGCCGTCACCGGCTCCTTCGCCACCCGCATCCCCTGGATCCAGGACCACGCGCAGCTCAGCGCCGGCACCCTGGGGCTCGCGCTCGCCTTCCCCGCCCTGGGCGCGGCGCTCGCGATGCCGCTGGCCGGGCGGATCAACCACCGGTTCGGCGCGCGCGCCGCGCTGCGCGGACTGCTGTCGATGTGGACGCTTTCGCTGATCCTGCCGAGCCTCGCGCCGAACCTCGTGACGCTCTGCCTCGCGCTCTTCGTCTACGGGGCGAGCGCGGGCATGGCCGACGTGGCCATGAACGCGCTCGGCGTGGAGACCGAGAACCGGATGGGCCGCTCGATCATGTCCTCGCTGCACGGCATGTGGAGCGTGGGCGCCCTCGTCGGCTCGGCGGCGGGCACGCTCGCGGCCCACACCGGTGCCGACGCCCGCCTGCACCACCTGATCGCCGCGCTCGCGCTGACCGCGGCCGGGTTGATCGCCGTACGGGGCGTGCTCGACCTGCGCAGCGCGGAGAACGCGGAGGCGCCGCCGGGCTTCGCCCTGCCCCCGAGGTCGGCGCTGTTGATCGGCGCGATCGGCTTCTGCGCGGTCTTCGCGGAGGGCGCCAGTCTCGACTGGTCCGCCGTGTACCTGCGGGACGTGCTGCGCACGGACGCGGGTCTCGCCGCCGCCTCGACCACCGCGTTCGCGCTGACGATGGCCGTCGCGCGGCTCGTCGGGGACCGCGTGGTGGACCGGTTCGGCGCCGTGCGCACCGTCCGTGTGGGCGGCGTGTTGGCCACCCTGGGCGGGGTGTTGGTGGTGACCGTGCGGCATCCGGCGGCGGCCCTCACGGGGTTCGGGTTGATCGGGCTGGGCATCGCGGTCGTGGTCCCGTTGGCGTTCGCGGCGGCGGCGCGCAGCGGTCCGGCGCCCGCCCAGGCCATCGCGGGGGTGGCGACGATCACGTACACCTCCGGTCTGATCGCACCGTCGGCGATCGGCGCGGTGGCGGACGCGACCTCGCTCGTGGTCTCCTTCGGTCTGGTCACCCTGCTGGCGTTCGCGCTGGTGGTGGGGGCGGCCGTGCTGCGCCCGAAGCCCGCGGCCGGCAAGGTCGCCGCGACCAACCGGGACGAAACCGTTGGAATCCGGCCGTAATATGTCGGCTGGCTCCCGTGGTTCGACACGCGGTGCGGCCCGGATGGTTGACCGGTCGGTGAAACGGGAGTGGTGGAACATGGGCTTCGGCGTGCGCTGGACCCTGCACGGAGACGGGCGGACGCCCGCCCCCGGCGCGGTGGTGCGGCCCGATGAGCGGCTGTCGTGGCCGCGTACCGCCGGGCTCGGCGCCCAACACGTCGTGGCCATGTTCGGGGCGAGTTTCGTGGCGCCGGTCCTGATGGGCCTGGACCCGAACCTGGCCATCATGATGTCGGGCGTCGCGACGATCATCTTCCTGCTCGCGACGCGCGGTCGGGTCCCCTCGTACCTGGGCTGTTCGCTCGCCTTCGTCGGGGTCGCGGCCGCGATCCGGGCGGGCGGCGGGGACAGCGCGGTCGTGACGGGCGCGGTGTTCGTGGTCGGCGTGGCGCTGTTCCTCGCGGGCCTCGCGGTCCAGCGGTTCGGGGCGCGGATCATCCACGCGGCGATGCCGCCAGTGGTGACGGGCGCGGTGGTGATGCTGATCGGCTTCAACCTGGCGCCCGTGACGGCCTCGACGTACTGGCCGCAGGACCAGTGGACGGCGCTGCTCACCATGCTGGTCACCGGACTCGCCGTGGTGTGCCTGCGGGGCTTCTGGTCCCGGATCGCGATCTTCCTGGGCCTGGTCTTCGGGTACGCGCTCTCCTGGATCCTCGACCTGGTCTTCGGCAAGATCCACTCGACCGCGGGCGGGCCGGAGAAAGTCGACCACTGGCGGCTCGACCTCTCCGGGGTCTCCAAGGCCGATTGGATCGGGCTGCCGAGCTTCCACGCGCCGGCCTTCGAATGGTCGGCGATCCTCATCGCGTTGCCCGTGGTCATCGCACTGATCGCGGAGAACGCCGGACACATCAAGGCCGTCGGCGAGATGACCGGTGACCCGCTCGACGACAAGCTCGGCACCGCCATCGCGGCCGACGGGGCCGCGTCGATGCTGTCGACGGCGGTGGGCGGCCCGCCCAACACCACCTACTCCGAGAACATCGGCGTCATGGCGGCCACCCGGGTCTACTCGACGGCCGCCTACTGGGCCGCCGCCGGCTTCGCCCTGCTCTTCGGCCTGTGCCCGAAGTTCGGCGCGGTCGTCGCCGCCATCCCCGGCGGGGTGCTGGGCGGCATCACCGTGATCCTCTACGGCATGATCGGCCTGCTCGGCGCCCAGATCTGGATCAGCGGCCGGGTGGACCTGCGCAATCCGCTGAACCTGGTGCCGGCCGCGGCGGGCATCATCATCGGCATCGGCGGCGTCACGCTGAACATCACCGACAGCTTCGAGTTGGGCGGCATCGCGCTCGGCACCGTCGTGGTGATCACCGGCTACCACACGCTGCGGTACTTCGCCCCGGCGCACATGAAGCGGGACGAGCCGCCGCTCGACTCGGGTGCCTCCGACTACGACGGTCCGGAGGGCGGGGACGGGCCCGGGGACAAGCGGGGTTGACGCCGCTTCGCCCGAACCGGCGAAGGGTACGGCCAAGTTCCCCACGCGGCGCGCTCCTGCTGCGACGCTGCCTCCCATGGAAGCGGTGCTCGCGCGGATGCGCGCCCTGGACGAGCGGCTCCCCGCGCAGGACGGTGTGGCCGTCTTCAACCGGGTGTACCTGACGGTGACGCAGACGCTGCACGAACGGCTCGCGCGCGGGGCGTTCCCCGCCCCGCGCAGGGCTCAGGCCCTCAGCGTGTGCTTCGCCGAGCGCTACCTGGCGGCCGTGGAGGCGGACCGGGCCCCGGCCTGCTGGCGTCCGCTCCTCCAATACCGCCGACACCCCGGGATCCGGCCGCTCCAGCACGCGCTGGCGGGCATCAACGCGCACATCGGACACGACCTGGCGCTGGCGGTGGTGGCCACCTGCCGTCACCTGGGCTGTGAACCGGCCGCGCTGGAAGGGGACTTCGACCGGGTAGGCGACACCCTGGTCTCCCTGGAGGAGCAGATCCGCGAGGACCTGATGCCGGGCCCCGACCTGCTGGAGATCGCCGACCCGTTGACCCACCTCGTGGGGTCGTGGAGCCTGGAGCGGGCCCGGGCCGGCGCCTGGTCCGCGGCCCGCCTGCTGTGGACGCTGCGGCGCGTCCCCGAACTGGCCGAGGAGTTCACCGACTCCCTGGACGCCGGCGTCGGACTGGTCGGCCGCTGTCTGCTCACCCCGCGCGGCTGAAACCCCCGTGCGGGCGGGAAGGGCCGCCGGCTACGCTCCCCCGGTGAGCAGCTTCGCCACCCATCGCCTGCGGGCCCTCGACCCGACCCGTACGCCTCGGCGACGGTTCGCCGCACTGCGCACCTGCGTCACGGAGTTCGCCCCGTACGGATTCCGCGCCACCTTCGACCACCTCGCGCGCACCGCCCGCATCCCCGCCGACCCGGAACGGGACCCGGACGCGGTGGTGCGGGCGGTGGAGGAGCTGCACGCGGCGCGCGAGATCTGGCTCGCGGCGTTCCGCCCCTGGCAGGAACTGCGTCGGGCGCAGAAGCGGGCCGGTGTGCGCGTCCCCCGTCCACCGGAACCCTGGCGTCGGCTCCACTGCCCCGACCCCGGGTTCCACCCGGACGCGCCGCTCCCGGTCGTGATGCCGAGCATCCTGCGCGCCGGCGCCGGCCCGTGGCCGCCGCCCGTCTGTCCGGTCTGCGCGCGGGACCGCGGCACGCGGGAGCTGCGCACCGGCCACCGGGTGTACCGGTTGTGCGCGGGGTGCGGGGTGGGCCTCGGCGGGCGGGACACCGGGTTCGAGCCGGCCGTGGCCGCCGCCCGCGAGGAACGCTGGAAGTCGATCTGGCTGCGGCGGACGTGACGAGACGGCGGCGGGCACGAGAACGGGCCGCGGGTGTCGCGGGTGTGGGGACGGGCGGTGGGCACGAGAACGGGCGCGGGCACGAGAACGAACACGGGCGCGGGCACGAGAACGGGCCGCCGCCGCGCTGTTCGCGCGGGGGCGGCCCGTGGTCACGGGGTCCGGGAGGGGTCAGTCCTCCGGGAGCTCCACCGGCGCGATGTCGTCGTAGACGTCGCCCGGTCCCGGGTTCGTGGTGTCGGTCGTGCCGCCGAGGTGGTGCATGACGCCCCAGACCGCGTTGAGGGCGGTCTGCACGGCGCCCTCGGCCCAGCCGGCCGTCCAGGAGATGTCGTCGCCCGCGAGGAAGATGCCGCGCTTGTCCTCGGGGAGGCGGTCCTGCATGAAGTGGGTGAACAGGCGGCGCTGGTAGCGGTAGTGGCCCGGCAGGTTCGCCTTGAACGCGCCCATGAAGTAGGGCTCGTTCTCCCAGGAGACGGTGACCGGGTTGCCGATGACGTGGCGGCGGATGTCGACCTTCGGGTAGATCTCGCCGAGGGACTTCAGCATGACCTCCATCCGCTCGTTCGCGGACAGCGGCAGCCACTTCAGGCTGTCGTCGCACCAGGTGTACGAGAGGCAGATGACGGCCGGCTTGTCGGGGCCGTTGTCCAGGAGGTAGGTGCCGCGGGTCATCCGGTCGGTCAGCGTCATCGACATGACGTCGCGGCCCGTCTCCTCGTCCTTGTCCAGCCAGAACGGCCGGTCGACGGGCACGAACAGCTTCGAGCTCTCCATGTAGTGGGTGCGCTCGATCGCCGTCCAGTGGTCGATCGGGAAGAGCGTGTCATCGCACTCGATCTTGGACAGCAACATCCACGACTGCGCGGTGAAGATCGCGGCGCGGTACGTGCGGATGTCGCCGGTGGCGTCGGTGACCGTGATCCGGTTGCCGGCCGTGCGGTGCAGGCGGGTGACCGCCGGGCGCGGGGTGCCGTCGTGCAGGGTGGACAGCGAGGTGCCCTGGGCCCAGTGGACGATCTTGCCGGGTGCGCGGTCCCACAGGCGCAGCGGCAGCTGCTGCGAGCCGCCGACGATGCCGCGGTGGTGGTCGTCCGCCTCGGTGTAGACGACGCGGAGGATCTCCAGGATGGAGTTCGGGAAGTCGGTGTCCCAGCCACCCGTGCCGAAGCCGACCTGGCCGAAGATCTCGCGCTTGCGGAAGGACTGGAAGGCCTCGGACTTGCAGAGGAAGCCGTAGAAGGTCTCGTCGTCGAGCTTCTCGACGAGCTTGGCCCAGATCTCGCGGATGCGCGGGACGTCCCGCTCGCGCATCGCGGTGTTCATGTCGGAGAAGTCGGCGCCCTCGTCGAGGCAGGCGTTCCACGCGGCGGCGACGTCACGGTAGACCTGCGGGAGGTCGGCGATGGTCTCGGCGTAGTGGGTCTCGCCCTTGAGGTCCACGACCGTCGAGGGGGTGGCCTCGGCGAGCGGGTTCGGGAAGGGCTCGGTGACCAGGCCGACGAGGTCGATGTAGTGCTGGAGGGCCGTGGAGGACGGCGGGAAGCGCATGGCGCCCATCTCCGCGGTCAGCTCCTCGGTGCCGGCGCCCTCGAAGCCGACGGTGCGCAGCCGGCCGCCGATCTGGTCGGCCTCGTAGACGACGGGCTTGAGGCCCATCTTCATCAGCTCGTAGGCGGAGATGATGCCGGACAGTCCGCCGCCGATGACGGCGACCTCGGTACCGAACTCCGTCGCCGGGATCTGGCCGAGCCCCGCCGGGTGGGCCAGGAAGTCGTCGTACGCGTACGGGAAGTCCGGGCCGAACATGGTGATGGGGGGCTGTCCGTCGCTGTGCGGGACGGCGGTGGTGGGCACCGTGGACGTCATGGGGTACGGCTCCTTGCGAACGGACTCGGGCAGGTGGGGGCGGGAGGGCGGACCGGGGGCGGGTCCGTGGGGTCCGGGGTTCCGGGGGTCTGGTGGGTCAGACCAGCGAGGCGTAGAGCCCCGGGCGGCGGTCGCGCAGGTAGGGGTTGGTCTCGCGCGAGGCCCGCAGCAGTTCCGGGTCGGCCTCGCCGAAGACGAGTTCCTCGCCGCGGCCGGCCCGGGTGCGGGTGACCCCGTCGGGGGCGGCCAGGCAGCTGAGGCCGACGAACTCGAACTCGCCCTCGGGGCCGGTGCGGTTGACGTACGCGATGTACATCTGGTTCTCGAAGGCCCGGACGGGGACCAGCTGCTCGGCGACGAACTGGAACGGGTGCATCTGCGCGGTCGGGACGAGGAGGAGGTCCGTGCCGGCCAGCGCGTGCGCGCGGACGTTCTCGGGGAACTCCACGTCGTAGCAGATCAGGATGCCGATGCGGAGGCCGTTCAGGTCCGCCTGGACGACGGGGGTGTCGCCGGGGGTGAAGGCGTCCTGCTCGAAGCAGCCGAAGAGGTGGGTCTTGCGGTGGTTCGCGAGCGCGGTCCCGTCGGGGCCGATGAGCTGCGCGGAGTTGAAGACGGCGTCGCCCGACCGCTCCGGGTAGCCGTACAGGACGGCGATGCCGTGGCGGCGGGCGATGTCGCCGATGGCGACGGCGGACGGGCCGTCGGCCGGTTCGGCGATGCCGGGGATGTCCTGGAGGTCCAGCGCGTAGCCGGTCAGGAACATCTCCGAGGTCACGAGGAGCCCGGCCCCGCCCTGTGCGGCACGTGCCGCGGCCTCGTCGAGCGCCTTCAGGTTCGCGGCGGTGTCGCCGAGCCGTCCGGAGCTCTGGAGGAGGGCGGTGCGCAGCGGGGGCATGGGCGTACCTCTGTGACAGGTGGGGAGGGGGTCATTAGACGGTACGTTCGGGCGTTCGACCGGGACAAGCCGTCACCGTTGCGCTCGGAGTATCGATTCGTTGCGCATTCGGCGGGTCGAGCGGCGATTCGTTGCACGCACCCCCTCCGCCGCCGATTCACTCGCCCGAGCGGAAGGCCGGATGGGCGCGGAGGCGACCCAGGTACGAGCGTACGGACTGCCCCGCCCCGGCCGGGGCGGGGTGGTGTCGCAGCGCCACCCACAGGTCCACGTCGGTGACGGTCGGCCGGTCGCCCAGCGCGTACGGGGACCGGGCCAGGCGCTGTTCCAGCAGGGCGAGGGCGGCCGACCACCCGGCCAGGGGCGCGGTGTCGTCCAGGAGTGTCCGGACGGCCTCGGCGAGCGCGGCGGGGGCGGGCGGGGCCAGGTCGGGGCGGCCCGCGAGACCGACGGCCAGGTCGTCGAGGATGTCGGGGGTGTGGTTGCTGACCACGCGGCCGCTCCAGGTGTCGCAGAGCGCGGGAACGGTGAGGGTGCCGTCGTAGTGGTGTCCGGCGGCCTCGTACGCGGCGCGCAGGGCGGCGTGGGAGTCCGGGTCGCCGAGCACGGTGGTGCCCACGCAGTCGGCGAGGCCGAGGAGGCGCAGGGTGGTGGTCACCCGGAGCGAGCGCGGACAGTCGGCGGCGAGGTGGAGGTGGTAGCGGCGGGGGTCGGGCGAGAAGCCGCTGCCGATGCGGCCTCGCAGTGCCGGGGCGGGGGCGGTGCGGGGGGGG